>QJVW01000069.1 GCA_003235575.1 Candidatus Eiseniibacteriota bacterium | reverse complement strand
GAAGCGCCTGCTGATCACCCTGCTCCTCCCCTTGGTCGCGGCCTTCGCGGCGGGAGGATGTTCCCGGGGCGGCGACGAGGCGCCGGCCGCCGAGCGGGCCGTGCCGGTCCGTGTCGCGCCGGTCGTCGTGGAGCGCGTCGCCGTGCCGGTCATCGCGACCGGCACGCTGGGACCGAAGGAAGACGTGGCGCTCTCGTTCAAGATCGGGGGCGTGGTGGCGCGCGTCCTGGTGGATGAGGGGGCGACGGTGAAGGCCGGCCAGCTTCTCGCGAGCCTCGACATGGGCGAGATCGAACCCGGCGTGACGCGGGCGCGCGCCGCGGCCGAGAAAGCCGAACGCGACCTGGCGCGCGCGGAGCGGCTCTACGCCGACAGCGTCGTCACGCGCGAGCAAATGGAGGACGCGGGCACGGCGCGCGACGCCGCGATGGCGGAGCTCGACGCCGTCCTCTTCAACCGGCGGCACGCCACGATCGTCGCGCCCGCGGACGGCGTGATCCTGCGCCGACTCGCGGAACCGGGCGAGTTGGTGGAGTCCGGCGCCACGATCCTGACGCTCGGGAGTCGCGCGCGCGGGCAGGTCGTGCGCGCCTGGCTCGCCGACCGCGACGTCGTCCGGATCCGTCGCGGCGACCACGCCACGGTGCGCTTCGACGCGCTCCCGGGCCGCACGTTCGAGGGGCGCGTGACCGAGATCGCCGCGGCCGCGGACCCGATGACCGGAACGTATCGCGTCGAGGTGGCGCTCGGCTCGCTCGAGGATGCGGTGGCGTCCCGCGTGAGCGGGCTGGTCGGCGCCGTCGAGATCACGCCCTCCTCGGAGCAGGCGGTGACCCTGGTGCCTTCCGAATCGGTGCTCGAAGCCGACGGGACGCAGGGCGTCGTCTACTCGCTCGCGCCCGACGGTCGCTCCGCCCAGCGTCGACCGGTGACGCTGGCGTTCCTCGCCGGCGACCAGATCGCCGTCGCGTCGGGACTCGAAGGAGTCACGCGCGTCATCACCGAGGGCGCCGCCTATCTGGACAACGGTCAGGCGGTGGAGGTCCGTCCGTGAGACTCACCGCCTTTTCCGTTCGCCACTGGCAGTTCACCGTCATCGTCTTCGCGATGCTGGTGGCGCTGGGCGTCTCATCGTGGATGACCATTCCACGCTACGAGGATCCGCCGCTCGACTTTCCCGGCTACTCGATCGTCGCGGTCTACCCGGGCGCGAGCCCCACCGACCTGGAACGGCTCGTGGTGAAGAAACTCGAGGATCGTCTGAACGAGCTGGAGAACGTGAAGCGGATCAGCAGTTCGATCCGGGACGGCGTCGCGACGACGTTCATCGAGTTCGACGCGGACGAGGACTCCGACCGGAAGTACGACGAGGTGACGCGCGAAGTGAACGCACTCCGGCCAGACCTGCCGTCGCAGCTGACCCGCCTGGACATCACGCGCTCGACGACGCTGAACGTGAACATCGTCCAGGTGGCGCTCGTTTCGCCGAACGCGTCCTTCGCCACCCTCGACTCTTTGGCCGAGGCGCTGCAGGACCGGCTGACCGCCGTGCCCGGGGTTCGGAAGGCGGAGCGGTGGGGCGCGCCGAAGCGCCAGGTCCACGTGGACGTCGATCTTGGACGTTTGGCGGAACTTCGCCTCCCCGTGGGACTGGTGCTCGGCGCCATCGGCGGCGAGAGCACCGACATCCCCGCGGGCGCGGTGGAGTCGGGGCGGCGGAGCTTCAGCGTTCATTCATCGGGAAGCTACGAGACGCTGGACGAGATCCGCGCCACCGTCATCCGCGGTGGTCGCGGCCGGTTGGTCCACGTTTCCGATGTCGCGACGGTGCGCTGGGCTTCGGCCGACTCTACCTACCGCGCGCGCTTCAACGGACGCCGTGCGGTCTTCGTCACGGCGAACCAGCAGGCGGGGACCACCGTCCAGGCCGTGCGCGACAGGATCTACGCCGCGCTCGATGCGTTCGAGAAGGACCTGCCGGGCACGGTGACGCTGGAGCGCGGGTTCGATCAAGCGGCCAACGTGTCGCACCGGCTGAACCGGTTGACCGAGGACTTCCTGATCGCGATCGCGCTGGTGGCTCTGACGCTCCTCCCGCTCGGCTTCCGCGCGGCGTCGATCGTCATGATCTCCATTCCGCTCTCGCTGGCGATCGGGCTCGTGGCCCTGGCCTGGGCGGGGTTCACGCTGAACCAAATGACCATCGTCGGGATGGTGATCGCCCTCGGCCTGCTGGTGGACGATTCGATCGTGGTGGTCGAGAACATCACGCGGTTCCGGCGGGAGGGCCGCGGCCCGCGGGAGGCGGCCATTCTGGGGACGAAGCAGATCTGGGTCGCCGTGCTCGGGGCGACCGCGACGCTACTCTTCGCCTTCATCCCGTTGATCTTCCTTCCCGGCAATCCGGGGCGGTTCATCCGGTCGCTGCCGATGGCGGTCGTCTTCTCGGTGCTGGCGTCGCTTCTCGTATCGCTCACGATCATTCCGTGGCTCGCCAGCATCTTCTTCCGACGGAAGGCGGAGGGCGAGGGGAATCGATACCTTCAAGCGTTCGACCGCGGCATTCACAAGACGTACGCGCCGGTGCTCGACCGCGCCCTGAAGCATCCCCGGTGGACGCTCGTGATCGCGGCGGTGATCGTGCTCGTGTCGGTCGCGCTGGTGCCGGTCGTCGGCTTCTCCCTCTTCCCCAAGGCAGAGACGCCGCAGTTCCACGTGGACATCACCGCGCCCGAAGGCGCCTCGATCGCCGTGACCGACTCGGCCGCGCGCTTCGCCGAGCGGGTTCTGCGGCAGCGTCCCGAGGTGAGGGCGATCTACACGTCGGTCGGACACGACAATCCGACCGTCTATTACAACATCTACCCGCGGGTGGACAGTCCGCGGGCCGGGCAACTGTTCGTGCTGCTCCACGAATACGACGCCCACCGCACGCCCACCCTGTTGGACTCCCTTCGCGCGAAGCTGTCCGCCTACCCCGGGGCCGAGTTGGCGGTGCGCGAGTTCGAGAATGGGCCCCCCATCGCGGCCCCGATCGCGATTCGGATCGAAGGACCGTCGGTCGATTCCCTGAGCGCGATCGCGGCGCGCATCGCCGACGTGATCGACACGACACCCGGCACCCAGTACGTGACGAACCCCGTGCGCTTGGCGGGGACCGACCTCCGTGTGCGCCTCAATCGCGAGAAGGCGGGACTCCTGGAAATTCCGACGATCGAGATCGACCGAACCATCCGGCTCGGATTGGCGGGACTCGAGGCCGGCACGCTGCGGGAGGAAAGCGGCGATGAGCGCGCCGTGGTGGTGCGGCTGGGTCGCACCGGTCGCCCGAATCCCCGCGACCTCCAACGGGTGTACGTCAGTTCGAGCACGGGCCGTCTGACGCCGTTGGCGCAGGTGGCGGACGTGCGGTTCGAGCGCGCCGTCCCCGAGATGCAGCGCTACGACCGCAGCCGAAGCGTGACGGTCACGGCCAACGTCCGGAGCGGCTACAACACCGACCGCGTGACGGGCGCGGTGCTGGAGCGGCTCGGGCGAATGGAGATCCCGCCCGGCTATCGCATCGTTGCCGCGGGCGAGATCGAGGCACGCGAGGAGAGCTTCGGCGGGATCGGCGGCGCCATCCTGGTGGCGATCTTCGGAATTCTGGCGATCCTGGTGCTCGAGTTCCGGACGTTCCGGTCCGTGCTGATCGTGGCCTCCGTGATTCCGCTCGGCATCGCGGGAGGCATTCTCGCGCTGCTGGCGGTGGGGGCGACGCTCTCCTTCACCGCGACGATCGGGTTCGTGGCGCTGATCGGGATCGAGATCAAGACCTCGATCCTGCTGGTGGACCTGACGAACCAGATGCGATCGAGGGGCGTCCCCCTGGAGGAGGCGATACGAAAGGCGGGCGAGGTCCGGTTCCTCCCGATCGTCCTCACCAGCATGACGGCGATCGGCGGTCTTCTTCCGATCGCGCTGCAGGGTAGCGCGATGTACTCTCCGTTGGCGTGGGTGATCATCGGCGGATTGATCTCGAGCACGCTCCTGGCGCGAATCGTCACGCCCGTGATGTACCAGCTGATCGCGCCGGCGGTGGAGGTGGAGCCGGGAGGTTCTGAAGCATGAGCGTTCGATGGCTGATCCCGGGACTGGGCCTCGGGTTGTTGGCGATGGGCGCGTTGCGGGCGGCGGGCACGTACCCCGGCGCCCTCACGCCGTGGTCGGGGTTCGCGACACCGGGTTACATCATCGTCGTCGTCGTGTTCACCGTTCTGCTGCTGCGCGCGGGGCTGCCGCTGAACCGCGTGGGCTTCGGAACACGCCTCGGCCCGCGCCATCTTCTGCTGGCCCTCGCCGCGATCGCGGTCCTGCGCGTCTTCGACGTCGCGCTCGAACCGATGCTCGAAGGGCTACTTGGCGGACCGCGGATTCTGGATCGGTTCGCCGACGTGAAGGGCTCGCCGGGAGCGCTGGCCGGGCTGCTGGCGATGAGTTGGAGTTTCGCGGCGTTCGGGGAGGAGGTCGCGTACCGGATCGTCCTCATGCGCGGAATCACGTTCGCGCTGGGCGACACACGGCGGGCGATGGCGCTCGCCCTGGTGCTCCAGGCGGCGATGTTCGGCATCGTGCACGCGTATCAGGGCCCCGCCGGCATCGCGGGCGCCGCCGCCAGCGGCCTCGTCTTCGGCGCCGTCACGCTGGCCGGCCGCTGGTCCATCTGGCCCGCGGCGCTGGCGCACGGCGTGAACAACACGTTCGGGATTTTGGAGCTGTACCGAGGGTAGACCGCCCTCGGGAACCTACCATCGGACCGCTTTCACCTCGTACGCCCGCCCGGCACGATTTGGGGACACGTGGGTCGCCGCCGCAGGAATCGGAGACGTCGGACGTTGGAATCACGAAGGAAGGAGATGGAGAGATGAAACGATATCGCGCGCTGTGGGGCGCCGCCCTTCTCTCGATCGTCGCGGCCCTGGGCTGCTCGGACGAGTCGAATCCTTCATCGCCGCCAAGGTTCTCCGCGCGATCCGACAGCAGTTTCGTCGTCGGCGCCGGAGGCGTACTCCAGATCAACGATTTCGCGGGCAACATCAACGTCACGACCGGCGCGGCGAACGCCGTGGATATCGTGGCGGTGAAATGGGCGCGGAAGGAATCGAATCTCGACCAGCTCGACCTGGAGATGCTCACGGATGCGGACACCGTGCGCGTCACCACGGCCAATCCGCTTGGCCTGAGCAACGCATGGGTCGATGTGGACGCCACGATCCCACCGGACATGCTGCCGTGGATTCAGGCCGGCGCGGCGGACATCACCTACGTGGGGCCGGCCGCCGGCCAATGTTCCTTCATGGCCGGAGCCGGAAACATCTGGATCAATCTGCCTCCGAGCGCGAACGTGGCGTTGGAGCTATCCGTCGGCGCCGGCACGATTCAAGTCGGCTTCCCCGTCGTGGGCCAAGTGGAGGACCGCGTCGTCGACGGCGTCATCGGCACCGGAGCGGACGGGAAGATCACCGCTACGTTGGGCGCCGGAAATATCATCATCGCGTCCCAATAGACGCGGGGAGGGAGTTGGACCGATCCATCCAGGAGACGGCGCGTCCGTTCCGGACAAGCGAAGCCCCGGGTCCGCCAGGTCCACGGACGGTGGACGCCGCGCAGGTGTGACCTAATTGTCAGGGGTCCTGCCATCACGTCAGGACATGTCGGGCATCCAGCCCCGAATCGCGGCCCCCTTGGGACGACGCAACGGGGTGCCCCGAAGAAAGATAGGCGGATTTTTCTCCGTCCGGCCGTCGACGGTACGCGTTCTGCACGTTTCGCGGGCGGGAGGCGTCCTCCCGGAGCGAGTGTCGCCTCCAAGGAGGGCGACATGTCTCATCACATGCACATCCCGCCGGCCGTCCATGCGGTCGGACTCATCACCCTGATGGTGATCCTGCCCTTCATCGTTTTCTTCGCCGTCGTCCTGATCGCGAGCTTCTTCCACTCCCTCTAGACGGGGCGGGGACAACCGGCAGCGCCATGGATCGCCGTGTTCGCGGCGTGAGGCGGCTTTCTACGACTTGACCGCCTTCACGATGTGCACGGACGTCGGAAACGCGACGTTGCCGTGCGGCGTGGTGAATTCCTTCAACTCCTCCTCCGCCTCGAACACCAGGCGCTCGAACTGGGCATCGTCGATCATGTCGGAGAGCGTCCAGCCGCGCACGTCGGTTTTCATCCACCAGCGAATCGAATTGAAGCGGGCGGTTCCGGCGCGCGTTTCGATCTTGGCGTTGGCGACGCCCGCCTTCTCGAAAAGCGCCATCAGGTCCTTGGTGTCGCCCAGGCAATAGGGCGCTCGAAGCGCCGCGGAGGCTTCGGCGCCGAAGAGCCGGTGGAGGAGCGCCGCGAGCTTTGCGTAGCCCGGCGACGCTTCGATCGTGTCCCACACGGACACGACGACGTGGCCGCGGCGCTTCGTGACGCGCATCATTTCACGGATCGCCTTCACCTGATCGTCGAAGAACATGAGCCCGAATTGCGAAAGCGCCGCGTGGAACAGCCCATCGCCAAGCGGAATCGCTTCGGCGGGAGCCTCGCGCCACTCGAGGGTTGGAGCCTTGCGCCGGGCCACGGCGAGCATCCCGGGGTTTGGGTCCAACCCGACCACGGTGCCCTTCGCGCCGACGCGCTCCATGAGTTCCCGCGCCAGAACGCCGGTGCCGCACGCCACGTCGATGACGCGCTGTCCGGCGCGAATGGCGGCGGCATCGGCCATTTGCGGCGCCCACTCTTGAAAAAGCGCCGGCACGAAATACTCGTCGTAGACCTCGGCGGCTGCCTGGTCGATTTGTCCTTTCGCTGTATCGTGCATGAGACACCTCCGGTGCGAGGTCGGGGGCTGGAATATCCGGCGGCGGGGAGGCACCGCGGGGGTCTTTCAAGGAGTACCAGCCGATCCGAGGGCTGTCGAGGGTGAAATTCCTACGTCTTCTTCTCTTTCTTCTCGGCGGCGGGGAACAGAACGTTGTTCAAGATCAGCCGATAGCCCGGCGAGTTCTTGTGCAGGGAGAGATCGGTGGGCGGATCTCCCACCGCGTGTTGATAGTCCTCCGGATCGTGTCCCCCGTAGAACGTGAACGTGCCCTTTCCGAAGTGACCGTGGATGTACTTCACGTCGTCGAAACCCGGCGTCTCCGCCAGGATCGTCACGCCCGGCCGGAGGAGCGTCTTGTCGAAGCCCGTTGTCTGGCCCAGGAACCCCTTGATGGTCGCCGTGTGGTCCTGGACCAGCATCGTCGGCACGGGATCCTGCTTCGCGGAGAAATCGAACAGCGTGAAGGTGTCGCCCCGCTGTCCGCGTAGGATCGCCTTGTTCGTGGTATCGATGTTCGAGTACTCGTAGACCAGCGGGTTCATCTCCAGCTGGAAGTTCTGGAAGGCCAGCGTCCGGCTGAAATCGAGGCGCTCCTGCGCGCCCGGCGTCACACCGTCGCCGTCATACTCCTTCGACACGATGTCCACGCCGGCCGCCGCGAGCGCGATGTCGAACGTATCGGTGGCGGAGCACATCGCGAACAGGAAACCGCCCTGCGCGACGTATTGCCGGATCGATTGGGCCACGGCCTTCTTCAGCTCCGAGACCTTGGCGAAGCCGTAGCGCTGGGCCACGGCTTCGTTCTCCGCGACCTGCAGCCGGTACCAATCCGCGGACGCGAACGCGGCATAGAATTTTCCGTACTGCCCGGTGAAGTCCTCGTGGTGGAGGTGGAGCCAATCGTAGTCGGCCAGCCGACCGTCCAGCACCTCCGCGTCCCAGAGCTTCGTGTACGGTATCTGGGCATACTCCAGCGCCAGCTGCACCGCGTCGTCCCACGGCGGCGCATTCGGCGGGACGTAGACGGCCACGCGGGGGGCCGTTTCCAGTTTGATGGTCTCCATGTTGTTGTCCGCGATTTCCGCCTGGATGCGCGCGATCTCCGCCTCGCTCACCTGCTCCAGGGTCACGCCGCGCACCAACGCCTCCTCGCGGACACTCTCCGTCTCCGGAAGGAGGAACGAGCCGCCGCGGTAGTTCAGCAGCCACTCGCCGTGCAGCCCGCGGGAGAGGGCCCAATACGTGAGCCCATACGCGCGCAGGTGATCCGCCTGCGCCGTGTCCATGGGGACCAGGAAGCGCGCGGCCGCTGCCGCGGGCCACAGGCTCCCCACGGCAAGCGTGGCCGCCAGAACCAGCGCGCGAAGTCGCATCACTGCGGCATCCTCTTTCGGATCTGCAGCGCGCGCGCCCGGGCTTCCGGCGTCACCGCGGAGTGGGGATACCGCTCCAGGATGATCTTGTACAGGGCGAGCGCCTCCTGCGGCGGCTTGCCCAAATCGAGCGACGATTCGGCCGCGATGCGAAGCGCGAAGGGGGCCGTTCGGTTCGTGGATGCCGTATCGGCCGCGACCATCGCCCAGCGAAGGGCGCCGACGTGGTCCGCGCGCTCACGGGCCAATTCCGCCAGCATGTACGCGATTCGATGACGCGCCTTGGCGCCCGGGTACCGTTCCGCCGCCTCGGCGAGAAGAATCCGCGCCGAATCGGGCTGTCCCCCGGCGCGATGCGCCCGCGCCCGCGCGTAGAGAAGCAGCGGTCGGTCCTCGAAATCGCGCGCTTCCTGGATCAGGAGGATGGCCGATAGCGCATCGTTGACGTTGAGATTGCGGGGATAGCGTCGGGCGAAATCATGGAACGCCTTGGCCGCCTGGTCGAACGAGCCCGCCGCGAACGCCGCCTCGGCCGCGGCGTACGCGCCGTTCCCCATCGAATCGGATGGGGTGAGCGTGGCGAAGCGGCGGATCGTCGCCTCGTACGTCCGGGGATCCGAGCCGGAGTCCGCGGGCGCCGCCGGCGTCAGCGTCATGCGCGGAAGGGTCGTCTTCTCCGGCTGCGGCGCGGCGACGGCCCGGCCTTCTTGCCCGAAGGCGCCCGCGACGATCGTGGCGGCGAGGATGGCGGCGACGGCCCTCATCGGCCCCCCTCCTTCATCAGCGACTCGAGGTATTGATCGACCAACGCGCGGAACTCGGGCGTCACCGGATCGCGGCTTCCCTTCGCGAGGAGGGACGCCAAGGACGGCCTCGCCTTCAGGAGCTCCGGCGAGAGCGCGCCGGGCGAGGATCGGACCACGTCGACGCCGGGTCGCGACTTCCGCTTGCGCGAGTAGTCGCGCTTCTCCACGGCGCGCGGCGCGTCGAGAAGGCGGCTGAGAATCCGCTGCTGGCGCCGCACCGTTTCCTGATCGAGGCGGCCGGCCCGGAGGTCCTGCTCCACCGCCTTCATTTCGTCCGCGACGTTCCCCATGTCGCCCAGCGGCTTGCCGCCGCCCTTCCCCATCTTTTGCAGGGCTTCCTCGAGCCCGCGCCGAATCGCCTCCTGCTCCGCCGCCATGCGCGACATCGCCTCGCCGTCTCCGGGACTCAGGCGGCCGCCGCTCCCGTCCTGCGATCCGGGCCCGCCGGGCATCATGCCCATCGCCTGATCGTTCAGCGCCTGCTGGTCGCCCGCCAGGCCCTGCATCTGCTGCATGGCCTCCGACATGCCGGTCGACGACTTCGATCCCTGCATCGATTCGCGGGCCTTGAGGAGACCGGTCGCGGCCTGGTTCAGCGCGATCGTGGACTCCTTGGTCCCCATCAGCCCGCCCATGAGGTCCTGCTGGGAGTACCTGCCGACGGCGCTCGCCTGATTTTGCAGCGCGCGACCGACGGCCTGGGTCACGTCGGGCGTCATGAAGAGCGTCTGCTTGGCGATGTCCGCGATCTTCTTCGTCGCCTGCTCCGTCGCCTCCTCCAGCCCCTTTTGCTTCTCCGCGCGTTCGCCGACGGTGCTCTCCTCGTCGCGCAGCATGCTCTCCTGGAGCGACGCCACGTCGAGAAGATCCTGCGCCGCGTCCTCCATCTCCTTCGCCAGCGCGTTCTTCTTCCGATCCCGGAAGTTCTCGCGCATTTGATCCGTGCGGCGGCGCAGGCTTTCCAGCCGCTCGCGAAGCGACTGGGTGGAGGGCTTGGCTTCGTCCCGGTCGCCCGACGCCAGCTGCTGCTCCGCCTGCTGGAGCTCCGGCTCCAGACCCTCCGGGCCCAGGTCGCGGCTCAGCGACTGGGCCTCCTTCGCGCTCTGAGGATCCATCGACTGAAGATCCTTCGCCAGCTCGTCCATCGCCTTCTTTTGCTCGTCGGACATCGCCGCGATCTCCGCCTCGCGTTTCGCCAGCGACTGGGTCGCTTCCTTCTCGCGCGCGCGCGACAGTGAATCGTTGAGCGCGATCTGTCGGCGTTCCATCTCGGCGGCGCGTTCCGAAGCGGTCTCGAGCCGCTCTTCCATGCGGATCTGTTTCAAGAGCTCGATCGTCCGCTCGATGTTCCGGAGCACGTCGTCCTGCGAGAGCTTGAAGTTCTGGAGCGCCCGCTCCATTTCCTCGGGCGTCATGTTCTTCATCGCTTGCTGCATCCGTTGCATGGCGCGCAGCAGCGACTGATCCTTGATCTGGCTCAGGAGCTCCTGCAGTTCGGTGATCTTCTGCACCAGCTCTGCGTTCAGCGCGCGCGACTGGGACAACTTTTCCGCGCCCTGCTGGAGCTGGTCGGTCACCTGGTCGATCGTCTCGCGCAGCTGCTGCTGCCCCTCGATCGCCTTCTGGACCTCCTGGCGCTGCTCCCACGTCATTTCGCGGGACCGTCCCAGGTCTTGGCGCAGCTCCTCGGTCCGTTGCTGCAACTCGCGCGCGCCGCGAACGGCTTCCTCCAGCGCCTCGATCGATTCGTCTCGCTCCTGCTGCATCGACGCAAGGATTTCGGTCGCGCTGGGGAAGCGGAGCCGGCGCTCATCGGACCAGGTAGTCTGGGGTCCATCCACGGCGTTGCCGTCGACGGCGCCGACTTGATAGGCGATTTCCTCGCCGGGGAGCAAATTCATCGGCTGGAGCGGCCAGGTGTACCGCACGGCAAGTTCCCGCGAGCCGGCGCGTTCCTCGTGGAGCACGTCCGTCGTTTCCTGCTCGTCCCGTGCCCGGTAGCGGAGGAGCACCTTGCGCACGCCGTGATCGTCGGTGACGCCGGCGATGATCACGGAGACCATGTCGCGTCCGACATCCGCCACGACGTCGGGCGCGAGAACCGTCACGGCCGGCGGCCGGTCGGGAATCGCACGAAGCTCGAAGGGACCCAAGTCGGAGCGACGGCCGCGCGCGTCCGTGAGGCGCACGAGGATGGCGTCGTCGTGTTGCATCGGTACGTCGAAGCGCACGAGCCGCTCCCCGCGCTCCCCGTCGATGCGAAGGCGCGTGCGTTCGCCGATCAGCGTGGCCGAGGCCGCGTCGCGGTTCAAGGTGACCTCGAGCCGCGCCTTGGTTCCACGCGGCGCGACGAGATCCCCGGTCAGGGCGCGGATCTCCTCGTCCGGAAGTCCGGTGTAGGCGGGATAGTCGTAGCGAATGCGGAAGCCCGTGGCCCGCGGGAGGTCCCGCACCGAAAGACCGAACGTCGGCGATTCGGCGTCCGCGACGCGCACCTTGTACCGGAGATCCTCCTTCACGTTCGGGAGGCGCACCTCGTAGGCGCGTTCGCCGCGCTGCGCTTCACCCCGCGTGTCGGTGTCCGGATCGCCCAGGGCCCGCTCCCGCCAGGCGGGGTCGCCGCCTTCGGTCGGCCGATCGAAGACCAGCATCTTCGGACGGGCGCCCGATCCGCGCACGAACGCGCGCACGACCACGGAGGCGCCCCCCTCGATCTCGGTGGAGCCGGGCGTCACGCGGATCGAAATCGGCGCCTTGGGCGCGGACGCGGGGTCGGCGATGTGCGCCAGCACCGTCGGCGTGCGCGCGCCGCCGGACAGGGCGGCGATCGCCGCGATGGCGAACGAACCCGCGGCGATGCCGATCCAGCGTCGACGCGCCGGCCAATCGGCGAGACGTTCGAGCGGCAACCGCGCGGTCGTCTCCGCCGCGTGGGCGATCGCCGCGTCGCGCAACGAAGCGGAAGCTTCGGGGGCCGCGGCGCGGCCGGCCTCGTCCGCGCCACCCGACCGCGTTCGCTCCTCCCGCTTCGCTTCGCGCGCGAGCTCCAGCGCGGCCAGGATCTGATCCTTGCGCTCGGGCTCCAGCGATCCCGTCGCGATCGCGATGTGATCCTCGTTCATGTGCTCGCGGAGCATCCTCCAGACGCCCGCCACCAGGAGGGCGGCGCCGCCGGCCAGGAGAACCAGGCGAAGCAGCGAGTAGTGCCCGCGGTAGAGGGTCATGCTCAATGCGATCACGAGCGCCAGGGCCGCGAGCACGGCGGCGAGCGCCACGAGCGGGAGCGCGGTCCGCTCGGCCGCGCGACGGAAGAGGGCGCGCTTCGCCCGGGCGAGGTGAAGGGCCAAGATGTCGTGGGCGGGGCTCATGCGTCGATCGACCTCAATGGGACAGCGCGTACATGGCGATGTTCACGGCGAAGCGCATCGCGGCGGCGCGTTTCTCGGGGGTGTCGTCGTGAATGCCGGGATCCTCGATGCCGTTTCCGATATCGGCGTCGAAGGTGTAGAGAACCACGATCCGGCCCTTGTGGTGCAGGGCGAAGACGCGCGCCGGACCGCCGTCGTGTTCGTGCACCTTCGGCGGTCCGCCGGGGAACGCGTTGGGCACGCGAAAGATCTCGTGGGAGAACGGCAGCTCGGTCAACGCCTCCTCGGGATAGATCTGCGCCATCAGCGCGCGAAACGAAGGATCGAGGCCGAAGTTGTCGTCCGCCCAGAGCAGGCCGCCCTGATCGAGGTACGATCGCAAGGCGCGGCGCTCCTCGTCGCTCATCTTCACGTTCCCATGTCCCGTCATGAAGAGCATGGGGTAGTTCCACAACTCGGGGTCGGTGGCCGTGACGACGGCCTCGGTTTCCTGGGCGACGCGCACGTCGTTCCGCGACCGGAGCGTGCGGAGCAGATTCCGGAGACTGGTCTCATCCGAGTACCAATCCCCTCCCCCCGTGTACTTGAGGCGCGCGATCGTGAATCCGCCCGACAGCTCCGAGCGGTGGCCGGCCGTCTGCGACGCCGCCGGCGTGGGAAGGGCCGCGCCGACGAGGAGAATCGCCGAAATAACGATGTAGAACGCCTTAACATTAAGTCGCATAGGTCGTTACGTAATCCTAACGTGGTCGGGCGGGCGCGGGGCGGAAGCCGTCCCGGGGGTATCCCCTAGCGTACCAGAGAGCCGCCGATCCTCGGGCAGCCATATCTAGCAATACATCGGCACTTACGCCCAGTTCCGCAGGTGGAGGCGCGCCTGTTTCGGGGAGACGCGGTTCCGGCCCCCCGCGCGCGGGCAACCTCGCGCGGGGCTTGAGGTTCAGGACATCAGTCGGTCGAGGACGTCGTCCAGGAGGGGGCGGTTCGCCTTCCACAGGGAGGGTTTGGCGAGCAGGTCCTCGGGGCGGGGTGCTCCCGGAACGCGGGCGAGCGCGGCGCCATCGGCCTCGATCATCGCGCGCACGCTCTCCTCGGTCGCCTCGAGGTGGAATTGGAGGGCGAGCGCCAGGGCCCCGCCGCGCTGGGGCCCTCCGTCGAATTCGATCTCGAACGCCTGGTTCGGACATGGTTCGGATTTCGCCAGGTGGAGCGCGCCTTCGGGCAAATCGAACGTTTCGCCGTGCCAGTGAAACGGCACCATTGGCGACGGCATTTCCGCGAAGGTCCGCGAGCGCGCCGCCGCCGGCAACGTGGTCACGGGATGCCAGCCGATCTCGGCCACCGGCGCTGCGTAGACGCGGCGCCCCAACGCCGCGGCGATCAGCTGCGCGCCGAGGCAGACGCCCAGAACGCGGCGGTCGCATTGGAGCACCTGCTCGAGAAACCGCTTCTCCGCCACCAGCCACGGATACGCCGTCTCGTCGTGCACGCTCATCGGCCCCCCCATCAACACCAGCGCATCGAACGATTCGACGGCGGGAAGGGGCTCGCCGCGATCGAGTCGCGTCGTCGCGAGCGCGTGCCCACGCTCCGCGGCCCACGCGGCGATCGCCGCGGGACCTTCGTGCGGGACGTGCTGCAGAACGCGAATGTTCATGGCGCGGTCCCCATCACGGTGTGCCGCAGCGTGCCGGCCGGATCGCTCATTCGAAAGGTAACGGCCTTCAGCGGCTGACGTGGGTCCTGGCCGGGGTTCACGCAGACCGTTTCGTTCACACGATCGGAGAATCGACCCGAAACGTGGGGCGATTCGTGAATATGGCCATGCAAGGAGAGGGGCGGCCGGCGCTCCTCGAGGAACCGCCTCGTCTCGCGCGAGCCGACGTGGACGTTGCCGTGCAACTGGTCCAGCGCCGTGCCGTAGGGCGGCCCGTGGAACATACAGATCACGCGGGACGGATCCTCGGGCCACTGGCGCCCGATGGTGGCGAACTCGGCGGCGATCGCCTCGCTCCGCTCGCGGCCGACGAACGAGAACGGCAGCGACCCGCCCTGGGCGCTGGAACGGAACCCGTCCCGGCGGGTGGAGGGTCCCAGACCGTCCTCCCAGCGTTCCCAGTCCTTGAGCGCGAACGGACTGGCCGGCACGAACGCGGAGCCGGCCAGCGACCAGCCATCCAGGAACGCGCAGACGCGGCCGTGCGCGTGGCGCAGGCGGCCCAACCCCGCGCGCTCCAGCAGGGGAACGTTGGCCGCCCAGTCGTCGTTGCCCATGATCCACCACACATCGGCGGCGCCGTTCTCCTCGAAGTAGGAACGGAACAGCGGCAGGAAGAACGACGTGTAGAAGGTCGCCTGCTCGTCGATCGAGCCGTGCGGCGCCAGGTCGCCGCCCAGGAGGATCGCCCGCGCGCCCACGCGGCGCGCCCATTCGAGCGTTTGGCGGTAGTGGGATTCGCTGCCGTGAAGGTCGGACGTGTAGAGGACGTCTTCGGTCATATCGTCGGGGGAACCGGCCGGACGCGACGGTCACGCACGGCGTGACGGCGACTCAATCGTTCGCTCGTATTTCCGTCAGGAGCCACAGCCCGTCCGAACGCGCGCGGGCGGTAAGCTGGACCTCCAGATCGCGGGCGCCCTTCGCGCCGCCCCAATCGCCGTTCCACCGCGCCCACGCCCGGGCGGTGCGCTTCTTTCCGTCCACCTCGAACCGGACGATGCGGAACTGTTTCGTGACGACGAAGCGAAGTTGGTCGTGGATCAGGAAGCTCAAGCCGCCCAGCGTCGGCGCCGATGCGGGAGAGCCTCCGGGCTTGAGGGAGACGTGCGCGGTCGCGCTGTCGCAGTACGAGGCGATCGTCGCGGCGGCGCCGGCGGCCCAGGCGCTCTCGACCCCGGCGAAGAGCTGCGCGGGGGTGCGCTGGGGCATGGCGCGGACGGGTGAAGCGTTGGGAGCATCGGGCGGTTCGGCCGCGGCGCCGTTCTCGGCTGCGGTCGTAAGGCCGGGCGCCAATGTGATCGCCAGGAAGCAGAGAACGCCAACGAAGGGGCGGCCGGGACCGCGATGACGGCGAATTCGCATCATCCCCTCCATGTCGGCCGGGCGCGGGATCCGCGGCCGGGGCGCGGCGACTACTTCTTGCGACCCCTTCCCTCGAGCCACAGCTGTGTTTCGAGCGCCAGGGCGCTGGCGACGTACACGGAGGAGTACGTCCCGAACACAACGCCGACGAGCATGGCGAACGAGAAGTCGTGGATCACCTCGCCGCCGAAGAAGAAGAGAGCCACGACCGTCAGGGCCACGGTCAGCGACGTGATGATGGTGCGGCTGAGCGTTTCGTTGATCGCGACGTTCATGACCTTCTCGGCCGGGTCGCGGCGCATCGTCTGGCGGCGCTCCCGAATTCGGTCGAACACCACGATCGTATCGTTGATCGAGAAACCCGCGATCGTCAGGAATGCCGCCACGACCGTCAGCGTGACCTCGCGATTGGTGATGGAGACCGCGCCCAGGGCGATGAAGACGTCGTGAAAGAGCGCGGCGATCGCGCCCAGCGAGTAGCGCCAGTCATACCGGATGGCGACGTAGACGAGAATCAGCCCCAACGCCAGGAAGATCGCGTTCAACGCGGCGCTCCGGAGCTCGCTGCCGACGCGGGGGCCGACGGTCTCGACGCGATGGACCGTCACGACGGCGTCGCTCATGGCCTGCTCCAGCGCGGTGCGGATCGACGGGGAGGGGTCCTTGACGCCGGCCCGCGTGCCCATGCGGATGAGGTACAGGCCCGGGCGATCGAGGCGCTGAATTTCCGCCCCTTCCACGCCCACGCCCGTCACGACGTCGCGCACCGCCTCCACGCCCGGGGCCGGCGCGATCTCGACCTCCATCAGGGTCCCGCCCGTGAAATCGACGCCGTAGCGCGGGCCGCCGTGCAGGACCAGCGAGCCGATCGAAAGAAGCACAGCCAGGCCGGACACCGCGTAGGCGATGCGGCGACGCTGCATCCAGTCGACGTTGATGCCACGGAGGATTTCGAGCACCGAGCCTCCCTTAAATGCTGATGCTGTTGACCTTGCGACGCAGCGACCAGGCGTCGAAGATCATCTTGGATACGCCGACCGCCGTGATCATGTTGATGATCAAGCCGATCGAAAGGGTCACGGCGAATCCGCGGATGGGTCCGGTTCCGAACCACATGAGCGCGAGCGCCGAGAGGAGCGTGGTTACGTTCGCGTCCACGATCGTGCGGTACGCGCGCGCATACCCGGTTTCGATCGCGGCCATGACGGTCTTCTTGTGGCGCAATTCCTCACGGATGCGCTCGAAGATCAGCACGTTCGCGTCCACCGCCATTCCGATCGTGAGCACGACCCCCGCGATACCGGGAAGGGTGAGCGTGGCGTGGAATCCCGCCATGCAGGCGAGCAGCGCGATGATGTTCAAAACCAGCGCCACCACCGCCACGACGCCGGAGAGGCGGTAGTAGATCAGCATGAAGAGGACGACCGCTCCAGCGCCCATGGCGCCGGCCATCAACCCCTTCTGGATCGAGTCCTGGCCGAGCGACGGCCCAACCGTTCGCTCCTCCACCACGTTCACCGGAGCCGGCAGCGCGCCCGACCGAAGCACGATCGAGAGGTTCTGGGCCTCTTCCTCCGTGAAATTGCCGGTGATGGAGCCCTGGCCGCGGGGGATTCGCTCCAAGATGTTCGGCGCCGACTGGACGCGATTGTCGAGAACGATCGCGAGGCGCCGCCCGGTATTCGAGCCGGTGATATCCGCGAACATGGCGCCGCCGCGGCTGGTGAGCGTGAACGAAACGCCTGGCGCTCCGGGCCGCTGCTGGTCGAGGTCCAGACGCATCTGGGCGCTCTGGACTTCCTTCCCCTGCATGAGGGGTTCCTTCGTCAGGATGTAGAAGACGCGGCCGGTTCGGCCTTCGCGCTCGGACTGGTGCGCCTCCCAGGCCATCGTTCCGTCCAGCACAAAGGTCGAGTCGGCGCGCAATTCCTGGATCATGCCGTTCAGCATCGCCTCGTTCTCGGAGAGCGCGAACGATTCGCCGGCCTGCGCGACGCTGAGGAAGAGCGAGGAGAAGGGGCGTGAAAGCGAGTCGCGGACCGCGCCGCTGTCGGCGGCGGCCTTCGACTCGAAGTAGGTGTCGATGCGGTCGATGATCGCGCGCTGTTCCTCGTCCGTCTTGACGAGCTTGAAGTCGAGGAGCGCGGTCTGGCCGATCAACTCCTTGGCCCGTTCCTGATCGAGGAGCCCGGGAAGCTGGATCAGAATACGGTTGTCGCCCTGCTTCTGAATGCTGGGCTCGGCCACGCCGAACTGGTCGATCCGGTTGCGGATGATCTGCATCGCCTGGTCGACGGCGTTCTTCGCCTCGGCCGGGCCGAGCTTCGACTTGTCCACCTCCAGGAGGAGATACATGCCTCCCTGAAGGTCGAGTCCGAGCTTGATCGACTTTTCACGAAGGTCGGCCAGTTTTTGCAGCCGCTGGCGTTCCTCGGCGTTCGTGGCCGCCGCGGGCCTGGCCTGGAGCACTTCCTGACGCTCCGCCGGCGACTTGGCATAGAACTGGAAAGTCGGCCAAAGCGTGTAGAGACACACCGCCAGGCCGGCGAGGGTGAAGACGAATTTTCGCTGATCGCTTTTCGTCACGGTTGCTCCTGTATTTCCCGGAGCCGGGAAACCTTGGGCGGAAGTCAATCGAGACGGACGAGGCTACCCGACCCCTGGCGGGAAGTCAATGAGGCAAGTGTAAATGGGGTGGGGCGATGGGGGGACCGGGCACGTCCGTAACGTGATCGAAACCTCTCCGACGCCGGTCGGAAACTCCCCGCCGGCATCCTCGGGCCCATCCTGTAGCCGCGTGGTAAACTGCGGCCGGCCCAGATCCACGCCGATCAAGGTGTCCCAACCGGCCCGAACCAGAGGGTCCTACGCGGACGTGCCCAAGACTTCACGCTCCACCATATTGGTGGTCGACGACGAGCCCGAGATCGTGGAGCTCGTCCGGTACAACCTCACCCGCGAGGGGTACCGCGTCCTCGAGGCGGCCGACGGCGAGAGCGCCCTGGAACGGATCTACCAGTCCCCGCCCGACCTCGTCGTGCTCGACCTGCTCCTCCCGAAACGAAGCGGCATCGAGGTCCTGGAGGCGATCCGCGGCGAGCCGAGAACACGCTCCCTGCCGGTCCTCCTCCTAACGGCCCGCAGCACCGAGATGGACAAACTGATCGGGTTCGAGCGGGGGGCCGACGACTATCTGACGAAGCCGTTCTCGCCCAAGGAGCTGGTGGCGCGGGTGGGCGCCGTCCTCCGCCGAACGCGCCCCGACGAGCCGACGGGCAAGGACGAGATCGGGCCGTTCCGATTCGACCGCGAGCGCCACCAGGTATTTCTGCGCCAGCGGGAAGTGCACCTCACTCCCACGGAGTACCGCCTGCTCGAGCACCTGCTCCAGCGCCCCGGCAAGGTCTTCTCCCGAGAGCAGCTCCTCGACAAGGTCTGGGGCCTGGGCTACTTCGGCGAGACGCGCACGGTGGACGTCCACGTTCGCCGCTTGCGGGCCAAGCTGGGCAAGGACGCGGCGCTGATTCGGACCGTCACCGGCGTCGGCTATTCCGCCGAGCTTCCGGCGACGACCAAGTAGCGCGCCCCGGCCGCCGCGGGGTGGTAAAGTGCCCGCGTGGGTCCGACGATTCGGCGCCTCTACGCCTCCCTTCTCGGGGTCCTCGTCGTAGTCGTGACGCTGGCCGGGCTGTTGATCGGGCCCGGGGCCGGCGTGCGCCTCTGGTCGCTCCTCGCCATCGCCGTCATCCTCGTGGCCGTCCTGACCTACGCGCTCCTCGTCCGGCTCGCCCGCCGTCTCAGGGTGCTGGAGGACGCCGCCGCCCGGCTGGCGTCGGGTGAGCTCTCGGCGCGCGCCGCCGTGGAATATCACGACGACTTGGGGGGTCTGGCGCGATCGCTGAACGAGATCGCGGATCGGGCCGAACGGGATCGGAACGAGCTGGAGCGCGGGCGCGACGAGAGCGCCGCCGCCCTCGACTATCTGCCCCAGGGCGTGGCTTTGATCGCCCCCGATCTCACCATCCGGCATGCCAACGCGCGGTTCTGGGAATCGGTGGAAGTGGAGGCGCCGGATCGCGGGGCGCACCTCTCCGTGGCCAGGCAGCCGGCCCTCCAGGAGGCCGTAGAGGACGCGCGCCGGGCCGGACGCGCGGTGACCCGGGAGGTCTCTCTTTATCTGTCGGAGCGACTGGACGTCGAAGCGACGGTGGCGCCCGTGGGCGATGGGGCGACGCCCGAGGCCTGGCTTCTGACGATCGAGGACCTCGGTCCCGAGAGGCGCGCGGCGGAGATTCGCCGCGAGTTCGTGGCCAACGTGTCGCATGAATTGAAGACCCCGTTGACCTCGATCCTCGGCTACACCGAAACGCTGCTCCAGGGCGGTTTGCACGACGAGGAGCACCGCGGTAAGTTCGTCGAAACGATACGAGCCCAGGCGAGCCGGCTGGAAGCGCTGGTGGACGACCTTCTATCGCTTGCGGATCTGGAACGGCCGGACGCGGAGTTGGAGCTCAAGGATTGGGACCTGGGCGAGTTGCTCCGGGAAATGGCGGAGCCATTCGAGGATTTGGCGGCCCGCCGAGGGCTGGCGTTCGAACTCGACGCGGCGCCGGGCACGCGAATTCGCTGCGACCGGAAGCGGTTGGAACTGGCGATCCGCAATCTGATCGACAACGCGATCAAGTACACCGAGAAAGGGTGGGTTCGGATTCACCTCGTGCCCGGGACGTCGCGCGCACGGATTTCGGTGGCGGACTCGGGAAGGGGAATCGCACCCGAGCACCTCGCCCGGATCTTCGAGCGCTTCTACCGGGCCGACCAGGCCCGTTCGCGGGCGCAGGGCGGGACCGGGCTCGGGCTATCCATCGTGAAGCACGCCGTTCAGTTGCACGGGGGTACCGTCGGCGTGGAAAGCGAGGCCGATCGTGGAAGCACCTTCTGGCTGGAGCTTCCCGTTTCGGGTCCGGGTTCGTAACCCATTTGTAACAAGGATGACATGACCATCCGGCGCGGTCTTTTCGTATCGTTGGGCGAACCTGGAAAGGATGGCCTCGTTGATCGAAACGCTCCCCAGACCCGCGGTAGTCGAGATGCCCGATAACGTCGCGGCGACTCCGGAACCGGATGCCCCCACCGCCCTCGAGGCGGAAGGGCTCTCCCTTTGGTACGGATCCCACCAGGCGCTCCACGAGGTCAGCCTTCCCATCGCCAGGAATCGCATTACGGCGATCATCGGACCCTCGGGGTGTGGCAAGTCGTCGCTCCTCCGCTGCTTCAATCGGATGAACGATCTCTACCCGCCCATCCGCTACGCCGGGGCGATACGATTTCACCAAACGGACGTGCTGGGCGCCGGGCTCGACCTGGTCGACCTGCGCCGCCGCGTCGGCATGGTGTTCCAGCGCGCCAACCCGTTTCCGATGTCGATCTTCGACAACGTCTCCTACGGCCCGCGCCTGCAGGGCGTGCGCAAGAAATCGCGGCTGGAGAACCTGGTGGAGGAAGCGCTGAAGCGCGCCGCGCTCTGGAGCGAGGTGAAGGATCGTCTGGGGCGTTCCGCCCTGGGGCTTTCGGGCGGCCAGCAGCAGCGCCTCTGCATCGCGCGCGCGTTGGCCGTGGAACCGGAGGTGCTGCTCCTCGACGAACCGGCCTCCGCGCTGGATCCGATCGCCACGGCGAAGATCGAAGAGCTGGTGCACGACATCAAGAAGAGCGTCACGGTCGCGATCGTGACGCACAATATGCAGCAGGCCGCACGCATCTCCGATCGCACCGCGTTCATGCTCTCCGGCAAACTGGTGGAGTACGGGCCGACGCAGACGCTCTTCACCAAGCCGCGGGAGCGGTTGACCGAGGACTACATCACGGGCCGTTTCGGATAGGCGTCCGCCCGGGAGCCCCCACGTGGAACGACACTTTCATACCGATCTCGAAGCGCTGCGCGACCGCCTGAGCGAAATGGCGGGGCGGGCGGAGACCGCCCTGACGAAGGCGATGGAGGCCGTGCGCACGCGAAACCCGCGCCTGGCCGAGGAGGTGTTCACCGACGATCCGGCCATCGACAAGATCGAGCTGGAAGTCGAGGAGAGCTGCCTTCGATTTCTGGGGCTGCAGCAGCCGGTCGCGCGGGATCTGCGCTTCGTCGTGGCGTCGATACGGCTTTCGAACGACCTGGAGCGGATCGGGGATCACGCGGTCAACATCGCGCAAGGCGCGATCAAGTTGAGCCGCCTCCCGGTCATGGCCGCGCCCGAGGACCTGCCGCGGATGGGCGAGCGGACGCGCGGCGCGCTGAAGGACGCCGTCTCGGCGTGGCTGCGCGGCGATCCGGTGATGGCCCGCCGCGTCTGTGAGCGCGATTCCGACATCGACGCCGACAAGGCGCACATCTTCGGCGCGCTATCGGCGAAGATGCTCCGCGATCCGGAGTGTGTCCCCTCCGCCCTGGAACTGCTCCTCATCAGCCGCAACCTGGAACGCGTCGGCGATCTCGCCACCAACATCGCCGAAGAGGCGATCTTCGTCGCCGAGGCCCGCGTGATCAAGCACCACGCCGAGGAGCGAACGACCGAGGCGTAGCCGTCGCCGGTCTGCCCCGCCTACCCCGTCCGGACCCTCCGCACCGTCAGGCGCAGGAGCGCCGAAATAATGGTCACGAGCAGAACCAGGACCAGGGCGCCGGTCCAGGCCTGGGCGTTCCAATCGTCGTACGGGGCGCGAGCGTAGTCGTAGATGAAGACCGGCAGCGTCGCCATCGGCTCGTCCAGGCTGAGGGACCAGAAGCGGTTTCCGAGGGCCGTGAAGAGGAGGGGCGCCGTCTCACCGGCGGCGCGTGCGACGGCCAGCATGCTGGCGGTGACGATTCCCGCGCGCGCCGCGGGGAGCACCACCTGCTGGACGGTCTTCCACCGCGGCGCCCCCAGCGCGAGCGCGGCCTCCCGATAGGAGCGGGGCACGAGGCGCACCATCTCCTCGGTGCTCCGAATGATGGTCGGCAACATGAGGATCGCGAGCGCCACCGACCCCGCAAGCGCGGAGAACCGTCCCATCGGCACCACGACCAGTCCGTAGGCGGCCACGCCGACGACGATCGACGGAATGCCGCTCAATACGTCGGTCGTGTAGCGGACGAGCGCCGCGAACTTCCCGCGACCGTACTCGGCGAGGTAGACCCCCGCCGCCACGCCAATCGGGATCGCGACGGCCCCGGCGATTCCGACGATGATCAAGGTCCCCACGATGGCGTTCGCCATGCCGCCGCCCAGTTCCCCGACCGGCTTCGGCATGTGCGTGAAGAATTCCAGGCTGAGGCCGGCCGCCCCCTTCCCCAGGAGATGGCCCACGATCAACACGAGCGGCAGCACGACGATGCCCGCCGCCGCGTAGCAGGCGGTCAGGACGGCGTGGTTCCAAAGACGGCGCGTACGCATCATGCCGCCCCCGCCGTGTCGCTGCGGCCGCCCGTCACCCAGTAGACCAGGAGCCGCGCCAGCCCGTTCATGACGATGGTCACGAGGAAGAGCACGAGCGCGATCTGGATCAACGCCGAGAGATAGATCGGACTGGTCGCCTCGGTGAATTCGTTCGCGATCACGCTGGCCATCGTCGCGCCCGGGTCGAGAAGCGAAGTCGGGATCCGGTTGGTGTTGCCGATGACCATCGTCACGGCCATCGTTTCGCCGAGCGCCCTCCCGAGAGCCAGGATCGCGGCGCCCAGGATACCGGGCTTCGCCGCGTCGAGCGCCACGCCGATCGACTCGGCCTGCGTCGCGCCGAGCGCCAGGGACGCTTCGCGAAGCGACTTCGGAGTGGCGAGTAGAACCTCGCGCGAAATGGAGACGATCGTCGGCACGATCATGATGGCGAGAATGATCCCGGCGTTGAGGATGCCGATGCCGAACGGCGCGCCGGAGAAGAGCGGGATGAACCCGAAGTGCTCGATCAGCCACGGCTCGACGGTGGTTCGCAGCACCGGCGCCAAAACGAAGAATCCCCAGATTCCGAAGACGATGCTGGGAATCGCCGCGAGGAGTTCCATGACGAAGGAGACGACCGCGCCAAGCCGCCGGCTCGCCAGCTCGGCGAGGTAGACGGCGCTTCCGACGCCGAGCGGCACCGCCAGGAGCAGGGCGAGGAAAGAGGTCGAGAGCGTGCCGATCACGTAGGGGAGCGCGCCGTAGTGGTCCGCCACGGGGTCCCACTCGCCGGACCAGAGGAAGCTCCACCCGATCGTCTTCATGGAGAGCCGCGCTCCCATGAACGATTCGAACGCGATGAGGAAGACGATCAGGAAGACGACGCCCGCGGCCGCCATGAGGAGGCCGCGGTAGACGTCGTCGACGCGAAAGGCCGGGCGGGGGCGAAGACCGCTCATCGCTCCCGCGGTTCCCACCGACCGTTCCGGGGTCATGCTACCGCTTCGCCACGAGCGGTTTTCCCGCCGAGGTGAGCGAGAGGAGGTTCGTCATGTTCACGTTCACGACCGATTCCGGCAGTCGTGCGTAGTCCAGGTCCGCTGCCTGTTCCTGCCCTTCGGTCATGGCCCATTCGATGAAGCTGGCGATGGCCCGGCCCTTGGCCGCGTTCGCCTGATCCTTCGTCACCAGGAGGAAGGTCAGCCCCGCGATGGGATAGGCATCGGGGTCGGGCGAATTGACGATCGGCGTGCGAACGTCCTTGGCCAGTTCGGCCGCGGCGCCGTTGGCGGCGGCCGTCGTCGAGGCGAGCGTCGGCTCCACGAACCTGCCGGCCGCGTTCTGGAGATGCGCCACCGTGAACTTGTTCTGCTTGGCGTAGGCCAACTCCACGTATCCGATGGAGCCGGGTGTTTGCCGGACCAGTCCGGAAACGCCTTCGTTTCCCTTGCCGCCGATTCCGGCGGGCCACGAGACGGAGGTGTTGACGCCGACCGTCGTGCCCCACTCCTTGCTCACGGCCGAGAGGTAGGACACGAAGATGTAGGTCGTGCCACTGCCGTCGGAGCGGTACACGGGTAGGATCGCCTGCGCCGGGAGCGTCACCCCCGGGTTCGCCGCCGCAATCGCCTTGTCGTTCCACTTCGTGATCTTACCCAAATAGATGCCCGCGACGACGTCGCTGGTCA
The DNA here is from genome assembly GCA_003235575.1 of Candidatus Eiseniibacteriota bacterium. Taxonomy (GTDB): domain Bacteria; phylum Eisenbacteria; class RBG-16-71-46; order SZUA-252; family SZUA-252; genus SZUA-252. The sequence continues at coordinate 49,737 of QJVW01000069.1, read as the reverse complement.
TCCGGAGGGGCGCCTTCAAACCCGGGAGGTTGTAGGCCAGAACCACCGCGCCCGCCACCGTCGGGAAGTGAACCACCGGCTTCGGCATCTCCCCCATTCGCTGATCGTTGAGAGGCGCGTCCGAGGCGCCGAAGTCGACCGTGCCGGCCTTCACCTGCTGAATGCCGCCGCCGCTGCCGATCGACTGGTAGTTGACCTGCGTGCCGGTCTTCTGGTGGTACATGTCGAACCACTTCGAGTAGATCGGGTACGGGAACGTCGCGCCCGCGCCCGTCAGGTTCACGGGCTTCGCGGCGCACGCCGGCATCGTTCCGCCCATCGTCAGCGTCATCGCGAGCATGGCGACACCCCGCAGCAGCCTCGCCGCGGGAGCCTTGGATCGGAACATCGTCATCGCGTGATCTCCTTGGTTGGAATCCGGACTACGGCTTCGAGAACTTGACGTTGAACGTGACGCGCGCCTGCACGTCGTGGTGAGGCGGCGCCTCCGCTGCGCCGCGCGCGCGGTACTGCGTCGCCAGAACGTTGGGCATGATGGAGACGTTCGGGGCCGCCATCCAGTCGATGCCCGCGACGTAGAGGTCGGCGTCGATCCGGTCCGCGGCGCGCGTGTCCGGCTGATACCGGTCGTAGCGGGCGAAGAGCGCCATGGTTTCCTTGGTCCGATAGGTTCCGAAGAACGAGAGTCCAAGGGGTTCGGTGTTGGATCCCGACGGGTTGTGGTTCACACGATCGACCAGTTCGGCGCCGAGCGAGAGCTTCCGCATGGCGTATCCGACGAAGACCTTGTAGGTGGCCTTGTCCTTGCCGCCCGCGCCCCACTCGTAGTCCACGTACGGCTCGATCGTCAGGTCGCTCGCGGGACGAAGCGGAAGGCCGAAGTAGACTTTCTTGTACCGGTTGTTCTCGGGCTTCTGTCCGAGGCCGTTTCCGATCGCGAAGTTGTAGCCGACCTTGCGCCCCTCATCGGCATAACCCTTCATCTGAATCCCGAGGTCGGCGCTGCTGCCCAGGCCTCGGAAGTCGGCGATCGTCTTCTCGATCGAACGGTAGCCCCACGCCGCCTCGGACGTCTCCCAAACGGGCGTGCCGATCACGCCGACCAGAAAGTTGCCCCGAGGGATGACTTCCTTGGCTTGGAAATAGGCCGCCTTGACGTTGACGCCCAACTTGCCGTCCGACGTGAGGGACTTGCCGTCCACCTCGAGCCGGAAGCGGGTCGAATACTTGATCGAGAGCTCGCCGTCGTGCTGAAAGTAGACGCGCCGGACCTGCACGCCGTTCAGATCGCGCCCGATCACCGACGGCATTCCACCTGAATACGAGCCGCTGATCAGCTGGTTCGCCGAGTCGGCGCCGCTCGAGTTGTACCGATGCTCCGGGTCGCCGCTCACGTTGTAGTACGTGTCGGCCCAGATGTACCCGCTGATCTTTCCGCGGGGGTAGTCGGAGCCCGTCTCCGCGGCCTCGGCCTGTCCTCGAACGGTGCCCATACCCCAGGCAAGCGCCGCGGCCACGGCCATGGCCCACCACCTTCGTTGCGTCATTCCCACTCCTTCTCGTCCACAACCGACCGGGATCCGTATCGAGTCGCAACAGGTGCATTCGCACCGTGCGCCGGATCCAATGGCGTCGAGCGGGAGCGTGAGGCCTGGGGGTGAATGCGATGTTACGGTTCTGTGCCTTCCGTGTTACGACCACGACCGCGACACGGGCGCCCACAACCGCGCAAAGGACTGGGACACAGTCGGTTGGAGCGGCTGAATGGTCGACTGTAGGAAGGTGAGTTGAAGCTGCGTCGCGTTACGGGCGGCGCGCGGCGCCGATGGCGGCGATCATTTCCCGAACGGCCGCCTCCATCCCGACTTCGATCGAGCGCGACACGAGGGTGTGCCCGATCGAGAGCTCGGTGAACGCGTACCGCTGGAGCAGCGGGCCGACGTTCGTCACCGTGAGGCCGTGGCCGGCATGGACGCGAAGCCCTTCGCGTTCGAACGCCACGGCGGCGCGGCCGATGCGGTCCAGCTCGCGCTCCACGGCGGCCGGGTCGCCGGCGTTCGCGTAGGCGCCCGTGTGGATTTCGACGATCGTGGCGCCGGCCGCGCGGGTGGGAGCGGCCAATGCCTCCTCGGGGTCGAGGAACAGGCTGACCGGAATGTCGACGGCTCGAAGCCGCGCGGCGCCTGCCTCGATGGCTTTGGCGTGGAGCGCGACGTCCAGGCCTCCCTCCGTGGTCAACTCCTCGCGGCGTTCGGGAACCAGGGTCACCCGGTCGGGCTTGATCGCAAGGGCGATCGCGATCATTTCCTCGGTGAGCGCCATCTCGAGGTTCAACTCGCCCCGCCCCGGGCCGCACAAGGCGCGCAGGCCATGGACGTCGCGATCCTGAATGTGTCGCCGATCCTCGCGAAGATGGACCGTAATGCCGGCCGCCCCCGCCTGGAGCGCCAGCGCCCCCGCGCGCACCGGATCGGGCTCGTTTCCGCCGCGCGCCTGGCGCACGGTGGCCACGTGGTCAACGTTCACACTCAGTTCGCACGTCATCGTTTCGCCTCTCCCGGACGTGATCCGGGCGTCAAAGGATCAGCGTCGACGCGGGAACGATCTCCACGCCGCGCGCCTTCCATGCCTCGCGTTCGCGCTCGATGGCGCGGAGCGCGACCCCGTTCGCGCGCACGGTGATCAAGAGCGCACCGCGCTGCACGGCCATTTCGATCAGTTTCCGGAGTTCCGAACGGGACGACTCCGGCGACTTCCCATCCAACCTGCCGCCGACCGCCGCCGTACGGGCGCCGATCATCTCGCCGATTTCTTCCACGACGCTTGGGCCCGCGCCGTGCGCGTCCAGGAAGGGTAGCCCGCGACGGCGCATCTCGCCCAGCACCGCCTTCATCACGTCGGGGTCGTTCAGGGCGGCGCTGCCCATTCGGGTCATGACGCCCGCGACCGGTGCCGCCGCCGAGAGGCAGCGCTGCACCCGGTCCTCGATCTCGATCCGGGAGAGGTCGAGCAGGATGGCGTTCTTTCCGGGATCGTTCTGGGGGTATCCCCGCGGCTCCATGGGAAGAAGCACGAAGACTTCCCGCTCGCTCTCGCGCCATTGTCGCGCGACCTTCGGCCCCTCGGAGCGGTCGGGTCGAACGGCGGCCGTGAACGGGACCGTGCTCTCCAGGAACACCTGGAACAGATCGCGTTCGGCGTCCTCGAGGTCGGTCACGATGAACGCGACGCGGGCGCCGACATCCGAGATCGACGCGTCCGGCTCCACGATGATCGCGTGCGTGACCCTTCCCCCGTAGCCAATGCGAAGATCGAGGGCGTGCCCCGCGAGCCGCGCGGGGCGCTCGGCGCCCCGGATCACGTGTCCCCCGAGGGTGCGGATGGCCTGGGTCAGGGCGTCGTTGATGCGATAGAGCGAGGTACGCGGCGACACTTGAATGCGCCACCGAACCGGCGCCCGGCCGGCGCCGGCGACGCGGGCGGCGCCTGGACGCTCGTCGATCCGGTCCCGCGTGATCCCGATCTCCTCCAACGCCCCGCGCAGCGTGCGGCTGGTGAGACGGTTGATGGCGGCGGGGTCGCCCGCGCGCACGAGGCGCAGGTACTCGGATTCGACGCGCAACCGAAAGCGATCCCAGTCGGACTCGATGCGAATCGCGTTCGGGCTCTGCCCCATCGAATCGGGATCGGCCGCCGCGGCCTTGTCCGCCGCGCTGGAGGAGGCCTGATCGCGGGGTGCGGTGTCCCGGATGCGCGGTTGGTTCCGCGCCACGATGGCGACAACGCTGATGAGGACCACCGCGAGGCCGATGATCACGCCCTTGGAGGGTGCGCGGCCGCGACGGGATGACTTCTTACGGGTACGGGCCAAGGCCTCGCCGAATTCGGGGGTGAACGCGGGCGCGCGGGCGCGCGGGACCGAGTGGCCGATTCTAGGTCAGTTCCTGACCTCGGTCCACCGGACGATCTTCCAGGCGGTGTCGCGGAGAGGGCTTGCGCGCTGCTAGGTTCGGATCTCTTCCCAGCGACGGATCGCCCAGGTCGTATCGCCGGACGTCGAGACGTGTGGAATGAAGGTGTACACCATCTTGTTGTTCTGGGATTGGAAGGTGGTTCCCGTGTTCGCGTCGCGGATCTCGATATTCGCCGAGTTGATCTGCAGCACCTTCCAGTCTTCCTCGCCCACGTTCGGGGGGATAGGGATCCATGACGATTGAGGGCCGAAATTCAGCGTGACGCTCACGATATTCGGATCGAGCTTCAGGACCGCGACGTGATGCCGTTCGTCGATCTGGCTCAGGGTGATCGTGGGCCTGGGATCCGCCAAGTCGACCGACGACCCCTGGTAATTGACGTCGTAGATGGCCTCGGTGCCCACGGAGTCGCGCGCTTCGTAGGCCGCAATCATGTTGAGAAGAGCCTGGTTGACGTTCCTCGGCGCCGGGTACTCGGGCGGGGGCGTGCTGATCGGGGCCTTCTTTTCGGGGCTGAACAGGCACCCGCTGAGCACTCCGATGGCGAGGATCGAGAGGATCGCGGCGTTTCTAACTTGAATGACCATAAGTGATTATACCTCTATCGGCGACCGGGATCAAGGCGCCGTCCGTGGCGGGCGCTAAATGCGGTAGGACGAACGTAGGTACCCCCAAGTCCGTGTGGTGGTTCCCGCGGGGTCGCGGAGATCGAACCACTCCGTAATCTGCCATAGGCCGGACGTCGACCTGCGAATCGTCAACTCCGCGATTCCTTGGAACAGGGTATCGGGAATCGCCGATCCTGCGTAAGCGATTTCGTAGGTGTAGCGCCTGATCTCCAGGTCGATATCCTGCGTGACGATTTCCGGGGATCCCTTGTAGGTGACCGCCACGTCGCTGGCGTCGTTGGCGACGGCTAGGCTGACTTGGTCTTCGACGCTCTTGTCCCAGTTGTCGAATGTCCCCGCCGGCGCTTCGGAGACGTCGGTCGGATCACCGTGGAAGACGAACGATGGGTCGAACACGGACGTGTAACAGCCCAGCCCGGCTCCCTGGCCGAACGATTTCCGAAGGTTCGCGAACACGTTGTCCGGAGCGTCCAAGGACGCGCAGGGGAAGGTGTTCGCGCCGGGATCCATCGGGCTCCGCGTTTCGAACAGCCCGCACCCGACACCCCCCAGCGCCATGAGGCAGAGCGCCCCCGCCGCAAGGCCGACTAGAAGTCCTTTTGGAACGTGATGCCGGCGATCCAATGGTCCTCCTTGTTGTCCGATTCGGTCATGGTCGAAAGGTTTTGGTACCTGCTTTCGTGCCGTACCGACCCGATCAACCCCGCTCCGCCCCAGAACGAACGGTTCACCTCAAGGCCGAGATTCAAATTCCACTGCTGGGTCGTCGTTCGCGCATCCGTGAGGATATCGTGGTTCCGGGTGTCGGCGAGGCTCTGTTTCGCCAGGAGCAGCAGGCCCGGGATCGGCCGGATCCCCACGGTGCCCTCGAGAATCTGCTGGAATTGCTCTTGCGAGACGCCGTAGCCGACCGGACCTCCAGGTGTGATCGGCGTGTAGTCTCCCCGGTCGAAGAAATAGTAGCGGTGATCGAGGCGGAGATAGGCGAATCGGGACAGTGTGTCCGCGACGGTCGTCTCAATGCGGAAGTTCCGCGTGAGATCGTTGCGCAATTCATCGTAGTCGAAGAGGCGGTAGTTGGCGCTCAACACGTAGGTCTGCCCGATGGTGACGTCGCGCGTCAACGGCAACCGGATCCCGCCGTTGATCTGGTATACGGTCGTCGCGATGTTCCCGGTCGAACGCGTCTCGTCGATGGAGACATTGTGGGAGCGATTGACGGAGAAATTCGCCGACGTGCTGCAGCGCGGCGTGATCCCGAATCGAAATCCGACGCTGGCGAACGCGCTCGCGATGTCCCGGTCGTCCGCGCTGAACGTCCGATTCGAGCCGGGTGGAACCAAGTACTGGTAGGAGAAGAGCGAGGCGCTGCCCAGACCCACGAGATAGAGCTGTCCCGCGACGTGCTGCGTTACGTTCGCGGAAATCAGGCGACTGATCGTAAGCCCGTTCGAAGCAGCCTGCTGTTCGGCTCGCGTTCGGTTCACGGTGAAGTTCGTGGACACCCTCGTTTCTCTGGTCATGTATCCGACCCCTCCCCCGATCTCGCGCGTGGTGATCAGCGCGTTGAGATTCGGTCGTGCCGCATAGAGGCGAAGGGATCGATTCAGCACCGCATTCAGGTTCACCGTCACGGGAATCAGAGCTCCGCTCTGGATGCGGAAGGCATGCCGCCGCGAGTCGTTGGAGTACTGTTCCACCTGCAACTGGCCCAGGTCGAAATAGACTTGGTCGATGCCGTCGCGGACGGAGCGAAGCTCGAACGTCGTGGCGCGCAGGCCCGTGTAGGTCACGGTGCCGTCGAGCAGCCCGTTGTCCGCGGATTGGCGAATCGACAGCGTGTTCACGCGATCCACCGGGGATGAGCCATCCCCCGGCACGAAGTACCTGGACGCCTCTACGTTGGTCGTCGGACGGATGCGGCTCCCCGACGCGACGCCCTTGAAGGTGACGTCGCTGCGCAATTTCCAATCCAACTGGCCTCGAATCGCATCGAGGCGCCCGGAGAAATAGGAGGAGTCACGCGACGCGACGCGCGTGCCGGAGGGCATCGAATCCGCCGCGGCCGCCGATCCTTCGCCAAACCGGAGATCATAGTTTTGCTGGAATTCGCTCGACCCGAGCACGACGAGTCGCGCCGACTCGATCGGTTTGGCGGAGTATTGGGTCTTGAGCGCCAGGCGGTTTCGCCGCTGTTCCGAGCCGCTTCCCCGCGACCCGTCGGAGATCGAGTTCATCGAAAACCGGCCATCGAGGGTAAGGACCCATGCGGGGGCGGCGCGCCAATTGATGCGGCCGGCAAGATCCCCGGACGTGTTCGTGGAGGCGATGCCGAGCAGGTCCTCCGCCGTGGACGTGCCGCCGTTGAGCCCCAGCGCGAACTTCCCCACGGTCCGGTTGTAGTCGATGCTCTGCGTCCACGCCGCTCGAGCCTGGTCACGGGAGTAGTAGGAGGAATAGGAAATCGGCGATCGCGGGGTCACCTGGAAGACGCTGTCCTCGACGACCCCCGCGTACGGATCCGACTCCTGGGCGACCGATGTCCGCGGCGCCGCGACGAGAAGACAGGCGGCTACGACCGCTAGCGCGGCGAGCATGGCTCGAGCCGCGGGGACGGGAACGCCCCTCCGCCTCACCCCCGCGCCCCCTCCGCCCGCGCGATCCGCAACCATTCGTCCACGTTCAGCGTTTCGGCGCGCCGGCCGGCGTCGATCCCCGCGCTCGCGAGAAGGGCGCGGGCTTCGTTCGCGGTGACCGCCAGTCCCTTCGACAGCGCGTTCGCCAGCGTCTTCCTCCGCCCACCGGTCGCCGCGCGAACCAGGCGCCCGACCGCGACGCGCTCCTCGGCGTCCGTCCCCGGATAGGGGCGCGGCGTGAGCGTGAAGACCACCGAGTCGATGTCGGGCCGGGGATGGAACGCCCCCGGCGACACGCGGAATGCGATCTCGATTTCGCCGTGCAGCGCTACGAACACGGAGAAGCTGCCGTACTCCTTCGTGCCCGGCTTCGCGGTCAGACGCTGCGCCACCTCCCGCTGGATCATGAGCACCGCCCGCTTCACGCGCGGCCCCTGCTGCAGGATCCACTCGATCGCGGGACTCGTGATCGCGTAGGGGAGGTTCGCGACGATGGTCACGGGATCGTCGCCGGGGGCGAGCAAGGCCAGGCGCTGGTCCAGGATGTCGCCGCGGACGACGCGTGCCTGGGGCCAGGGGCGGAGCAGCGATTCGACGTGTTCGGCGAGGCGGAGGTCGAGTTCCACCGCGGTCAGCGGGCGGCCGCTCGCCGCCAGCCGCTCGGTCAGCGCGCCCAGGCCCGGGCCGATCTCGACGATCGGACCGGTCGCGCCGGCGCCCAACGCCACGGCCGCGATCCGCTCGGCGACGCGCGGGTCGGTGAGAAAGTTCTGGCCCAACCGACGGCTCGGCCGAACATCCAGGGACCGGAGCGACGCCACGACGCCGCTCGTCGCGTGCGTGGGGGCGGAATCTTCCGCGCCGGGAGTTTTCGGCGCGGCCTTCCCACCCTTCGGGGCGGCCGCCTCCCTAGAGGCGAAAGAGCGCTCGGGCCGAAGCATCCGTCGCCTCCTCCACGGCGGCCGGCGTCATGTCCAGCGCCGCCGCCAGGTGGTCGCGCACCAGCGCCAGGTAGGCCGGTTCGTTCCGCTTGCCGCGGTGGGGCACCGGAGCCAGGTAGGGGCTGTCGGTCTCGAGAAGGACGTGCTGGAGGCCGATCATCCGGACCAGTTCCGGGATGTCGCTCTTCTTGAAGGTCGACGAGCCGCCGACGCCGATCTTGAACCCCATGGCGACCACGCGGCGTGCCAGGGCCAGATCCCCCGCGAAGCAATGGAACGACCCGCCCGCCGCGGGCGGCCCCTCCTGCTCCAGGATCTCGGCCACGCGCTCGCCCGTCTTCCGGTGGTGGAGGACCAGCGGCTTCCCGACTTTCTTGGCGAGGGCGATGTGCCGCCGAAGGAACGCCTCCTGAACCGGCATCGGCGCGTTTTCCGGCCAGTGCCCGTCGAGCCCGGTCTCCCCGACCGCCACGACCTCGCGCTCCTCCGCCAGTGTTTCGATCTCGTCCAGCTCGGCGGCGCGGTCCTCGCGCACGTCGCACGGGTGCATGCCCACGGCGGCCCGCACGCCCGGCGACCGGCGGGCAAGCGCCACCGTCGCCTTCGCCGAGGCCGCGTCGGTGGCCGCCTCCACGATCCAGCGCACGCCCGCGTCGCGCGCGCGCGCCAGCACGGCATCGCGGTCCGTATCGAATTCGTCGCGTCCGACGTGGGCGTGGGAGTCGATCATGCCGTGCGTGCCGGACTCTCCGTCGGCGCCTTGTCGATGCGGGGAAATAGCGGCTTCGATTCGCCCAGCGGGGTGTCCCCGGGGGGCGGCGGCAGGAGCGAGCCTTCCGCGGGGAAGCGCGCCTCTTCGATCGCTGGCGTCAGCCGCAGCGTCTCCCAGACCAGGCGGGCCTTGGCCGGCATCACCGGGAAGAGTAGAAGGGCGGTGTGCTGCAGCGCCACGACGAGTTCTCCCAGGAGTGCGTCGAGTTCGGCCGCCTTCGCGGGATCCTTGGCCAACTTCCAGGGCGCGCCCTCTTCGACCATCTGATTCGCGCGGCGGATGATCGTCCAGGCCGCTTCGATGCCGTCCTCGATGGCGTAGCGGTCCATCCCCTCGCGGTAGTCGCGAAGCGCGGCCACGATCAGCGCCTTCAGTTCCGCGCCCGCCTCGCGGGACGCCAGCAGCCCCGCCCGGTACCGGTGCACCATCGACACCGTTCGGGTGAACAGATTGCCCCAGTCGTTGGCCAAATCCGAGTTGTACCGCTCGATGAAGAGCTGCCATGTGAAGTCGCCGTCGCGCGAGAGCGGCACCTCCTTCAAGAGGTAGTAGCGAAGGGAGTCGGAGCCCCACTTCTCGGCGATGTCGAGCGGGTTCACGATGTTGCCCAGCGACTTGGAGAGCTTCTCCCCCTGGAAATGCACCCAGCCGTGTCCCAGCACCGCCTTCGGCAGGGGCACGCCGGCGCTCATCAGCATGGCGGGCCAGATGATGCAGTGAAAGCGGGTGATGTCCTTCCCGATGACGTGAAGGTCGGCCGGCCAGTATCGCCAGCGCCCATCCTCGGAGGGGAAATCGACCCCCGAGATGTAGTTGATGAGCGCGTCGAACCAGACGTAGACGCGCTGCGCCGGGTCGTCCGGAAACGGAATGCCCCAGGTCGAGGCGCGGGAAACGGAGATGTCCTCCAGTCCGCCCTCGATCACGTTCACGATTTCGTTCCGGCGGATGGCGGGGATCAAGAAGTCGGGGTGCTCCTTGTAGAAGGCGAGAAGGCGCGGGCCGTACGCCGAGAGCTTGAAGAACCAGTTCTCCTCGCTCACCCACTGCGGCTCCGTCTTGTGGTCCGGACACTTGCCGTCGACGAGGTCCTTCTCGGGATAGAAGCGTTCGCACCCGACGCAGTAATACCCCTCGTACTTGCCCCGGAAGATGTCCCCGCGCGCGACGATGCGCCGAAGAAGCTCCTGCACCGCGCGATGATGCCGCGGCTCGGTAGTGCGAATGAAATCGTCGTAGGAAATGTCGAGACGCTTCCACACGCCCTGGAAGACCTCGGCCATTTGATCGCAATAGGCGAGCGGATCCATACCCTTCTCGCGCGCGGCCTTTTCGACGTTGATGGAGTGCTCGTCGTTCCCCATGAGGAATCGCGTGTCGAACCCCGCCAAGCGCTTGTACCGGGCGATCGCATCGGCTGCGATCTTCTCGTACGCCGTCCCGATATGGGGCGCGCTGTTCACATAGTCGATGGCGGTGGTGATGTAGAACTTGTTCATGATCCCTGTGCCGGGCCCGACGGCCCGCCTTTCGGTCCATTGGACGACGTTCCGGAGCCGGAGGCTCCCCCCCCGCGATCCCGACGGCCGCGGCGGCGGCGGCGGCCACGCCCCGGTCCGTCGAGCGGACGACGCACGATACCTCCCTGCGGCGGATTCTCGCCGGGAGCCGGCGTGCCCGGGGCGCCCGGGGCGCCAGAGGCGCCGGGGGCGGAACCGCTGCCGGTGGGCGGGGCCGGAGCCGGCGGCGCGCTCTTCGCCCGGCCCCCTCGGTGCGACCGGCCCGACGGGTCGCGACGGCCGGTGCGACCCGGTTGCTCGGGCTTGTCGGTCGGGTGGTCGTGTCCGCCCCCGTCGCCGGGCTTCGCCCCGCGCGAACCGCAGCCCTTCTTGTCGCAACCCTTTCGACGATCACGCGTCGGTCCGACGAGCTTCGTCCCGGAGGGAATTTCCTCGAGAGCGATTTCGCTCTCCTTTCCGGCGCCGTCGTAGAGTTTCAGCCTGCGGTTGAAGATGTCGACGCGCCCCACCTCCCACGTCACGCCCTGCAGATCCACGCGGCTTCCGACCTTTGGAAACTCGCGGGCGGACTCCTTGTAGAAATCGAGTTCGTAGCGCAGGCAGCACTTCAGCCTGCCGCACGCGCCCGAGATCTTGGAGGGACTGGGGGAAAGCCCCTGGTCCTTGGCCATCTTCAGCGTGATCGGCTCGAATTCGCGGAGCCAGGTGGCGCAGCAGAGCTCGCGCCCGCAGGTGCCCATTCCTCCGATCCGGCCCGACTCGTCGCGCACGCCGATCTGACGCAGCTCGATGCGGGTGCGAAAGATCGAGGCGAGATCCTTGACCAGGTCGCGGAAGTCGATTCGCTTCTCCGCGGTGAAGAAGAAGGTGATGCGGTTGCCGTCGAACTGATACTCGCAGTCGACGACCTTCATCTCCACTTCCCGGTGCTCGACGCGCTCCTTGCACGTCCGGAAGGCGCGCTCTTCCTTGGAGCGGTTCTGCTCCAGGCGCTCCAGATCGTCGGGCCGTGCGGGGCGGATCACCGTGCGCAGGTTTCCCGGAAGGTGGTCGCGCTTCACCCACTCATGGGTGTGGTGAACCCGGCCGAGATCCTCCCCGCGGTCGGCCTGGACGATGATCCAATCGCCCGTGCGGATCGGGATCTCCTTGGGGTTGGCGTAGTACTCGCGGCGGCGCGCCTTGAACGCCACCTCCAGTACTTCATGGGCCTCGCCCGGTCTCTGCTTCGGTTCGGCCACGGCGGCTGCCGTGGCGGGATTCGGTTCGATCATGCGTTATTCCCGCCGAGACGGGACCTCGGTACGCGTGGGGGTCAAGGTACGCCCAGCCCCATTCGATGCTGGGCGGAGGCGACCGCATACGCGACGGTGACGTTCGACTGCACCGCGGCGGCGATCTCCTCGAGAAGTCGGATGCGGCGCGAGAGCGCCGGAAGTGGCAGCGACGCGGCGGCGGCAGCCACTTCCCGCTTTCGGTCCTCGTTCGCCAGCGCGACATCGCCGCCCAGGATCTTCAGGCGCAGAACGTCGCGGTAGAAGTGAACCGCCAGCGAGACGGCGGAGAGGAACCGGCCGCGATCGCGCTCCAGGCGCCCGCGGCGCAGCGTGCCGACGATCGCGGCGGAGGGCGGTTTCACGAACAAGTCGTGCGCCGCGGCGCGCAGGGTGGCGAAATCGCCCTCGTCGGGCGCCGCGCCGGTGCCGTCGAGCGGCGCTTCGAACGGCGCGATCGCGCGTCCCAGGCTTCCCTGCGACAGCGCCGCCGCCAGCCGGGCCGTCGGCTTAGTGACGCCGCGCGCCTCCAGCGCGCGCGCCAGGAATGATTCCGGTAGCGGGCGGAAGCGCACGTGCAGGCATCGCGAGGCGATGGTCGGAAGAAGCGCGCGTATTTGCCGCGCGCCCAGGATGAGCACGCGGCCGGGCTGCGGCTCCTCGAGGATCTTCAGGAATGCGTGCGCCGCCGGCCCGGTCATCGCCTCCGCGCCCTTGATGATCAAGACCTTGGCGCCACCGTCTCGCTGCGGCGTCATCGAGAGAAACTGCTTCGCGCGCGCGAGATCGTCGACGGTATGCACCGGCTGCTTGGCGAAGACGGGGGCGAAGAACGGCTCGCTCGCGTAGCGCGCCAACGCGCCGGCTCGGGCCGCCGATCGCGCTTCGTCCGCCTGCTTCTCGGTGCGTCCCTCGGTGCGGAACGAGGGGAGCGGCAGCAGAAGCTCGAGGTCGGGGTGCCGGAGCGCGGCGGCCTCGGCGCAGGCCGAGCACGCATCGCAGGGCTCGCCCGCCTTGGTCGGCGAGCTGCAGAGCAGGGCGCGGGCAAGCCAAAGCGCCGCACGCGTCTTGCCCACGCCCGCGGGCCCGTGGAACAGATAGGAGTGCCCGACGTGCCCGACGCTTAGCGAGGCGCGCAGGAGGCCGAGGGCGTCTTCCTGATGTTGAACGGTCGTAGGAACCATGGGGTAGGGCTCACCGGAACCACTCGAGAGGGTTCAGGGCGTCTTTTCCCCGGCGGATCTCGAAATGGAGCACCGTGCCGGAGGTGGAGCCGGTGTCTCCGACCCGGCCGATCGCCTCGTTGGCGGCGACGTCCTTGCCGACCGGGACGATGATTTCGGAGGCGTGGGCATACAACGTGTAGTAACCGCCGCCATGATTGAGGATAACACACTTGCCGTAGCCCTCGAGCCAGTTCACGTACTCGACGCGGCCCGGCGCCACGGCCGAAATCGTCGCCCCGAACGTGGCCGCGATGTCGATGCCGCTATTGAACGTGGCGGTGTTGAACCGGGGGTTCTTCACTTGACCGAATCCGCGGGCCACGCGGCCGTGCGCGGGCCACGGCAGACGTCCGCGGTTCTTCCCGAAGTCCCCGAAGAGCGGCAACTCTCCGGACGGAGCGCCGCGCTCCCGGGCCAACCGGCGCTTTTCCAGGGTATCGATCAGGGCTCGAATCCGCTTCTGAGCCTCAATCAGCTCCTTTTGCGCCTGTTCGTTCGCCTTGGCGTCGGAGCGGATGCTGCTCAGGAGCCGGCGGCGCTGCTTGCGCAGATTCGCCTGCGAACGGCGCTGGCGGACGGTCTCGGCCCTCAGCCGGTCCAGTTCCCGCTTCCGTGCCTCGAGCCGGGTCCGCGTGTCCTGCACCTCCACGCGGTGCGCCTGCGTCACCATCAGACGCGTGCGGTCCTCCTTCGCGACGCGGGCCAGGAAGTACGTGCGCGCCATCAGGTCGCCGAACGATCGCGCCGAAAGGATGTATTCCAACTCGTGGGATCGGCCGCGCTTGTAGATCTCGCGCAACCGCCAGGCGAGCATCCGTCGGTCGGCCTGAAGCTGAACGGCTGTCCTCGCCAGCTCGGACGTCGCGTCGCCCAGATCCGCCTGAAGCGCCTTGCGCCGCTTCTCCAGCGCCCGCAGGTAGCGCACCGTCAGCTGCAGGCTCTTCTCCGTTTCGCGCAGTTGGCCAAGTAGATTCTTCTCCTTGCCCTTCAGCTCCTTCGATCGCTCGCGGCGATCCTCGATCTGCTTGTGGAGCGCGTCCAGTTCCCGACGCTGGGCCTCGATTTCGGCGGCGTCCTGCGACGCGGCGGCGGCAGCAGCGGCGGCGGCGGCGGCAGCGGCGGCAGCAGCGGCGGCGGAGTCAGCGCCGGCGGTCTGCGCGGCCGCGAGGCGCGGCATCGGCGACGCCAGCACGCTCGCCACGAGAAGGGCCAGGAACTTCGCCCCTGCCGCTCGGCCGATTAGAGCAGCCATTTCCTCGGAAGGGTGGCCACCGCGATCCAACTGCCGAGCAGGCCCAGCAGACCGCTGATGCCTACGAAGGCGAAGAGGGACTGGGTCGGCAACAGGAGGAGTCGGAAGAGCCCGTCGGCCAACTGATCGTGGATGAGGAGCGCCGCGGCGATCGTGAGGAGCGAGGAGATCGACGCGAGGACGAATCCCTCCACCAAGTACGGCGCCTCGGTGAAGAGGAATCCCCCGCCGAGGGAGCGGATCAAGTGGACCGAGTCGAGCCGCGTCTGAACCGAAAGCCGCGTCGTGGCGCCCACGACGAACAGCACGCCGACCAGAACGATCAGCCCGACGGCCGCGCCGACCCGTTTCAAGGTGCCGACGACCTGTTCCGCACGAACCACCCATTCCCCCGCGTACCGAACATCCTCGACGTGGGGCACCGTCTCCGCGGCGCGCGCGATCCGACGCACGCCGTCGGCGTTCCGGAACGAAACCGTCGGTCGGATCACATAGGTCGCGGGGAGCGGGTTCGAGCCCACGGCCTGGACCAACGCTTCGTCGGCGACGTCCGCACGGAAGGCCTCCCATGCCTCCTCCTTGCTGACGAATCGGACGCTGTCGACCCCATCGATGGCGTACAGCGCCTCCGCCACGCTCTTGATGTCGGCCCGCGACAGCCCTTCGTTCAGGAAGACGGAGACCTCTTCGCGCGCTTCCAGATCCCCCGCGTAGCGATCGACGGTTTGCAGCACCATCATGAAGACGAGGAAGATGAGGAGAATCGCCGACATCGAAAGGATGCTCGTCACCGTGAGGGCGCGATGCTGGGCGACCCCGCGCCACAATTCGCGAAGGATGTACCGAATCGGGCCCATCAGGCGGCGCCCCCTTCCACGCCGTCGTGTCGGAGGATGCCCCGTTCGAGCCGAACGATGCGGCCGGGATACCGCCGCACCCGGTCCTCGGCGTGACTGGCGATGACCACCAGCGCGCCGCGGGAGCAGATCTCACGCAGGAGGGCGAAGATCTGATCCGCGGCGGCCGGATCCAGGTTCCCGGTGGGCTCATCGGCGAGAAGAATGCGCGGGTGGCGGGCCATGGCGCGGGCGAGCGCGACGCGCTGCTTCTGCCCCGCCGACAGATCGCCGGGATAGAGCGCCTCCACGCCGCGAATTCCCATCTCGTCCAGAAGCGGGTTCACGCGGTCGCGTACGACGGAGCGGTTCCAGATGCCGCCGATGTTGCAGGAGAGCGCGACGTTGTCGAAGACGCTCCGATCGGGCAGGAGGCGGAACTCCTGTCCGAGGACGCCGATGTGGCGCCGCACCAGACGGCCGGAGACCTTGCGGCGAATCGCGCGCGGCGGGGCCGCGGCGGCGGGCTCCGGCTCGGCGTGGTCGGCGGACGCGTCCCCGGTCGGAGCCGCCGGCGCCACGCCGGGCGCTTCCTCGACCGCGAGGGGATCGACCTCCACGCGGCCGCTGGTCGGTTTCTCCGCGAGCGCCAGGATGCGCAGGAGCGTGCTCTTCCCCGCGCCGCTCGGACCGTTCACGAACACCCACTCCCCGGTCTCGAAGGAGAGCGACACGTCGTTCAGCGCCAAACGGTCGCGGTACGACTTGCTGACGTGCTCCAGGCGTATCAGGGCCATGCCCACTCCATGGGTCGGCGACCCGTCCGGCGCGCGAGGTCGGCGCCGACGCGGATCGCGGTGACGAGTCCCGCGGGACTGGGAGCGCCCGCGCGGGTCGCGCCGCCGCGCCCTCTCCAGGCGCGATCGAACGCAGTCCCATGATCTACGGAGGAGCGCACGAAGGGAAGCCCTAGCGTGACGTTGGCCGCGCCGCCGACGCCGTCGGCCTTCGCGGGAATCAGCCCCTGATCATGGTACATCGCGACGACGATGCCCAGATCATGGCGGTCGGCGTGCCGCGCGAAGAACGTGTCCGCGGGATACGGACCCTCCGCGGAGATCCCCAGCGCGCGAGCCTGCTCGATGGCGGGCGCGATGACGCGCGCCTCCTCGTCTCCGAACATACCCCCCTCGCCGGCGTGAGGGTTCAATCCCAGCACGGCCACGGCGCGCCGCGGCCCCCAACGAAAGTTTCGGAGCGCCGCGGCGGCGAATTCCATGGTTCGCCGCAGGGACGCCACCGTCAGCGCGTCGGGTACGGCGCGCAGTGGCAGATGCACCGTGGCGAGCAGGAGGCGAACGCGTCGGGCGACGAACAGCATCCTGGTCTCTCGCGAACCGGTAAGCGCGCCCAGAAACTCGGTGTGGCCCGGATGCGGATACCCCGCCAGCCGAAGCGCCTGTTTCGAGATCGGGGCGGTCACGATGCCGTCGACGCGGCCCGCGGTGGCGAGGCGTGCGGCCGATTCAATCGCCAGCGCGGAGGCGCGGCCCGATCCCTCCGTCGGCGTTCCGGGGCTGATCGAGGCCCACCCCTCCTCGCTGGTGACGATGAAGGGAACGCCCGGGCCATCGTCGGCGGGGTCGAAGCGCTCGGGTGACGTCGGCCGGAGCCGGGACCGCGCGCCCGCGTGACGAAGGGCACGGTCGAAGATGTCCGGATCGCCCGCGACGGCCAGGCGCGCCGCGCGACGGAGCGAGGGCATGGCGACGACGCGCGCGAC
The DNA here is from genome assembly GCA_003235575.1 of Candidatus Eiseniibacteriota bacterium. Classification (GTDB taxonomy): domain Bacteria; phylum Eisenbacteria; class RBG-16-71-46; order SZUA-252; family SZUA-252; genus SZUA-252. Next base: position 32,894 of record QJVW01000069.1, on the reverse strand, counting down.
GATCTCGGGGCCGATCCCGGCGGGATCCCCCATGGTCACGAGCAGCGTGGGGCGGCGCGGCGACACCGGTAGGGACCTCCCGACGCTATTCCTTGATTTCGATGCTGGCGGTCTTCTTGACCTTTTCGTACCAGCGGCGATAGTTCTCCTCGAGCTTTCGGTTCAGGACCATCTGGCGCAGCTGTTCCTTGATCTCCTCGAAGTCGTAGTCCTTCTCCGGCTCTCTTCCGAGGAGCTTGAACAGGTGGTAGCCGGTGTCCCGCTTCACGGGAACGCTCACCTCTCCGATGCTGAGGCCCGTCAACACCTCGCGGAGATTCGGCGGGAGTCCGCCCGCCGAAATCTTGCCGAGCGCGCCGCCGGAATCCTTGGTGGCCGTGTCCTGTGAATAGCGCTTCGCCATGGTCGCGAAATCGGCGCCCTTCAGCAGCGAGTCGCGCACGACCATCGCGCGCTTGCGAGCACGCTCCTCGTCCCCGGGCGACGGGCGCAGCCCGACCATCACGTGCCGCGCGTGGACCGTTTCCTCGGTCGAGTCCGTCTTCGCCGTGCGCTCTTCGACCTTGATGATGTGGAATCCGAACCGTGTCCGAACCGGCTGGCTCAACTCGCCGGGCTTGATCCGAAAAGCGACTTCCTCGAACTCGGGGACCATGTCGCCGCGACCGAACGTTCCCAGGTCACCGCCACGCTGCCCGCTCGGGTCGTCGGAGCTTTGGCGCGCCACGTCCTCGAACGGCGCCCCCGCCAGGATCGCCTTCCGGAGGCTGTCGGCGCGCGCGCGCGCGCGGCGGACGTTAGCCGAGTCGGGCTCGTACGCGAACATGATGTGCGCCATGTCGAGCTGCTCGGGTTGCCGGCCGATCGAATCGCGATTGGCCTCGAAGAATTTCTTCAACTCCGCGTCGGTGACGGAGGTCTTGCTCTGCACTTCCCGGGAGACGGTGCGCGAGATGAGCATCTGCTCCTTGATGTCCGGAGCGTACCGCTGCCGCAGTTCGGCTTCCGTCGTGCGCTCTTCCTTCAGCGCCTCCTGAAACGCTTCCTCCCCACCGAGTCGATCGCGCACGGCGTCGATTTCGCGCTGGACGGCTTGGTTCACTTCCTGGGGGGTCACGACGATTCCCAGTTTCAGGGCCTCATCGACGATGACCTGGTTCTCGATCAACTGCTCCAGGACATCGCGGCGAAGTTTGGCGACGGTGGCGGTATCGGCCGGGTTGATGTTGAATCGCGCGGCGGCCTGGGCGAACCGCTCGTCCACTTCCGACGACAGAATCACGCTCTTGTTCACGATCGCGGCGATCCGCTCCGCCGCGAGGCCGGGCGTTCCGTCCAGCGCGGCGAGCGCGCAGGCGGCCGCCAGGGGCAGGAAAAGGTAGGCGAGGCGGCGCATCACGATCCTGCGCCCCGCTTCGCTTCGGCATCTAGAAGGCGCACTGCCTCGAGGCGTGCGGGAATGATCTTCGCCGCCGTCTTGGCCCGCAGCCGTTCCAATAGTGTCGTTACCCATCGATTTTCAGCCTCCTCTCTCCAATCGCGCAGCGCGCGTGGAGCGGCTTCTTCTTCGTTCATGGCTCGGGCCTCTTCGCGATCGGTGACGCAGACCACGGCCCATCCTTGCGGCAGGCGCGTCACGGGAGCGAATTGACCAACGTCCAGCCCTCGTACGCTCCGGCTGAGGGGGTCGGCGCCATTTTCGTACAACAAGTGCGAGTCCATCCATCCCGCCTGCGGCAGGGACACGCCGGGGCGCTTCATGCGATGGAATCCGAGGCGCGACAGCGTCGTGTCCGCGGGGAGTCCGACGCCGTTCCAAGCCCTCAAGGCGGCGTGGGCGCTATCGGCGTTCGGGAACATGATGATGGTGGCGCGCCTCGCGGCGGGCCAGCGATACCGCTCGGCGTGTTCCTCCACATAGGCGCGGAGCGCCGCGGCGTCGGGATCCGGCGGACGCGCGCGCGCGACCATGGCTCGTGTCGCCTCCTCGTCGCGGATGAGGCGCAGCGTGCGCGCGATCGAGGGTTCTTTGTCCAACCCGCGCTCGCGGGCATCCCGGACGAGCAGCCGCGGGAGGAGGGCCCGTGCCGAGAAATTCGCCAGCGCCTCTTCGTTTCGGATCCTCGCCACGCCGCGGTGATTCGTCGCCGGGGGCGCCTCCCGGAAGATGTCCGCGATGGTCACGGAGTCGCTGTCCGCGCGGGCGAGGATGCCCAGAGCCGCGCGCACGCCCCGCTTCGGGCGCGTACCGTCGGGGCCGAGCGAGGCTAGAAGCGAGTCAGGGGTTTCCGAGCCCAGAGCGCGAAGCGCCAGACGCGCCGCGTGCGCATCGGGGGTGAAGTGGTACTTGTCCAACAGGTACTTGTTCTCTCGAAACCAGATTTGCCGGGTGCGTTCGTCCACGAGGAACCGCATGAGGGAGTCGTCGTCGATCGGTATGAATGCTCCGATCTTGTAGAGCTCGTGCCCGTAGGGACCGCTGTATGGACCGAAAATGTCTCCGGCCGAGCCCGCCACGACCGCGGCGTGCGCGGCCGGGTCGAGGTCGCGCACCATCGTCGGGCCGAAGTGCCCTCCGGCCGAAGCCGAGGGCGGATGACCGCTGTAGATGCGCGCCAGCGAGTCCCAGGAGGCGCCGGCCCGGACTTGCCTTCCGATCCGCTCGCAGAGCCGACGTCTGGCACCTGAAGCGTCGTCCCGCACCAATATGTAGTAGAGATCGATGAAGCGGAAGAGGCCGCTCTCCTTGATTTCGGCGAATTCCGTGGGTGACGGCATGATCCCCGGGCGGAGGACCTTCGCCTCCAACTCGCGCCGAAGCACGAGGAATTCCCTGTTGGCTACCCGGTTCCGAACGGCGGGATCGGCCGCAAATCCACGTCGCGCGGCCTCCATGCCGAGCAGCTCTCGGTCGATGCAGCGGTTCAATAGGTAGCGCCGCCACGAAGCGGGCGTCATCTCGCGGCCCGCTCGGCCCGCCAGCGCCTTCCCCGCCTGAACGATGTCGATTGCCTCGACATGCCGGTCGCCGACCGTGGCCACGGGCCCCTTCAAGGAGGGCGGAACCTTGGCCAGGGCGGGGGGCGGCGAGTGGAACAACAGGGATGCCGCGAGCATGGCGACTGCGGCCGCGCGGCCGGCGCGTACGGCGGCGGAGACTCGGGCAATCTTCGATTCCGAATGAATCATCGTCTCTCTGATCAGTCTCGGGCGGGGCATCCCAAATCCCTTCTCCTCTCCGGGTCATCCGTCCGCAAACGTTTGAACACTTGGCACTTATACACCGAATGGGCGGCGCGGTTCACGATCCGTCCGGGGCCGATGAAGGAGCGGACACGCTATCAGCGGGCCCCAACTGCCGCAAGATGTTTGTAGCCAACAAGACCGGGTCCTTCGGCTTCAGGACGCGGAGCACGCGGGCGCTCTCGGCGAATTCCAATTTCCCGGGTGCGGAAGCCACGACGGCGAGCACGTTCTTTCTCGCAAGTGGCTCCGAGAACTCTATTTCAAGGCGTTCCTGCTTCACGCGCAGCTTGGCCGCGCCGGCATCGCGGCCCAAGAGCCGAAGCCGCTTCAGCGCCAGAAGCTGCTCCACCTCCGCGGGAGGCGCCCCGAAGCGGTCCCGGAGCTCCGAGGCCAGGGTGTCCAGCGCATCGGATTCGGTCATCGCGGCCAGACGCCGGTAGACGTCCAATTTCTCGTCGCGATCGGAGATGTACTCGTCCGGAACGAACGCTGGCAGGTCGCTCGCCACCTCGGGCTCCGGCCCCTTGGCCACGGCAATGCCCTTCAGCTCCTGCACGACCTCCTCGACCATGCGGCAGTAGAGATCGAAGCCGACGCCGGCCATGAATCCGTGTTGTTCGGGCCCGAGCAGGTTGCCCGCGCCTCGAATTTCGAGGTCGCGCATCGCGATCTGGAGGCCGGCGCCAAGCTCTTCGTGCTCGGCGACGACGCGCAGCCGCTTCTCGGCCTCCTCGGAGAGGACCTTTCCCGGCGGAACGAGGAGGTAGCAGAAGGCCTGGTGGTGCGAACGGCCGATCCGCCCCCGCAACTGGTAGATCTGCGCCAAGCCAAGGGCGTCGGCGCGGTGGATGAGCATCGTGTTCACCGTGGGGATGTCCAATCCCGATTCGATGATCAGGGTCGAGACGAGCACGTCGACGCGCCGCTCGAGGAAGTCGAGCATCACCTTCTCGAGTTGTGCGTCCTTCATTTGCCCGTGCGCCACGGCGTAGCGCAATTGCGGAACGATGCTTTGCAGGTAGTGGGCCATCTGGTCGATCGACTCGACCCGGTTGTGGACGAAGAACGACTGCCCGCCACGATCCGCCTCCCGCAAGAGCGCGTCCTGGATCACCTCGCGGTTCATTTCCACGATTTCAGTCTTGATCGGATACCGTCCGCGCGGCGGCGTCGCCATGCTGGACATGTCCCGCGCGCCGAGCAGGCTGAGGTGGAGTGTTCGGGGAATCGGCGTGGCGGTGAGCGTCAGGACATCGACCGTCTCCATCATCGTCCGGATGCGTTCCTTCTGGGCGACGCCGAATCGCTGCTCCTCGTCGATGATCACCAACCCCAGATTGGCGTACCGCACATCCTTGGACAGGAGCCGGTGCGTGCCGATGACGAGGTCGACTTCCCCACGGCCCACCTTGGCGACCACCTCTTTCTGCTCCTTCGCGTTGCGAAACCGGGACAGCACATCGATCCGAACCGGGTAATCCGCCAGCCGTTCGGTGAAGGTCACGAAGTGCTGCTGCGCGAGAACAGTCGTCGGGACCAGCACCGCCACCTGTTTTCCGCCCTGAATGGCTTTGAACGCCGCGCGGATCGCCACCTCGGTCTTTCCGTACCCGACGTCCCCGCAAAGAAGGCGGTCCATCGGCCGCGACGACTCCATGTCCCGCTTCACGTCCTCGACCGCGCGGAGCTGATCGGGCGTCTCGTCGTACACGAACGACGACTCCAGTTCGCGCTGCCAGGGGGTATCGGCGGGAAACGCGTGCCCCGGGTGCGCCTGGCGCGCGGCGTAGTGTCGTAGCAGCTCTCCGGCGATGTCGGCGATCGCCTTGCGGGTCTTCGATTTGGTGCGCGCCCACGTGGTGCCGCCGAGACGGTGGATGGTGGGCGCGTGTCCTTCCTCCGCGGCGTAGCGCTCGATCAGACCCAACTGATCGATGGGGACGAAGAGCCGGTCGCCGCCGGCGTAGTCGAGCTGGATGCACTCGGTCTCGTGGCCGTCGAACGTCAGGCGCTGAAGACCCTTGTAGACACCGATGCCGTGATCCAGGTGCACCACGTAATCGCCGGGCGCGAGGGTCAGGAGTTCGCGCATCGCGGCCGCCGACGGGCGGAGTCGCCGCCCGCGCCGGCGCCGGTAGCGCGCGAAGATCTCGTGGTCGGTGAAAACCGCCATGCGGGCGGCGGGCAGGACGAAGCCGCCTACGAGCGAGCCGACCTCGATCGTCGCGAGGTCGTCTCCGAGCAGTTCCTCCAGGCGCTCGGCCTGGCCGATGTTGTCGCAGACGATCGACCGGTGATATCCGACCTGGCCCAGGCGGCGAAGCTCGGAGCGAAGAAGGTCCAGCTTCCGCCCGAACGCGGGCTGCGGCCGCGCCCCGAAGTCGATCCGCTCGCCGTCGTCGCGAATCTCCCGGCCGGTCACGCTCGACTCGATGCGTGGCGTCGATCGCAGGCGATCGAGCGTCCGCTGGGAAGGCTCGAACAGCGTGTCGCGCGGCGGAAGCAGCGACGAGCGTTCCCGGGCTCCGGGCTCCAGCCGCTCGGCCTCCCGCTCCACCTGGATGAGCTCGCGCTCGACGGCGAGCGGCTCGTCGACCCAGAGGAGGGTCCCGGGCGGAAGGTGGTCCAGGATCGAGCCGAGATCGACGCCGAGATGGGGCGCCAGCCACTCGACACCCTCGAAGTAGATCCCTTCTCCGACCAGGTCGCGCAGGCGGCGGGCCTCCTCCCCCGTCGAGAGCGGCGGCCGGTCGAACGCGCGCAGGCGCGCATCGAGGTCCGCCGCGTACAGGATCTCGCGGGCCGGAACGACGCGGGCTTCCGCGACCGTCCCGGTCGACCGTTGCGTGGCGGGGTCGAAGGAGCGAAGCGACGCGACGACATCTCCGTCGAATTCGATGCGGATCGGCTGTTCCATGCCGGGGCCGTGCACGTCCACGATCCCGCCGCGACGACTGACCTCCCCCGACTCGCTCACCTCGTTCACGGTCCGGTAGCCGAACAGGACGAGGTCGCGCATCAAGTCGTGTGGGTCGCCTTCCCAGCCGGCGCGAAGCCGCAGCGTACGCGGGCGGAGATCCTCCGGTCGCGGCACCAAGCGCTGGAGCGCCGCCGCGGGAATGACCGCCACCGGCGGCGCGGCGCCGGCGAGACGCGCGAGGCCGTCGAGGCGCTCGTCGCGCACGGGCGACGTCGGCGTCTGGTGGCTCCACGGCACGACGTCCAGCGGCGGAAGGTAGACGACCCCGTTGGGCCCGAGAAACGCGGCCAGATCGTCCCGCCATGCTTCCGCACGATCGAGGTCGGGAGCCACCACCGCCATCGGAACGGTTCCCTGACCCGCGAGGACCGCGGCGAGGATCGCGTTGAGGCTCCCCGCGCTTCCCCGCACGCGAATCGCGGGGCGATCTCCCCGTTCGCCGCGATCGGTCGCCGCCTCCGCGCGGGCGCGCGCCATGAGATCCCCGGTCGCGGGGTGCGAGACGACGGCCTGGAGCAGGCGCGAGGCGAGGGTCGTGGTGGATACGGTCGTCGACACGGCGTCAGGCGCTGGAGCGCGGCAGCGCGGTCATGCGCTCAACCGCCGTGCGCTGGCGAGCGCGATTTCCACCGCGAGGAGCACGGCCGCGAGGAGGAGAAGCGGAAGCCACAACTCCTCGCCGCGGCGCGTCGCCTGCAGATGGCGCGTGAGGGCCGCGGTGGTCGGCAGCACGGTCAGCCGCTCCAGTGCGTCCGGCGGCAGCGCGGCGCGGAGCGAGTCGGGCGGCAGCGTGGTGAGGTCGCTCTCCACGGGGTCGACGTTCACCGCGACCGTGCCGAGCATCTGTCCTTCGGTGTCGAATTGGTAGAAGCCGGGCGCCGGCGCTGGATCGAGCGCCACGGCGCGAAAACCCGTGCCCTCCGCCTCCACGGTCGCGGTCGAGACGTAGTCGCGCGGTCCGCGGACGCGGATGCCTCCGGAGGGCGCGGCGGCCAGGCGCATGCGCGGCGCGGCGCCCACGACGAGCGAGGGTGGCGCGCCCGACTCGGCCCGTGCCGCGTGGCTGACCATGCCGCGAATCAGGGGGACATACGCGCCCGAAAACGGCAGTTCGCCCCAGTCGTCCGACAGCGAGGAGAGGAAGACCGCGACCGAGGGCGCCGCGACGACGACGGGCAGGCCGCTGCTCGTCTGCACCACGACCTCGGCGCGCGGCGTGGTGACGTTGCCGCGCACCAGACCCGTCAACCGCGCCTTGGAAAGCGGGGCGCCCACCTCGACCGAGAGGCCCTCGAGGATCGGGTGGCCGGCGGCGCGAGCCCGCAATTCGTAGGAGCCTCCGTCGGGCGCGCGCGCCGCGGATTGAAGCGAGAGGTCGATCAGGCCCGGGAAGAACCGGCGGCTGTAGTAGTCGGGGTCGGCATGCGGCCCCATCGCGACCACGAGCCCGCCGCCGTCGCGGACGAACGCGCGAAGGCGCGCCTCGGCGTCGCCGGACAGCGCCGCCACGTCCTCGAGCAGCACGACGTCCGCGCGCCCGGCGGTCAGCGAGAGCAGGGACGCGGGCGAACCCTCCTCGACGGAAAACCCGGAGGCCCCGTTTCGCGACGGATCGAGCGCCAGCGCCGTGAACCGCGGCGGCGCGCCGCCGCGCGCTTCCACGATGCGCAGGACGCGAAGCCGGCGCGGGGCGCCCAGCACCGCGTGCCAGACGTCATCGGTCGCCAGCGCGTCCTCGTCCATTTCCGCCGTCACGCGCGTCTCGCGCGACGAGCCGGAGACGCCGAGCCCGCGCTCTTCGATCGGCATCGCGATCCAGGCGCGTTCCCCGGCCCGGAGCGACGCGTCGCCGCCTCCGATCAGCGCCTCCCCTTCCCTCAGTCGGATCGCGATCCGGTCGCTGGGCGCGCTGGCGTGATTCACCAGACGCGCGCGAAGCTCCAGTCCGCGACCCTCGGGCCCGGGTCGGATCTCCGGATCGATCGATTCGAAGGCGCGGTTGGGGAGCGAGGAGCCGGCCACCGGCACGAGAAAGACGCGCATTCCCGCCGTCGCGGCGCGGACAAGTTCGGCGCGCGCGGCATCGCTGAAGTTGGACCGCTGGAAGTCGCTCACGACGTACAGCTCCCGGAACGGGAGCGGGCTACGCTCCATCGCCCGGCGCAGCCCGCCGAGCGTCGGCGCCATCGAGGCGGGACGCGGCAAAGCCTCGATGCGATCGACCGCGCGGCGCAGGCGCACGCGGTCGTCCCCGCGATCCGGACGCGGCGCTTCCTCGCGCGTGGACGAAGCCAGAAGGATGGCGTCGCCCGAACGCGACGCCTCGACGAGCGCCGCGGCGCGGGCTTTCGCCTCGTCGATGCGCGCGTGGCCGCGCTCGTCGACGGCGGCCATGCTCTCCGAGTCGTCGAGAAGGATCCCGACCGCGGCCGCGGCGTGCGTCACGGCGTCGGCCGGCGTCAAGGCGGGCCGCGCGAAGGCGAGCACGAAGAGGAGAAGCGCCAGCGTGCGCAGGAGGAGCAGAAGCAGTTCGCGCAGCCGGATCCGGCGGATTTCGCGCGGCTCCAGCGTCTGCAGGAAGGACGTCGTCGGAAACGGGATCTCCGGCAAGCGCCGTCGGCTGAGAAGGTGAATCAGGAGCGGAATGGCCGCCGCGGGCAGCGCCCACAGAAAACCGGGGTTCAGGAACGAGAAGGTCGGCATGGGACCGGGGGCTCCCCGCGGCTACAGAAGCCGCGACCTCTTTGCAAGATATTCGAGCAGCGCGCGATCGTACGGAACGTCGGTGGTCAGCGCCATGTAGTCGGCGCGCTTCTCGATGCAGATCGTGCGAAGCCGCGCGCGCCAAGCCTGGATGCGGGCGCGATAGTCGTCGCGCAGCTCGCGGGGCCGGGTCGTCACGCGTGGACCGCCTTCGACGTCCACGTAAACGGCCTCCCGCTCGAAGTCGAACGCGACCTCCTGCGGATCCAGAATGTGAAACACCAGGACCTCGTGGCGCCGGTGACGGAAGTGATGAATCGCCTGGGCGATCTTCTCGGGCTCGTCGAGGAGATCCGAGAGGATCACGACGAGACCGCGCCGCGTGATGCGCTCCGCCAGCGTGTGCAACGAGGCGGTGAAGTCCGTGCCGCCTCCGGCCGTGAGACGCTCGAGGAGCAGGAGGAGCGGCCGAAGATGCCCCATCGTGGAGCGCGCCGGAATCTGCTCGCCCCGCCCCTGGGCGAACCCGAAGAGCCCGACCGCGTCGTGCTGCCCCAGGATGAGGTACGCCAGCGACGCGGCCAACTGGCGCGCGTAGTCGAGCTTGGTGACGCCGCTGGTGCCGTAGCCCATGCTCGCGCTGGTGTCGACCAGCAGGTGTGCGCGGAGGTTCGTCTCCTCCTGGTACTGCTTCAGGTATTTCCGGTCGGACTTCGCGAGCACCTTCCAGTCGAGGTGCCGGAGCGGATCGCCCGGCATGTACTGGCGGTGCTCGGCGAACTCGACGGAAAACCCGTGGTACGGACTACGGTGCAACCCCGTCAGAAATCCCTCCACCACCAGCCGCGCCTGCAGGTCGAGACGGGCGAGCTTGGAGATGAAGACCGGGTCGAGAAGCCGTGGTCGGTCGTCGCTCATCGGTTCGTGGGGCGGGTCGGGGCCGGACCGGCGCCGCTAGCCCCGAGCTCCATCCGAACCGGGCACCGTCTCGAGAAGCTTCGCGATGATGTCGAGGCTCGAAATGCCGTCGGCCTCCGCCGTGAAGTTCGGAATGATGCGGTGTCGGAGCACGGGGCGAACCACCGCGCGCACGTCGTCCTCGCTTGGCGTCGGCCGTCCGTGGAGCGCGGCGCGGGCCTTTGCTCCCAGCACCAGGTACTGCGCCGCGCGCGGGCCGGCGCCCCACGAAACCCAGTCGCGCACGAACGCCGCGCAGTCGGGTCCCGGACGCGAGGCGCGCGTGAGATGAACGGCGTAGCGGACGACGTGCTCCGACACCGGAATCCGTCGCACCAATTTCTGAAGTTCCAGAATCCGATCGCGGCCGAGGACGCGTTGCACGTCGGCTTCGTACGCGCTGGTCGTCGTCGCGACGATGCGCTGTTCCTCCTCGTCGCTGGGGTAGGAAACGGAGACGTGGAACATGAACCGATCGAGCTGCGCCTCGGGAAGCGGATACGTTCCCTCGAACTCGATCGGATTCTGCGTCGCCAGCACGAAGAACGGGAGCGACAGCGAATGCGTCTCGCCGCCGGCGGTGACGCGGTACTCCTGCATCGCCTGCAGCAGCGCGGCCTGTGTCTTCGGCGGCGTCCGGTTGATTTCGTCCGCGAGCAGGACGTTGGCGAAGATCGGACCACGGATGAATTTGAAGGAGCGTCGCCCCGTCGAGGAATCCTCTTCGAGAATCTCGGTGCCGGTGATGTCGGACGGCATGAGGTCCGGCGTGAATTGAATGCGGCTGAATTCCAGATCGAGCGCGCGCGCGACGGTCGACACAAGCAACGTCTTCGCGAGACCCGGCACGCCGACAAGAAGACAGTGCCCGTTCGCGAAGAGCGCCGTCAGCAACTGCTCCACGACCTCTTCGTGGCCGACGATCACCTTGCGGAGCTCGGCGACGATGGAGGCCCTTGCCTGCTTCAACTCGTCGAGAAGTTCGACGTCGCGGGAAGCGACGGACTCTTTCATCGAAGACCTTTCGTTCGGGTTGGGCGGGGACCGCCCCGTTGGGGGGTCCGCGCGCCGCGTACGATTGTTACAGGGTTGACGCACGTCTGTGCATAACCGGGCGCGCCGGTATGCGCAGGGCTAGCGCAATGGGCTCTCTTGCAACGAGTTGCTGCGTTTTCCACCGAATTTATCGACTTATCCACATCTCCTACACGGCCGGCGGGGCCGAACGCCCCGGATAGCGCCTAGGAGAGCGTGCGGAGCATCTCGATCAGCCGCTCCAACTCTTCCTGATTGTGGTAATCCACTGAAAGCGATCCGGTTCCACCGCGGCGCCTGGTGATACGAACCCGTGTCCCCATGATCCGCATCAATTCGTCTTCCAGGGCAAGCAGTTCGGCGGAGAACGCCCTGTGCGGCGCTCGGCGGGACTTGCCGACACGCGGCGACGAGGACCGCTGGATGCGCGACTCCAACTCCCTCACGGACCAATCGTTCGAAGCCGCCGCGTTCGCGAGCTCGATTTGCTGCTTTGCCGAGGCGAGTGAAAGAAGCGCCCTGCCGTGCCCGGCCGAGATCCTGCCCGACTCCATGAGGGACATTGCTTCAACAGGCAAATTGTTGAATCTAATAATGTTAGAAACAGTTGACCGATCCTTCCCCACGCGCTTTGCGATCTCCTCATGCGACAGCCCGTACTCGGCGGCCAGGCGGTAGTAGGCGCGCGCTTCGTCCGCGGGATTTAGATTCTCCCGCTGGACGTTTTCGATGAGGGCGATCAGCAGTGATTCGCGATCCGTGAGTGGGCGGACGATGGCTGGAACGGTGTTGAACCCGGCCTCCTTGGCGGCGAGGAATCGTCGCTCGCCTGCGACCAGCTGGTAGCCGTCGCCGGAGGGGCGCAACAGGACCGGCTGCAGAACACCGCGCTCCCGGATCGAATCGGCCAACTCCCGAATGGTCGCGGGATCGAACTGCGTCCGCGGCTGCGCGGGGTTGCGTTCGATGCGCGTCAGCGGGACGTGCACGATGTCGCTCGTCCGAGCTTCCCCGGCTCGCTCGGCGTGGGCCGCCGGCGACGGCGAAGGCGAGCCCACCGAGGGTGAAGGCGGCGCCATGGGCACCTCCTGGTCCACTCCAGACGGAATCAGTGCTTCCAACCCTCTTCCCAGCGCTTTTCTAGCCACGATCGATCACCTCTTTCGCCAGGTTCATGTAGCTCATTGATCCTGCGCACCCGGGATCGTAGACGACCACCGGCTTGCCGAAACTGGGCGCCTCACTGAGTCGCACGTTGCGGGGGATCACCGTCCTGTAGACCCTCTCCGCGAAGAATCGTCGAGTCTCCTCCAACACCTGTTGAGAGAGATTGAGCCGGTTGTCGAACATGGTGAGCAGCACTCCCTCGATTTGAAGTGTGGGGTTCAGCCCCTGCTGCACGAGACGGATCGCGCTCAGCAGGTGGCTCAGGCCCTCCAGGGCGTAGTACTCGCACTGCACGGGCACAAGCACGGACTTTGCTGCGGTGAGAGCGTTTAGCGTTAGAAAGCCCAATGATGGCGGCGCATCGATCAGGATCAGATCGTAGCGGTCCTCAACCTCGGCCAAAGCCTCCTTGAGCCGGTACTCGCGACGAGGCAGATCCACCAGTTCGACCTCGGCGCCCACGAGGCGCTGACCCGAAGGAATCAAGTGCAGCCCCGCCACGTCTGTTTCGATGGTTACTCTGGAAAGTGGCGCCTCGCCGGCCAGCACATCGTAGATGCCACTCTGGATCTTGAGGCTTGGATATCCGAGGCCGCTCCCCGCATTCCCCTGTGGATCTATGTCTATGAGAAGAGTTCTCTTCCCATTCAGCGCCAGCGCCGCGGCCAGGTTTACGGCCGTGGTCGTCTTGCCGACGCCGCCCTTTTGGTTTGCGATTGCTACCGTCCTTGGCATGGATCTCCCTGGTCCGATTTGCTGGTATTGCCGCGGGGCGCGAGACTGTTGAGGCCCGCGGGTGCCCGAGTCTAGGCGACAGGTCGCCCCCGACGCCAACGGAATCTATGTTTCACGTGAAACACATTTTTTAGCTGCTGATAATTAAGCGATTAGAGGCTGGTGCGCGCGAAGGACCCGGAGCGGAGGATTCGAGCAGCGTGACGACCCATCGGGCTCAAAACCGCCCCATTCCACGAAAGGGCCTGGTTAAATGTCAATTTTGCAGCATCTTGTGGAGATGTTTCACGTGAAACATCGAGTGCTTGCGGGGGTGTCGCGGCGCAGGCTCGGTGGACTCAGACCACGCCGGTGAACAAGCGGCCCCCGAAGGACCCGGTGGCCTCGACTCCCTCCCGTCCTGTGGCCGCGAGATTCTCCCGGAGAATCCCGCGGTCGATGCCTGCGCCCAGGAAGTAGACCCAACGTGCCCCAGGCAAACAGCAGGCCCCGGCCTCCTCAATCAGGCGGGCCGGGTCGGCCACGGCTCGGATGAATAAGACGTCGTAGGCGGGTCCGCACTTCTTGACGTGTTCCTCCAGCCGTTCGCAGACGACGTGGGCCGAGCGGAGCTCGAGGGCCCGAAGGGTCCGCTCGAGAAAGGCCACCTTGCGCTCCCTTGATTCGAGCAGCACGGCGCGCGTCTTCGGCCACGCCAGGGCCAGGGGAATGCCCGGAAGGCCTCCGCCGCTTCCGATGTCGAGGAAGCACTCGGGCGGCTGCTCCATGAGCGAGAGGGGGTTGAGGGAGTCGAGGATGTGTCGGGTGTAGATGGAGTCGCGGTCCCGCTTGCCGACGAGGGCCAGCGTGGGGATCCGGTTGTGGAGGAGCGCGGCGTACTTATCGATCCGTTCGAGGAACCGCGCGTCCAGGCGTCCGCTTGCCACCCACGGAGAGACCTTCTCCAGAAAGAGATCTCGGTCCGCCTTCAGGGCGTCAGGGAGTGGGTACGCCCCTCCGTCGGTTTCGCTCGGCATAGATCGCTAGGACCGAGACATCCGCAGGCGATATTCCCGCGATTCGGGACGCCTGTCCGACGCTCCGGGGCCGCAGGTGGCGGAGCTTCTCGCGTGCTTCCGCAGGCAGTTCGGGGAGCGCTTCCTGAAAGATCGATTCGGCCAGCAGAAGGGACTCATTGTGTTCGGCGCGCTCCACGGCACGGTGTTGGCGTTCGATATACCCCTCGTACATCGCCTCGATGACGGCCGACTCTACCGCCTGGGACTCCAGATCGGCAAGGGCAGGCAGGCTCACCGCGCTCGCGAGCGTCATGCCGTTGCCGCGGAGCGCGTGCGCCACGGTCATCGGGTTGGCGCGCGGCGGGTCCTCGTGGTGGGTAGTCGCGCGCAGGCGGCGGCGCGCCTCGACCCGGTGTTCGCCCCGCTGGCGCAACCGCCGCGACTCCTCAGGGCTGATCGTCCCTAGCTGCTCGGCGTGCCGGAGCAGTCGCTCGTCCGCATTGTCCTGACGCAGCAAGAGTCGGTGCTCCGCGCTGGACGTGAACATCCGGTACGGCTCCTCCGTTCCTTTGACGACTAGATCGTCAATTAGGACAGCCATATACGCCTCATCTCTGCGGAGCACCCAGGGGTCGCGACCCTGCAGGGCAAGCGACGCGTTGATCCCGGCCCACAGTCCCTGGGCTGCGGCTTCCTCGTACCCGGAGGTCCCGTTGATCTGTCCCGCGAGATAGAGCCCCGCGACAACCCGCGTCTCCAGCGTGTGCCGCAGCTGCGTCGGGGGTACGAAGTCGTACTCCACGGCATAACCGGGGCGGAGCAACTGCGCCGACTCCAGTCCGGGAATCGTCGCCAGCATTTCCCGCTGAACTTCCTCGGGGAGGCTGGTCGAAAAGCCGTTCACGTAGTACTCCACCGCATGGCGCCCCTCGGGCTCCAGGAAGATCAGGTGGGACGGCTTGTCGGCGAATCGCACGACCTTGTCCTCGACCGAAGGGCAGTACCGGGGGCCGATGCCGCGGATCTTTCCGGTGTAGAGCGGGGAGCGATGCAGATTCTCGCGGACGACGCGATGCGTCTCCTCGGTTGTGGCGGTCAAGTGACAGCGAATCTGCTCGACGTCGATGGACTCGGTGAAGTGCGAGAAGGGTCGCGGTGGATACTCGCCCTCCTGCGTCTCCAGCGAATCGAAGTCGATCGAGTCACGATGAAGTCGCGGCGGAGTCCCGGTCTTGAGGCGAATCAGGCTAAAGCCCAACTCCGTCAGCGTATCGGAGAGACCGCGCGCGGGCGCTTCGCCGACGCGACCGCCCGCGACCGTCTCGTCGCCGACGTGGAGCACTCCGTTCAGAAAGGTTCCGGGCGTGACGATCACGGCATCCGCCTCGAGGAGGGCGCCGTCGGCGAGCCGCACGCCGCGGATGCGGCCGCCCGAGGTCTCGAACGAAGTGACCTGGCCCTGAACGAGCGTGATTCCCGGCGTTGCGTCGAGGTGTGCGCGGACGACGGAGCGGTAGAGCGCCTTGTCCTGCTGCGCGCGAGGGGACCAGACCGCCGGTCCGCGGCCGCGGTTCAGCATCTTGAATTGAATGCCCGCGCGGTCGGCCATGCGCCCCATGATGCCGCCGAGCACGTCGATCTCGCGCACCAGGTGGCCCTTCGCCAGTCCGCCGATCGCGGGATTGCACGGCATGTGGGCGATCGCGTCGAAGTTCATCGTGACGAGCGCGACCTCCACGCCGAGGCGCGCGGCGATGCACGCCGCCTCGCAGCCCGCATGGCCGGCTCCGACGACGATCAAGGGGTGGCGCTGCTTCATAGGCGTCACTTTCCGATGCAGAAACGTTCGAAGATGGCGGCGACCACCGCGTCGTCCACGCCGCGGCCCACGACCTCACCCAGCGCCCGACGGGCCTCGGTCAGGTCGACCGCCGCGAGATCGTACGCGACATGCTCGAGATCGGAGCCAAGTTGCGCGCCGGCCCGCTCCAGCGCCTCGTGCGCGTCCACGAGCAGCGCTTCCTGTCGAGCGCTGGTCGTGGGGATCTCGTCGGACGCCGCATCGCCGACCACGCGGGGAAGCGCCGCACGAAGCGCCGACGTCAGAGCATCGATGCCGCCGGCCCGCACCGCGACGGTTTCGACGCATGCGATCGGCGCCGCGGAGGCCGCCGATCCCGATGCGCGGCCGATCGCGCCGGTGTCGAACGAGCCCGGCGCCGCGAGATCGGCCTTGTTCCAGGCGACGATAAGCGGCGCCAAGCCGGCGCCCACGGCCCCGGCCGCCGCGCTTTCATCGGGACGAGTGCAGTCGAGAACCATGATCGCCAGATCCGCCTCCGCCGCGGCGCGCTCGGTGCGCGCCACGCCAAGCCGTTCCTCGGGGCTGGTCGCCTCCCGCAGGCCGGCGGTGTCGATCAACCGGAGTTCGATGCCGTCCAACCAGATCGACGCCTCCACCGTGTCACGGGTCGTACCGGGCGCATCGCTGACGATCGCCCGGTCGAATCCCGCGAGCGCGTTCAGGAGGCTCGACTTTCCGACGTTCGGCGCACCGAGGATCGCCGCGCTCACGCCCGCTTCGCGGCGGCGGGCGGAGGGAAGCCGGTCCAACCAGACGCCGATCGCTTCCGCCAGCGCCGCGCAACGATTCGCCAGCGTCTGGAGATCGCCCGCCTCGCGAACGTCGGCGGGAAAATCGATTCGCGATTCCACCTCGGCCAGAAGGCTGACCATCTCGGCATCGAGCGCCGCGATGCGCCGCGTCAGTTCGCCGCCGAGCGTCGCACGCGCCGCACGGGCCGCGCGGTCCGAGCGCGCGCGGACGAGCGAAGCCACCGACTCGGCCTGGGCCAGGTCGAGCTTGCCGTTCCGGAAGGCGCGCTCCGTGAATTCGCCTGGACGCGCGGCGCGCGCCCCGGCGCCGATCAGCGCCTCCATCACCGCGCGGGGTATGGCGCTGCCACCGTGCGACGATATTTCGACGACGTCCTCGCCCGTGTAGGAGTTCGGCGCCCGGAAGATCGAGAGCAGGACCGTGTCGAGGGAAGTGCCCTCGATCACGAAATCACCGAAGAGGATTCGATGGGACGGCGTATCGAGCGGAGAGCGCGTACCGCGAAAGTGGCGCGCGGCAAGCGGCAGGGCATCGGGCCCCGTGAGCCGCGTGATCGCGATTGCCGCGTCGCCGGGGGCCGTGGCGGTGGCGACGATGGTGTCGTAGTGAGCCATGGCGAGGGCGCTTCGGGTCGGCCGCGACGAGCGCGGTGCCCGGAGGGTTACTCCTTGGACGTGGCGCGGCGGATGATGACGCGCTTATAGAAGCCGTCCCCAACGGTGACGGTTTCGCACTCGGTCGATTCGGCCACTTCGAGGTGAATGATGCGGCGCTCGGAGGCGGGCAGCGGATCGGTCGTGGCCTCCGGCGCCCCTCCCAGCACTTCGGCCATGAGATCGCGGGCGATCTGGCGTAGCGCCTCGATCTGGCGGTCCCGGTAACCGGCGACATCGACTTCGAGCCGGGGAGCCGCGCTTCCGGGCATCCGCGAGCGCACCATGCGGGTCAGCAGGTGCTGCAACGCAGCCAAGGTCTCGCCATCGGGTCCGATCAGGAAATCGTCGAACTCGCCCGCGTTCACCCCGACGCGGATTCCGTGCGCCGACTTGGATGCTTCCACGGTCGCGCCCTCGAATTGCATCGTCTCCACCAATCCACGCACCAAATCACCGACCATCGTGACCATTTCCGGGGTCACCAACGACGGGTCGAGGGGAGGAGGCGGGGGTCCGGAATCGCGCGGACGGGCGCGATGCGAGCTGTCGCGGTGTCCGCGCGCGTAATCGGATTCTCCGCCGCTCCGGCTCCGCGAGGGTGCGCGCCCGGCGCCGTCGGGGGCTGCTTGAGGATCCCGCCGCCGCACCTTCACCTTCACGGGGCGGTATCCCAGGCGCGACGACTCGGACGAACCCGGATCGACGAGGTCGATGGCGAGCTCCGCCGACGTGAGACCAAGACGCGAGCAGGCTTCGGCGATGGCCTCGGGGTACGAGGCGGCTTCGATATCGATCGATTCGTCGGTCGTCGGCTGATCCATGGCTTCGCTTCCCATTCCGGTCGCTACGTTGAGGCCGCGGCCATTTGGCGGTCGTCCACGTGGTTTACCCACTGCTGCTGGAGGGCCGAGAGGACATTGTTGACGGTCCAATAGAGAATAACGCCCGAGGGCAGACTATACATGATGAAGAGCATCATCAGCGGCATCATCATCATCAGCGGCCGCTGTTTCGGATCGGTCGGCGTCAGCATCTGCATCCAGAACGTGCTGATCGTCATCAGGATCGGCATGAGCGAGATCGGCAGCGGTCCGAGCATGAAGAGGACGTCCGGCGCCGAAAGGTCGTGGATGTGGCCGATGAAGAAGGCGGCGCGCAGCTCCACGGCGTTCAGGAAAACCTGATAGAGCGCGAAGAAGACCGGAATCTGCAGGAGCATCGGAAGACATCCGCCCAGCGGGTTGACCTTGTGCTCCTTGTAGAGCGCCATGACGGCGGTGTTCATCTTGGCGGGGTCGTCCTTGTGCTTCTCGCGAATCTCGTTCATGCGCGGCTGGAGCCGGTGCATGATCTTCATCGTCCGAAGGCTCGACTGCGTCAGCGGATAGAAGACGATCTTGGTCGCGATGCTCAGGATGATGATCCCCACGCCGTAGTTGGGGATCCACTGGTAGAGGAGGAGAAGGCACTTCAAAAGGAATCGGCTGATCGGCTGAAGCCAGGACCAGCCGAGGTTCACCAGGCGGTCCATCCCATAGCCGACCCCGATCAATGTGTCGTAGTGGATCGCGCCGGCGTAGAGACGCGCGTGGCGCACGACCTCGGCGCCCGGCGTCGCGGCGCCCGTCAGCCAGGCATTGGCGCTGCCGTCTTCCGCGGGGAAGAACGCGACCTGCTCCACCGTCTGCGAATCGGGGATAATCGCGGCGACGAAGTACTTGCTCCGGTCGCCCGCCCAGCGGACGTTTCCGTTCTCTACCTTGAAGCCCTCCTTGCCTAGGCCCTTCGTGTCGAGGGCCACCATCTTCTCACCGAGGAGCGCGGTCCCCTTGAGCTCCTGCGTCTTCGCCGAGCGCTCGGTGAGCGGGAGCGGCGCTCCCCAGCCGAGCCGGTAGCGGATCGGACCGAGTCCCGCGGGCGCGGACACGCGAACTTCAAGGTCGAGAAGGGAAGGATCATCGGTAAGGCGATAGGTCTTCCGAACCCGAACGCCGCTGGAATCGACGGCCTCGAATCCCACACGGCCGCGCATCCCGTCGTAGTCCACGACTTGGAATGGCGCGTTCGTGAAATCGAACGTGGCGTCGCCGGCCGATACGGCCACATGCACGGCGCTACGACCCAGCCGGACCAGGTCCACGGGCTTCTTCGTCGCGGGATCGGTGTAGTCCGCCAAGACCCAGGACGTCACGGCCCCGCCTTCACTCGACAGGGTCGCGTCGAACACCTTGGTCTTCAGGTGGTGCTCTTCGACCGGGGCGGACGCGATGCGCGTCGATACGGCGGTCTCGCCGGTGACGGTCGGCGCGCCAGGCACGGTAGCGCTGCTCCCCGAGGTGGTCTCGGGGGGCATGACGGCCGGCGCCTCGACGGCGCCTGTGGCGCCTGTCGCACCCGGGACGGAGCCGGCGCCGGATTCGGCGCCCGGGGTCACGAGGGCGCTGGTCGAGTCGGGTGGAGCGGGAACGCGCTGGCGCGTTCGCTGCGACCACCAAACGGAGTCGACCAGCAGTACGCCCAGGATCAGCAGAATGGCAGCAAGGGTTCTCTTGTCCATGAACCAGCGACCACGCTCCCCCTTAGGGGACGGGGTCGTAACCTCCTGGATGGAAGGGGTGGCATCGGAGGATCCGGCGAATGGTCAGCCAGATCGCGCGGGGCAGCGGGTGCCGCCGTAGCGATTCCTCGGCGTAGGCGGCGCAACTAGGATGAAATCGACAGGAGCGCGGAAGCGCGGGTGAAATCACGGACCGATAGCTCCGAACGAGAAAGAGAAGAAGCGGACGAAGTCCGAATCCCGCACGCGCCGCGCGGCCCAACGTCGAGACGGTGGCGGTGTTCATCGGCGCTCCATTCCGAGCAGGCGTGCCATTTCGACGGAAACCTCCGCGAGACGGGATCGGGAGCATGCGGCTCGGGCGATCCAAACTCGCCAGCGTGCTTCATCTCGCCAGTCCGGCGCGGCCGCGCGAAACGCCTCGCGCATGAGCCGCTTGGCGCGGTTGCGCTGGACGGCGCCTCCTACCCTCCGGCTGGCCACGAACGCGACCATGCCATGCCCCTCCGCGCGGGCAAGGCTGACCAGCGTCATCAGCTTGCCGCTCAGGGACGCCCCGGAACGGTACACTTCGCGGAATTGCCACCCTTGGCGAAGGCGGCGATCACGCGTCGAGATCGCGCCTGCCACGGATTTGTCGCCCGGTACTTCCGTGTCAGGGCGTGAGGCGTTTGCGCCCGCGGGCGCGACGCCTGTTGAGAACGGCGCGGCCACCACGGGTGCTCATGCGGGCCCGGAATCCATGGACCTTCTTCCGGCGGCGATTGTGCGGTTGAAAGGTGCGCTTCACTTCGAAAAGCCTCGGTCTGGGTGGAATCGGTACTGCAAAGCGAGAGCCTTGGAGTGTATCGGAGAGATGGAGGAATGGTCAACGGGCATCTCGGCGCGCCCCGACGTGCACCGGAGTGGTGTCGCGTAGTTTTGCGTTGCGAGCGCGGGGCCGCCGGGCGTACATTGCGCCCCTCGCGGACCCACCGCGCTACGAAGCTTGTGGCGTCGAGGGCCCGCCAATCCACTCCTCCTGGGCGCGCCCTCGCGCGCCGTGCTTCACCGGGGTTCTGAATGCTGTGATCGGCGCTTGCCGAAGTTCAAACACTTTGGGGCGTAACGTCGTAGAAATGCGATCGTTACGCCCCTTTTGACTTGTGGATAAGTATGTGGATAATGCGTGGAGAGGGTGTGAAGACATGGGGATGAAACGATGATGGAAACGATGGTCGCCACCGACGTGTGGGATCGCGCGATCGCGCGGATTCAGTCCAATCTCACGAGCCAGACGTACGAAACATGGTTCCGCGCGCTGGCGCCGCTGGAGTTCGATGGCCGGACGCTGCTGCTGGAGGTGCCGAGTCCGTTCTACGTGGACTGGCTCGACCAGCACTACCGCTCGCTCATCGAGTCGTCGCTCTCGGCGGTGACCGGGCAGCCCGCGGGGGTCTCCTTTCAAATCCGGGCGGAGGCGGAAGCGCCGATCGAGGAACACCAGCCGCAACCGCTGCCCCCGTCCCGAGACGAAAGCAGCCTGATCCCGCACAACACCTTCGATTCGTTCATCGTCGGCAGCGGCAATCAGTTCGCGCACGCCGTCTGTCAGGCCGTGGCGCAGAGCCCCGGAACGCGGTACAACCCGCTCTTTCTCTACGGCGGCGTGGGGCTCGGCAAGACGCACCTCATGCACTCGATCGGACACCAGGTTCGCCTGGTGAAGCCGGGCGCGCGCGTCTTCTTCGTCTCGGCCGAGAAGTTCATGAACGAGATGATCTACGCGATCCAGCACGCCACGACGCTCGACTTCAAGAGCCGCTACCGCACCGCCGACGTGCTCCTCATCGACGACATCCAGTTCCTGGCGGGCAAGGAATCGACGCAGGAGGAGTTCTTTCACACCTTCAATGCGCTTCACGACGCCAAGAAGCAGATCGTTCTGACGAGCGACGGACCGCCGAACTCGATGACCGCGCTCCAGGAGCGCCTGGTTTCGCGCTTCACGTGGGGCGTGGTCGCGGATCTGCAGGCGCCGGACCTGGAGACCCGCGTGGCGATCGTGAAGAAGAAGGCCGAGATGCAGGGACGGAGTCTTCCCAATGAAATCGCGCTCCTACTCGCCAGCAACATCAAGACGAACATCCGCGATCTCGAGGGGTCCCTGGCGCGCCTGCTCGCCTTCTCCGATCTAACGAGCCAGCCCTTGACGGTCGAATTCGCGCAGGAAGTGCTGCGCGACCAGATCCAGCCGGACCTACAACGGGTGGACGTCCACGACATCCAGCGACTGGTCGCGAGGCAATTCAGCGTCACCGAGGAATCGCTCCGCGGAAAGCGACGCACGGACACGATCGCGTTTCCCCGCCAGATCGGCATGTACATCGCGCGCAACATCACCGACCTCTCGCTTGCCGAGATCGGCGCCAAGTTCGGCGGCCGCGATCACACCACCGTTCTCCACGCGTGCCAGAAGATCGAAGGGCTGATGGCGAACGACAAGGAGATCCGAAAGACCGTCGAAGGACTGATGGGAACGCTGAACGGATAACCACACGGCTCGGGCCCCACGCGGCCCGCTTGGGAGGAACGCGAATGAAGCGATCGGGATCGGCGGTATGGAAGGGTGGACTGAAGGACGGCAAGGGAACGGTCTCGACCGAGAGCGGCGCCCTGAAGGACAAGGCATATTCGTTCGCGGCGCGATTCGAGAGCGGACAGGGCACGAACCCCGAGGAGCTGGTCGGGGCCGCGCATGCCGGTTGCTACTCGATGGCCCTGTCGGGCGTCCTGGGCGAATCGTCCATGACCGCCGAGGCGATCGAGACGACCGCCACGGTGACGCTGGAGAAGACCGATGCCGGCTTCACGGTCACGGCCGTCCACCTCAAGGTGGTCGCCGCGATTCCGGGCGCCGATCCGGCCGCGTTCCAGGCCGCCGCCGAGAAGGCGAAGGCCGGCTGTCCGATCTCGCGTCTCCTGAACGCCAAGATCACGATGGACGCCGCCCTGCGCTAGCCGGAAACGTCGGCCCTCACGCGGGCCGCGCGGGGTTTCGCGCCGAACGTCGCTCCGGCGCCCTTAGGCTAGCCGTTCCGGGTTCAGCCCTTCCAAATCGGGCACCACGAACCGGCCGTCCTTCCGGACCAGCTCGCCGTCGAACCAGACCTCGCCGCCGCCGTATTCGGGGCGCTGGATGAGCACCATGTCCCAGTGGACCTGGGAACGGTTTCCGTTGTCGGTCTCCTCGTACGCCTGGCCGGGCGTGAAATGGAGGGACCCGGCGATCTTCTCGTCGAACAGGGTGTCCCGTATCGGCTCCCGGATCATCGGATTGAATCCGAGCGAGAACTCGCCGACGTAGCGCGCCCCCTCGTCCTGATCGAGGATCTTGTTGATGCGCTCGGTCTCGTTCGCTTCCGCTTTCACGACCTTTCCGCCCTCGAACGTCAGCACCACGTCCTCGAAGATCGCGCCCTGATAGAGCGTCTGGGTGTTGTAGGCGATGGTCCCTTCCACGGAATCCCGGACCGGCGCGGAGAAGCACTCGCCGTCGGGGATGTTCCGCGCTCCGGCGCACGGCACGACGCCGATGTTCTTGATGCTGAAGCGCAGGTCGGTCTTTCCCGGCCCCTTGATGTGGACGCGATCGGTCTTCTCCATGCGCGCGACCAGGGGGCGGATCGCCTCGCTCATCTTGTCGTAGTCGACGTTGCAGACGGTGTAGAAGTACTCCTCGAACGCCGCGGTGCTCATGTTGGCCGCCTGCGCCATGGAGGCGTTCGGGTACCGGAGGACCACCCACTTCGTCTTCTTGACACGCCAGTCGGCGTGAACGGGCTTCATGACGAGTTTGCTGTACAGCGCCATGTTCTCGGGCGGCACGTCGGAGAGCTCGGATAGATTCTCGCTCGCGCGGAGGCCGACGTAGGCCTGCGCCTGCTTCATCTGCGAGAGGTCGATCTCGGCCTGCTTCCGGAACTGGGCCTCGCTGCCGTGGAGCAGCAGCTGGCGCAGCACGGTGGTGCGGCGCAGGCAGACCTGCGGGATTCCGCCGGCCTCGTACGCCTCTTCGACGATGTCCTGGAGAAGGCCGTCGGCGACGTCGAACGACTCGATCAGGATCGTCTCACCGGGCTGCAGACGGCAGGAATGCCGTACGATCGTCTTGGCTAACTGAACGCGGCGTGGGTCACGCATGAATGTCCTCTCGGTCCGGCCAGCCTCTGTGGATGGCCTGTGGATGACCAGGCCCCCTCTGGGGATGGCGCCCTACCTGTGGATGAGCCGGTTGTTATCCCCAAACCATCCACCGGCGGTCTGGGTGTGAAAATCGCGCTTAAATATATATTTATCAATGGATTAGCTTTGCGTGTGGCCGTTCCGCCCCCGCTATCCACCGCCCCTACATCTACGACGTCTATTGAGGGAAAGAATCTCATTAATAGAGGTCCCGTACCGAGTGGAAAAAGACCTCCCGAAACACCCCTTTCAGGTTGTCCAAAACCCCCTCCCGACCTATACTTTCGAAGGTCAAGATAGGGGCCCCCGATTCGACTGCAACCTCTTTTCACTAAAGGGACTTACGGACATGATCACGGCTCAGGAAGCAGCCATGAAGTTCT
Organism: Candidatus Eiseniibacteriota bacterium; assembly: GCA_003235575.1. Taxonomy (GTDB): domain Bacteria; phylum Eisenbacteria; class RBG-16-71-46; order SZUA-252; family SZUA-252; genus SZUA-252. Next base: position 8,636 of record QJVW01000069.1, on the reverse strand, counting down.
CCGTCGCCCAGAACGAACTTCTTCAAGCATTGCAGGTGATCTCAAGCGCCGTTCCAAGTCGCACGACGCTGCCGGTGCTCTCGAACATTCTCGTCGAAGCCGGCGACGGCGCGCTTCAGATGACCGCGACCGATCTCGATCTCTCCATCACGACGCGCGCGACCGCGGAAGTGAAGTCGGATGGATCGCTCACGGTTCCGGCGAAGAAGTTGTTCGAGCTCGCGCGAAAGCTTCCCAAGGAGGAACTGAAACTCGAAGCGAAGGATCTGACGCTGATCGTCGTCAGCAAGACCGGCCGCTTCAAGTTCCTCTGCATTCGTCCGGAAGAGTTTCCCGCGCGTCCCACCGTTGCGCCCGACGTACATCTGACGATCGACGCCAAGGCGTTCGAGCGCCTCGTGCGACGCACCGTCTACTCCGTTTCGACGGACGAATCGCGCCCAGCGTTGAACGGCGCGCTGTTCCAGTTGGTCGAGGGTGAAATCCGACTCGTCGCGACCGACGGACACCGGTTGGCGCGGGCCTCGCTGAAACACCCCGCGGCAACGAAAAACGCTCTGAAGGGCGACGTCATCCTGCCGCTCAAGGCGTTGAACCACCTGGCGCGGCTTCTTCCCGACTGCGGCGAGAACGTGACCGTCGAGCTCTCGAAGACCCATGCGCGATTCGTTCTGGGCTCGACGACCCTGACGACGAAACTGATCGAGGGGCCGTTCCCCAACTACGAGCAGGTTCTTCCCAAGAACAACAACAAACACCTCGTCGTGAACAAGGATGCGATGGCCGCGGCGCTGGACCGCGTGTCGGTCTTTTCCGACAGCCTGACCAAGCAGGTGAAATTCGCCATTTCCAAGAATCGTCTGCGTCTCGTCGTCCAGACGCCCGACCAGGGCGAGGCGACGGAGGATCTCGACGTGAAGTACGACGCGGACGACCTCGACATCGGTTACAACGCCGTCTATCTCCTCGACATTCTTCGAACGATGGACACGGAGGAAGTGCTGGTGCAGTTGAACACCCCCGTGACGGCCGGCCTGCTGGTGCCGGTGGCGAGCGGAGATACGAAGACGCCAGCGGTGGAGAATCTACTCTGCCTGGTCATGCCGCTTCGCTTGGCGGGCTGACCGCGCCCCCGTGCGCCTGCTTCGCCTCGAACTTCAAAACTTCCGCAACCACCGCGACTGTTGCGCGGATCTGGAAGGCCGACCGACGCTCCTGCTGGGGGCGAACGGCTCGGGCAAGACGAACTGGATCGAAGCGGCGGCCCTAGTGTCCATCGGACGCTCCTTTCGGGGGGCGAAGGACCGGGACCTGGTGCGTCGCGGCGCCGACGCGTACGAAGTGCGCGCCACGCTGTCGGGGCGCGCGGGCGCGCCGCGGGCGGTGACCGTTCGCGGGTCGTTGCGCGGGCCGCGGGAGGTGTCGGTCGATGGGGCCCCGGTCTCGAGGCTGGCGGACCTTCTGGGTCGCGTCCCGACCGTCCAGTTCTCGGTCGAGGACGTCGCGGTCCTGAACGGCGATCCGGCCGGCCGGCGCCGGTTTCTCGACGTCGCGCTCTGTCAGTTGGAGCCGGCCTACGTCGGCGCGCTGCGGGAGTACATGGCGGCCTTGAAGCAGCGAAACCGCCTTCTGGCCGAATCGCTGAAGCGGAACGGGAACGGGGGCGGAGGCGTCGACGAAACCGAGTGCGCCGCGTGGGAGGAGATCCTGGCGCGGACCGGCGTCGAGATCGATCGTCGCCGCGCGATGCTCTGCGACGATCTGGACCGGCGCATCGCGGGGCTGGGCGATCAGGTCGATCCGGACCTTGCGCTGGGCCTGGCCTACGGCGAGGCGGTCGAGTCGCCGGAGCGGCGCGCGGAGCGGCTGGAGGCGGCGCGTCCCCGCGACGGCCGGTGGGGGTGGACGTCGATCGGCCCGCATCGGGCTCGGGTCGATTGCCGGATCCAGGGGCGGGCGCTGAACGATGGAGCCTCGCGCGGCTACGCCCGGCTCTATTCGATTCTGGTGCGGCTGGCGCTGGCGGGGGTGCTGGACGAACGGCTTGGTGAGCCGCCCGTCGTGCTCCTCGACGATCCGGAGTCCGAGCTCGATCCGCGCTGGATCGGAAGATTGTTGGCGCTCGTGCCCGAGGGCAGTCAGGCCATCGTTACGGCCTGCCGCCCGCTGACCACGTCGCCCGATCGGTTTCACGTGATGCCGATCGAATCGTGCGAGGTCGCGGAAGTCGTCGCGGCCGGGGGAACCACAACGTGAACAGGGGATTTACGAAGCGAGGCGGACAGCCGGTCCCGGTCGGATCGGTGATCGACCGCATCCTGCCCGGCCTCCACGTCGCAGAGGGTGAGAAGGCCGCGGCCGCGACCGACCTCTGGGCCGACGCGGTCGGTCCCGACGTGGCGCGTCGCACCCGCGCGTCGGGCGTGCGCGATGGAGAGCTGTTGGTGGAAGTCATGGGCGCCGTCTGGATGGGACATCTAGCCGTTCTACGCCAATCGATACTCGAGGAGATGAATGGGCGGCTTCCGGCCGAGGCGCGGTTGCGCGCCATCCGGCTGGTCCCGATGCGGGGGAAGGAGGGTTCACGGCTTGAGCCAAGCGGGTGAGGAGGCGGCAACGGTGACGACACCGGCTACCAAGGAAGGGCACTCGTACGACGCCCGGAACATCCAGGTCCTGAAGGGTCTGGAGGGTGTCCGCAAGCGTCCCGCGATGTACATCGGCTCGACGGGCCAGAGCGGACTCCATCACCTCGTGTACGAGGTCGTGGATAACTCGGTCGACGAGGCGCTGGCCGGCTATTGCAACGAAGTGCGCGTCACCATCCACGAGGACGCGAGCGTCACCGTGTGGGACAACGGCCGCGGCATTCCGGTCGACGTCCACCCCGGGCAGAATCGACCCGCGGTGGAGGTCGTCATGACCACGCTCCACGCCGGCGGCAAGTTCGACGAGAACTCCTACAAGGTCTCGGGCGGGCTCCACGGCGTCGGCGTCTCCGTCGTGAACGCGCTCTCCGAGTGGCTGGAGGTCGAGGTTCGCCGCGGCGACAAGCGCTACCACCAGCGTTACGAGCACGGAAACGTCGCGACCGACTTGACCGAGTTGGGCCCCGCCGAGGACACGGGGACGACCGTCCACTGGAGGCCGGATCCCAAGGTCTTCGAGACCACCGACTACAACTTCGACACCCTCTCGCAGCGGCTGCGCGAGCTGGCCTTCCTGAACAAGGGAATCCGGCTCCTCTTCACGGACGAACGCAGCGGTCGGAGCCACGACTTCCAGTACGAGGGCGGCATCGCCTCGTTCGTGAAGTACCTGAACGAGAACAAGACCGTCCTTCACCCCACGCCGATCGCGTACGCGAAGGACAAGGACAAGTTCTCCGTCGAATTCGCGCTCCAGTACAACGACGCCTATGCGGAGAACGTCTTCTCGTTCGTGAACAACATCAACACGATCGAGGGCGGGACGCACCTGGTCGGCTTCCGCGCCGCGCTGACCAGGACCATCAACAGCTACGCGGAGCGCCAGGGGCTGACGAAAGCGCTGAAGGACATCTCCCTGGGCGGCGACGACGTCCGCGAGGGACTGACCGCGGTCGTCAGCATCAAGCTCCCGGAGCCGCAGTTCGAAGGGCAGACGAAGGGGAAGCTGGGAACGACCGAGGCCAAGGGCGTCGTGGAGTCGATCGTCGGCGAGGGTCTGCGGAACTTCTTCGAGGAGAACCCCGCGGTCGCGAAGAAGGTCGTCGAGAAGTGCATCCAGAGCGCCAAGGCGCGCGAGGCGGCGCGGAAGGCGCGCGATCTCGCGCGGCGAAAGAGCATCCTCGATTCGGGATCGCTTCCCGGCAAACTGGCCGATTGCCAGCTGACCGACCCCGCGCTCTGCGAGATCTACATGGTCGAGGGCGACTCCGCCGGCGGCTCGGCCAAGATGGGCCGCGACCGGAAGTTCCAGGCGATCCTGCCGTTGAAGGGAAAGATCCTGAACGTGGAGAAGGCCTCGCTCGACAAGATGCTCTCGAACGAGGAGATCCGGACCATCATCACGGCGCTCGGGACCGGCATCGACGAGGAATTCGACGCCGACAAGGCGCGCTACCACCGCATCATCCTGATGACCGACGCCGACGTGGACGGCGCCCACATCCGGACCCTGCTGCTTACCTTCCTCTTCCGCCACATGCGGCCCCTGATCGAGCGCGGCTACGTCTACATCGCGATGCCGCCCCTCTACCGGGTGCAGAAGGGGAAGGACGTCCGCTACGCCTACGACGAGACGGAACTGGCGAAGCACCAGGAGGAGATGGGGAAGAAGGGCGTCACGCTCCAGCGCTACAAGGGCTTGGGCGAGATGAACCCCGACCAGCTGTGGCAGACCACGATGGACCCCGAACACCGGACCGTCATGCGGGTCACGCTCGACGACGTCGTCGAGGCCGACCGCATGTTCACGATCCTGATGGGCGACCAGGTGGAGCCGCGCCGGAAGTTCATCGAGGAGTACGCGGATAGCGTTCGGAATTTGGATGTCTGAGATTTTGCGCGCGATCGTGAGGCTACGAGCCCGAGCCCGCGCCCGCAACAGCCGCCACTAGGAGGATTGGTCGCACGATGGCCACACCCGAAAAAATCATCCCCATCTACGTCGAAGACGAGATGCGGAATTCGTACATCGACTACTCGATGTCGGTCATCGTCTCGCGCGCGCTTCCGGACGTCCGCGACGGGCTGAAGCCGGTCCATCGCCGCGTCCTGGTGGCGATGCGCGAATTGAACCTGCTCCACGACCGCCCCTTCCGTAAGTCCGCCAAGATCACCGGAGACGTCACCGGCAACTACCATCCGCACGGGACCACGGCGGTCTACGAGACGATGGTCCGGCTGGCGCAGGACTTCTCCATGCGCTACCCGCTGGTGGACGGGCAGGGAAACTTCGGCTCGGTGGACGGCGACGCCCCGGCGGCCGAGCGGTACACGGAAGCGCGGTTGACCGAGTTCGCGGAGGAGATGCTCCGCGACATGGAGAAGGAAACGGTCAACATGCGGCCGAACTACGACGAGTCCCGCGAGGAGCCCGTCGTCCTTCCGGCCGCGGTTCCCAATCTCCTCGTGAACGGATCCGCCGGCATCGCCGTCGGCATGGCGACGAACATTCCGCCGCACAATCTCCGGGAAGTCGTCGACGCGATCCATCACGTGATCGACAACCCCGAGTGCCCGGTCGAGGACCTGTTGAAGTTCGTCCAGGGACCCGACTTCCCGACCGCCGGCATCATCTACGGCCGCCAGGGAATCCACGACTGCTACACCACCGGACGCGGCCACATCTCCGTGCGCGCCGCCGCGACGATCGAAGAGGTGAAGAAGGACCGCCAGGCGATCGTCGTGACCGAGATTCCCTACATGGTGAACAAGTCGGCGCTGCTGGAGAAGATCGCCGACCTGGTGAAGGAGGGGACGATCGACGGCATCTCCGACCTGCGCGACGAGTCGGATCGCGAGGGCATGCGGATCGTCGTGGAGCTGAAGCGCGACGCGCAGCCGCGCGTGGTGCTGAACCAGCTCTTCAAGCACACCCAGATGCAGACGACCTTCGGCGCGAACATGCTGGCGCTGGTGGACAACCGCCCCGTCACGCTCACGCTGAAGCAGATGATCGACCTCTACGTGAAGCATCGCCAGGACGTCGTCGTCCGGCGCACGCAGTTCGATCTCGCGGAGGCGGAGGCGCGCGCCCACATCCTCGAAGGCTTCAAGATCGCCCTCGACAACATCGACGAGATCGTCGCCCTGATCCGGGCGTCGGCGAACACCGAGCGGGCGCGCGAGGGATTGATGTCCCGGTTCGGCCTCTCGGAAATCCAGGCGAACGCGATCCTCGACATGCGCCTTGCCCGCCTGACCGGCCTCGAGCGCCAGAAGATCGAGGACGAGTATCTCGCGGTGATCCAGCTGATCGAGCAGTTGCGCGCCATCCTCGCCAGCCCGGCGAAGGTCCTGGCAATCATCAAGGACGAGCTGGGCGTGGTGAAGGAGAAGTACGGAGACGACCGGCGCACGCGGATCGAGGCCGCCTCCGGCGAATTCGAGATCGAAGATTTGATCGCCGAGGAGGACATGGTGGTCACCCTCTCGCACGCCGGATACATCAAGCGCCTGCCGCTCAACGCGTATCGCAGCCAGCGGCGCGGCGGCCGCGGGGTCACCGGCGCCGGCACGCGCGAGGAGGATTTCATCCAGCACCTCTTCGTCGCCTCGACGCACGCGTACATGCTGGTCTTCACCGACCGCGGACGCGTTCACTGGGTGAAGGTGCACGAGGTGCCGCAGGCCGGCCGCGCGGCGAAGGGGAAGGCGATCGTGAACCTGGTCAACATCGGCCAGTCGGAGCGGGTCGCCGCGGTTCTGGCGGTGAAGGAGTTCAGGGCCGATCGCTTCCTCATGATGGCCACGGCGCGCGGAACCGTGAAGAAGACCTCGTTGGAGGCGTACTCGAACCCGCGCCGCGGTGGCATCGTGGCGATCGGGATCGACGAAGGGGACCGCCTGATCGAGGTCGCGATCACGGACGGCACCCAGGAGATCATTCTCTCCAAGCGGGACGGTCAGGCCATCCGCTTCCGCGAAACGGACGTGCGTCCGATGGGCCGCTCGGCCCGCGGCGTGCGCGGCGTGACCCTGGCGCAGGACGACGCGGTCGTCGGCATGATCGCCGTGCGGCGGGCCGCCAGCCTGCTCGTCGCCACCCAGAACGGCTACGGAAAGCGGTCGCCGATCTCCGACTACCGCGTGACCGGTCGTGGGGGCAAGGGGATCATTTCCATCCAGGCGAACGATCGTAACGGTCCCGTCGTCGCCGCGCTCGAGGTCGTCCCCGACGACGAGGTGATGCTCATCACGCGCGGCGGGATGATCATCCGCACCCCCGTCGCCGGCATCTCCGAGATCGGGCGAAACACCCAGGGCGTGCGACTCATCAACCTGGAGGAAGGGGACCAGCTGATCGACGTCGCGCGGATCGAGGAGAAGGAAGAGAGCGAGGAGGCGTAGCCATCTGACGCACGATTCGCGCATTCCGCCCTCGACGGTCCGCCGTCTTTCGAATTACTACCGCGTTCTGGAGGAGTTGGAGACGGAAGGGCAACGCACCGTTTCCTCGCAGGGCCTGGCGCACGCGAGCGGCGTGACCTCGGCCCAGGTTCGAAAGGATCTCTCCTACTTCGGCAATTTCGGGAAGCGCGGCCTGGGCTACGCCGTGGCGCGCCTGCGGAAGGAAATCCGCCTCATCCTGGGACTGAACCGGCGCTGGCGCGTGGCGCTGGTCGGGGCGGGAAACATGGGTTCCGCCCTCTTCGCCTACAAGGAATTTCGCCGCCAGGGCTTCGACATCGTCGCGGTCTTCGACGTCAGCGCGGACCGCATCGGACAAAAGTGGCGCGACCTCACGGTCCGGCACATCGACGAGCTTCGCGCCGAGACCGAACGGCTGGGCCTCGATATCGGGGTGATCGCGGTGCCGGCCCGGTCGGCGCAGGGCGTCGCCGATCGCCTGGTGGCGGCCGGCATGCGCGGCGTGCTCAACTTCGCACACCGGCGAATCCAGGTTCCCCCGTCCGTCGCCCTCCGCACCGTGAACCTCTCGATCGAACTGGAGAGCCTGGCGTTCGCCATCAAGGCCCTCGGCGCCAAGGCGACCGGGGCATCGCGCCGAACCCGCGCCACCGCGTGAGGGGCGCGGCCTCCACCCGCCGCTAGGAACGCCATGAACCGCGCCGATCTCACGATCCTCTTCGTCGCGGCCATCTGGGGCACGACGTTCGCGCTGCTGCGCGACACGCTCCACGTGCTCCACCCCGTCGATCTCATGGCCCTCCGTTTCACGATGGCCTGCGTCGTGCTGGGCGGGCTTTATTGGAAGCGGATCTGGCCGGTCCAACGCGGGTGGCTTCGCGACGGCGCGTGGCTTGGACTCTGGCTCGCGGTCGGCTATCTCACCCAGGTGATCGGCCTCGCGACCATCACGGCCTCGCGCTCCGCGTTCATCACCGGGACCTACGTCGTGATCGTGCCCCTCGTTGCGTTCGTGGCGCTGCGGACGGTTCCGACGCTGGGCGAGTTCCTGGGCGTGCTGCTCGTCATGGGGGGCCTCGCCGCGTTTTCCGCGGACGCGGGCTTCTCCCTCTCGCCGGGGGATCTATGGACGCTGGGCTGCGCCTTTGCCTTCGGCGTTCAGATCGTGATCACCGGCATCGTGGTGAAGCGGAACGATCCGATCGCGCTATCGGTGATGCAGATCGGGATGGGCGCGATCGTCGGATGGATCATCGTCGCCGCGCGCGGTGGGCTGGGCACGCCGTGGAGCGGAATCCCCTGGGGCGTCCTGATCTACCTTTCGGTGGTCGCCACGTCGCTCGTGATCGCGCTCCAAACGTGGGCGCTGGGGAAGACGTCGCCGATCAAGGCGACGCTTCTCTTCTCGACGGAGCCGATCTTCGCCGCGATCTTCGCCGGGCTCTTCTTCGGCGAGCGGATGTCGTGGCGCGAGTTCCTCGGCGCGGGGCTCATTCTCCTGGGCGTGCTCGTGACGGAACTGTGGGGATACATCCGGCGCTGGATCGGCGCGCGGCGCCC
>QJVW01000037.1 GCA_003235575.1 Candidatus Eiseniibacteriota bacterium | reverse complement strand
TATTCCTTTATATCTATTATATCTATTATAGTAATAGTATCAGACTTCGGACCACCCGGTCTAGAAATCGATGGGAAATCGCCGGCGCGGCGCCCGCCGAGAAGAGAGGAGCGGAATTTCGGTGCGCAGAACCGTCGAGGGGGCAAATGGAAGGCGGATGCTGCGGGCAGGTCCGGCCGTCCGGGGCGGGGCCGGGCCGGCCCGGCCCGCGCCGCGGGACCGACGTCGCGGCGACGGAGCGCGGAACGAACCGGGGTGACGCCTAGCGGCCCGATGCGAGGTCGAGCGTGATCGGCACCGGGTAGCGGATCGGGCCCAGCGAGGTCTCGACGGTCGGTTCGAGCCGCAGCGTCACCTTCTTCGTGCTGGTCCGCTGCCCCGAGAGGACGAGGGCGGTGTCGAAGAGAACCTTTCCGTCGGTTCCAAAGGCGTCGACGAGATTGAACCGCACCGTCAGCGGTAGATCGCGCGGTTCGCCCGGCGGGAACACGGCTTCCTCGTCCATGCCGCCGGACACGATCTCCTCCCCGTCCACGAGGTACATCCAATCCAGCTTCACCAGGCGCGCCGTCGTCTCGTTGGACGCGGGATTTCTTCCCTCGACGTGGATCGTCAGGTCCAGCGGGACGTCCTTGGCGGCGACCGCCAGGGCCAGGCGGCCCACGTCCACGATCGACAACTGATCGTAGGCGGCCAACGTGGAAAGGGACAGTCCCACGATCTCGGGATCCGAAATGCGGTCGAAGCGAAAATCGACCTGGCGAAGCGCCGCGAATTCCTTCACCGACGCGCACCCATAGGGCGACGCCGCCACCATCAAGAGCAGCACCAGGGCCACGACCGATCGCACGCCCCGCACCCATCGTCCATCACGCATCGAATCCTCCTTGGTATGACGCCCCGCGTCTTCCTGGCGCACCCGCCGTGGGCCGCATCCTTCCGCCGGAAGTATACGTTCAATCGTCAAAATGTGTTCGATCAGCCTGGCACGTCCTCCATAATGCCGTCGTGAGCCTACTCCGGGTTAGGGACCTCCGAAAAACCTTCGGAGATCGCGTCGCCGTCGACGGCGTTTCCTTCCAGGTCGCGCGCGGCGAGAGTTTCGGCCTATTGGGCCCGAACGGCGCCGGGAAAACCACGACGATCGGCATGATCGTCGGCGCGCTGCGTCCGGACGCCGGAACGGTGACGGTCGACGGCGAGGACGATCCCACGCGTCCGTCGCTCCGCCTCCGGATCGGCGTGGCGCCTCAGGCGCTCGCGCTCTACCAGGATTTGACCGCTGAGGAGAACCTCGCGTTCTTCGGCAGCCTCTACGGCCTCTCCGGGGCGACGCTCCAGGAGCGCGTCCGCTGGGCTCTGGCGTTCGCGGGGCTCGAGGAGCGGCGGCGCGACCTGGCACGAACGTTCAGCGGTGGGATGCAGCGCCGCCTCAATCTCGTCTGCGGCCTGTTGCACGACCCTCCGCTGATCCTTCTCGATGAACCGACGGTCGGTGTCGATCCCCAGTCGCGAAACGCGATTTTCGAGAGCATCGAGGCGCTGAAGCGCGACGGACGGACGATCGTGTACACCACGCACTACATGGAAGAGGCGGAGCGGCTTTGCGACCGCGTCGCCATCATGGATCATGGACGCATCCTCGCCCTCGACACGGTCGCGGGGCTCGTTCGCGATCACGGGGGAAAGCCGCGCGTCGTCATCGAATTCCCCGAGAGGCCGGCGACCCTCGCGAAGGCCGGTGGAACCTGGGAGGACGGCCAATGGCGCGTCGAAACGGACCGGCCGGAGGAGGTCCTGCTTCAAGCCGTGAACGCGGGGCAGCCTCTTCGCCACGTGGCCATCGATCGCGCCAATCTCGAGGCCGTGTTCCTGCACCTGACCGGCCGGTCCCTGCGGGATTGAGCGCCCCCGGGATGCTGCCGCGATGAAGGCGATCTGGGCCCTGGCGGCGAAGGATCTCCGGCTCCTGCTCCGCGATCGGGCGGATCTGTTCTGGATCCTCGGATTCCCCATCGTGATGGCCCTCTTCTTCGGTTCGATCAGCGGGGGAGGCGGACCGCGCGCGGCCCTCCCCATCGCCGTCGTCGATCAGGACGCCTCGCCGATGACGCAGTCCATCGTCGACCGCCTGCGTTCCTCCGAGGGACTGAAGGTCCGCGAGGCGCCGCTCGACTCGGCACGCAATCTGGTGCGACGAGGCGACCTCGTCGCGTACGTCCTCTTCCCTGCCGGAACGGGAGCGTCGTTCGGTTTCGGCGGAGACAGCACGCAGAGCGTGGAGATCGGCGTCGACCCGCGACGCAGCGCGGAACGGGAGTACCTTCGCGGATTCGTGACGGCGGCCTTGTTCCAGTCGATTCAAGGCTCGTTCGGCGCCTCGGGAGGCGGCCGGGATCAGGTGCGCGCGTCCCTCGATCAGCTTCGGGAGAACCCCGATATCGCTCCCGAGGCGCGTGAACGGCAAGGGACGATGCTCCGCGCGCTGGAGTCCTTTATGGTCGCGCTCGATTCGACGCGGACCGACACGGCAACCGGGGGCACGGACGGCGAGGCCGCCGGGCCGAACATCCGCGTCGTCGAGGTGACGGAGGACGACTCCGGACCGCGCAGCGCCTACGAAGTCACATTCCCCTCCTCGATCGCGTGGGCGCTCATCGGAGTGTGCATGTCCTTCGCGGTCTCGCTCGTCCAGGAGCGAATGACGGGCACATTCTTGCGGCTGCGCCTCGCGCCGATCGGCCGCGCGACGATTCTCGCCGGCAAGGGGCTCGCGTGCGCCCTGGCGGCCGCGGTCGCGGTCACGATCGTGCTCTGCCTGGGCGTATTCGTCTTCGGGGTTCGCATCTCGAATCCACCGCTCCTTGCGGCGGCGATCGGCGCCTCCGCCTTCTGCTTCACCGGGGTGATGATGGTGGTATCGGTGCTCGGAAAGACCCCACCCAGCGTGGCGGGAGCGGGTTGGGGCATCATGCTGCTCCTGTCGATGACCGGCGGCGGGATGATTCCACTCGTGGCGATGCCCGCCTGGATGCAGGCGGTCAGCAACTACAGTCTGGTGAGACACGCCATCGTGGCCGTGGAAGGCGCGGTGTGGCGCGGCTTCGGATGGGGCGAGGCGCTGCCGCCGCTGGGAATCCTGATCGGGGCCGGAATCCTCGGGATGGCCGTGGGCTCCCGCCTGCTGCGAACCGATCGCGCCTAGTCGGCTCCCTCGGTTGCGCGACGCGACGCACGGGACGTGCCCGCGCGCACCAGTTCGATCAGCGCCGTCGTCTCCGGTTCGAGCTCCCCGCCGCCCGCCGTTCGCGCCGTATCCTCGCAGCGCTGAACCTGACGAAGGGCGCCGCTTCGATCTCCCAGTCGGTACAGCGCGCGGATCAGGGAGCGATGCGCCGATTCCCGCGCGGGACTTGCAGCCAGACTGCGGGTCGCGTAGAGAACCACCTTCGTCAGATCGTCCGCCGCCTCGTGCGCCGCGAGGATTCGGTCGAGAAGATGCGCATAGAGCCGAAGCACGTGCTCGCGCGGCGCATGACACCACGGCTCCGGCCAGCCTTCCAGAAGATGCCCTTGGTAGAGACGTTCGAGGGCGATCGCGGGCCCGAGCGTCGCGGCGTCCAGCACCGCCCCCTCCGTGCTGGCGTACTCCGTGGCGCCCTCGACGAATGCCCAGAGATCGACCTGGAGATCAGCGCTGGCGCCGAGAGAGATCTCGGAGACGCCCCGATCCAGGAGGCTTCCACCCGCAACATGCCGCCCGAGCGCGTCGTCGAGCTGGGCCATCGACTCGCGCAGGGCTGCCTTCGCCCCTCCGGGAGCGGCGGTCCGGAGTCGCTCCGCCAGCTGGTCGCTGGGATGGCCGCGCTCTCGGTATACGAGAAGATAGGCAAGCAGGCGCTGCGCCCCGTGGGGGAGGCGCACCTCGGCCTGCCCATTCACCACTACCGAGAATCTGCCCAGCAGCGACACCGCCACCGCCCCCATGAGCGCACCGTCCGACGCTTGAGCCATGGATCCCCTCCCAGTTTCTCCTCGGATATGCATGGGCTGGGCCACGAGGGTGGGGTTCCGGCATGAACACGCCAACCGCATGGAGGACTGAAACCTGGCAAACGGAAGCCATGTCCGCTCAGGGGCCGGCGGGCGCCGGAAGGCGAGTGTGTCTCCAACATGGAGCGACAATGTCGCGTGGGATTGACGCTGCGCGGAGGCGTGCGGCGCGAAATCGCCGCGGGGTGATCCGCGTGGCGTGGGGCGTCAGAGGAGAGGCCAGCGGATCAGGCGACCGCGTCGAACCTCGCGTGGGGACGGGCGAGGAGGACCGGATCCGGCACGGCCGCAGCGGTGACATCGAACCAGACGTCGCGGCCATCCTCGCAGGCCAGGGCGTCGTAGGCGCGACCCCCTCGAAAGGCTACCTGATGGGCGCGGCATCGCAGGCTGAGGCTCGCCAAGACGTCGTACTCGTCCGCGACGCGGAGCACAAGGTACGGTCGCTCCGCGGATCCGTCGCCCGTCAGGAGGAGCCCCTCCAGCAGCGCGCGGCCGAACTCGTACTCCTTCTCCGCGCGCGCCGTGTGGCCCAGGTCGCGAAGCGCCTGGCTCATGACGAAATGGATGCCGGGATTCAGGACCCAGTTCCCTATGGCCGCGCGGGTCACGGCCAAGACTTGCTGGTGATGGCCCTTCGCCAACAATCGAAAGACATCCGGAAGCACCGTCGATCGTGGATCGAATCGGCGCGACTCGATCATCGCCGCCCGCGCGGCGAGGTACCGCGGAAGCGTGCGCTCGCGGAGAAACGCGTTGAGGCGGGCTTGCACCCTAGGTTCGAGTTCGGCGCCTGTCCCGAAATCTTGCTTGTTGCGCGTCATGGGAATGCCTCCACCCCAGATCGTTGGCCGCGCCTCGTGGCGCGGGCGCCGCAGGAGGCGACAGGGAGAAGGATGCGGGTTTCGGCATCCGGAACGTAGCGGTGCGGTGGTGGCGCGCGCGGGGAGCCCGAAGTCCCATGACAGCGATGACAGCGACGGAACTGTCAGGCGACCATAGGCGACCGTCGGAAGAGCCCGCGGGATCGCGGGAAACGGCGCGGGTGGGCGGGGCCGCGCCGGCGAGGCGTGGGAGCCGGGCTAGAGCGACTGCCGCGCGGCGGCGACCTCGGCGCCCTTGTCGGGACTCGCCGCGGAGGACGTCGCGGCGGCTTCGCCTGTGATGTCCTCGATCGGCTTGGCCTTCGTGAAGCGCGCCAGATACGTGTACACCACGGGCACGAGCACCATCGTGAGAAACGTGGAGACGGCCATGCCGCCGACCACGGCGACGCCCAGGGGTCGCCGCGCCTCGCCGCCGGCGCCGATTCCGATGGCGATCGGTAGGATGCCGAAGATCGTCGCGAGCGAGGTCATCAGGATGGGCCGGAACCGGATGGTGGCCGCCCTGGTGACGGCGTCCACGATCGAGAGACCGGTCGCGCGGAGCTGGTTCGCATATTCCACGATGAGGATCGAGTTCTTGGTCACCAATCCGATGAGCATGATCAGCCCGATTTGACTGTAGATGTTCAGACTTTGCCGGAACAGGAAGAGCGAGACGAGCGCCCCGACGACCGCGAGCGGCACGGCGAGGAGGATCGTCAGGGGGTGGATGAACGACTCGAACTGCGCCGAGAGAACCAGGTAGATGAACACCAGGGCGAAGACGAAGAGCATGTAGAGGCTCGTGCTGGAATCGCGGAACTCTCGCGACTGCCCACCCAGGTCGTGGCGGATGCTCGGCGGCAGATCGTTGTGCGTGATCTGGTCCAGGGCGTCCAGAGCCATGCCGAGCGGAAAGCCGGGTGGAAGATTCGCCGTGATCGTGGCGGAACGGATCCGGTTGTAGTGATTCAGTTCCTTCGGCGATACGGTTTCCTTGACGCGGACGACGTTCGCCAGCTGCACGAGGTCGCCGCCTCCGCCCCGGAGGTAGATTCCCTCGATCGCGTCCGGCGTGGAACGGCCCTGCGGCCGCACCTGGGCGATCACGTCGTACTGCTTGGTGCCGCGCTTGAAGGTCGAGACGGCGCGCCCGCCGAGGAACGTCTCCAGCGTCGTGCCGATATCCGTGACCGAGACGCCCAACTGCGCGGCGCGTTCCCGATCGATGGCGATGTCGAGTTGCGGCTTGTTCAGGCGCAGGTCCGTGTCCAGGTTGATGAGGTACCCCAGCGCGCCCGCCTTCTGCATGAACGTTCCGACGGCGCCCTGCAGCTCGTCGTAGGACTCCGCCTGGAGCACGTACTCCACCGGTGAGGACGAGAACCGCCCGCCGAGGCTGGGCGGGTTGATGACGAACGCCAGCACGCCCGGAATGCCGAAGAGGCGCGGGAAGAGTTCCTGGACGATCTGCTGCTGGGACTTCTTGCGTTCATGACGGGATTTCAAATTCAGAAACACGAAGCCGTTCGTCACGCGGCCGGGACCGCCGAAGCTGAGGCCCGTGGCGGTGAAGAGCCCCCGGCGTTCCGGCAGCGGGAGCAGGATCTCCTCCACCTGCCGCATGTATCGGTCGGTGTAGTCCAGCGTCGATCCCTCCGGCGCCAGAACGATCCCGAACGCGATTCCCCGGTCCTCGACCGGCACCAATTCGCGCGGTAGGAGCATGAACATGACGCCGATGAGCACGGCCAGCACCGCGGCGCCGATCAGCGACACCCCCCGATGCTCGAGCGCGGTGCGCAGGGCGCCCTGGTAGCTGCGGGTGATCGTGTCCAGGAATGCATTGATCCGCTTCGAAAGGGTGCTTCGATGCTCCTCGTGGGCTCCCGCTTTCAAGATCCGCGAGCAAAGCATCGGCGTCAGCGTCAACGCCACGAACCCGGAGAGGAGCACCGCCACGGCGACCGTAATGCCGAACTCGTTGAAGAGCCGGCCCACGGTCCCCGTCAGGAAGGCGACCGGCACGAAGACCGCCACCAGGGAGATCGTCGTCGCCAGAACGGCGAAGCCGATCTCCTTCGAACCGTCGAACGACGCGCGCCGACGATCCTTCCCCATCTCCATGTGGCGATAGACGTTTTCCAGCACGACGATGGCGTCGTCCACGACGAGGCCGATGGCGAGCACCAATGCTAGGAGCGTGAGGATGTTGATCGTGAACCCCGCGAAATACGCCACGGCGAACGCGCCGATCACCGAGATCGGAATGGCGAGCGCGGGGATCAGGGTGGCCCGCCCGCTCTGCAGGAAGAAGAGAATCACCAGAACCACGAGCCCCATGGCGATGAAGATCGTCTCGGCCACTTCGTGGATGGAGTCTTGGATGAATTCCGACGAGTCGTAGGCGATGTCCAGCTTCATGCCGGCGGGCAATTCCGGCGCCAGGGACGGCAGCGCGCGCTTCACGTTTTCGCAGACGTCCACGGTGCTCGCCTTCGACTGCTTGATGATGCCGAGACCCACGGCCTCCTTGCCGTTCCACCGCGCGGCGGTTCGCTCGTCCTCGGCGCCGATCGTGACGTCCGCCACGTCCGAGAGCCGTACCGTCTGGGTCTCCTCCTGCTTGACGATGATCGCGCCGAATTCCTCCGCGGTCGTCAGATCGCCGCGTGTCCGCACGGAGAACTCGCGTTCGTTCCCCTCGACGCGACCGGCCGGGATCTCGGCGTTCTCCCGCCGCACGGCCGACTCCACGTCCTGCGTGGTGAGCCCGTGGGCCGCCAGTCGCTGCGGATCGAGCCAGACGCGCATCGCGAACCGCCGTTCCCCGCCGATGAACACACCGCCGATCCCGGGAAGCCGCTGGATCCGTTCTTTCAGAATCCGGTCGGCGACATCGGAGAGTTCCAGCCCCGTGTGCCGGTCGCTGGAAAGCGCCACCCACAGGACGGGCTGCGCGTTCGTGTCCACCTTCGCGACGATGGGGTCGTCCGCTTCGCTGGGCAGCACGCCACGCACGCGCGACACGCGGTCGCGCACGTCGTTCGTGGCCGCCTCGATATCCTGGCTCAGCTCGAACTCCACCGTGATGACCGAACCCTGCTCTCGGCTGGAGGAGGTGACCGTCTTCACACCCTCCAGGGTGGCCATCTCCTCCTCGAGAACGTCGGTGATCTCGGTCTCGACCACGCTCGGGCTCGCGCCG
>QJVW01000094.1 GCA_003235575.1 Candidatus Eiseniibacteriota bacterium | reverse complement strand
GCTGTCGCGCGTGTTCAGCGGCGCGTTCTACGACCTTCTCGTCGGACTGCTCGCCGACCGCCTGCGCCGGGAGGGCGGCCCCGAAACCGTGGCCTGGGCGCGGCGGCGGGCCGGACGCCTTCTCGCCCGCGCGGTGGAGACGCTGCCGCCCGGCGAGGCCCGCTTCGCGGCGATCGGGGCGCGCATGATGGAAATCGACGCGACGGAGTCGGACGGCGAAGCGGCGAAAGCGCTGGCGCGGGGATTTGCCCGCCACGGCCTCCCGCTTGCCGCGCGCGCGCGTCGGGGCCGGATCGCGTTCACCGCGCTGCGGGCTCTGGACCCCGACCGCCCCGGGGGACGCGGCGCGCTCCGGGCCGCCCTGGGATTGCCGGCGGGCGCGCGACTGCAGCGCCGCGCGTGGCCGGCTCGCATCGGGGGCGGCATTCGTGAGCAGTGGGTCCACCACCACGCGATCGAGGTTCCGGCTTCGCTGCTTGGACGCGGCCGTTCCCTGGTGGTGGACGTGGCCTGCGGCTGCACGCTGACCCGCGGGCCGGCCGGCGACGTGGAGGGGATGACGCTGCGCGATCGCCGGGATCCGACGCCGCGGGACCTACTCCGGTGGCTCCGCCCCTGGATGCGTCGCGAGGCGATCGCCTGGCGCGGCGGCGCGCCGGAATCGGCGGTGGCGCTGTTTCGGAAGCGAAAAGTCTTCCGCGTCACCGCCGGGAACCGACTGGAGCGGGTCTACGCCGACTGAGCCGCGCCCGCCGTGCCGTTAGGAAGCGCTGTCGCCGGGCTTCAGGGCCACGACCTCGATCCCCGGCGCGTCCCGCAGCGCGTCCCGCAGCGCCGCGGGGGTTCCGGTCAGGGCCGGAAACGTGCCGTGGTGGATCGGGACGATCGCCTTGGCGCCGATCATGCGCGCGGCGGCGGCGGCCTCGAACACGCCCATCGTGTAGAGATCGCCGATCGGCAGGACGGCGACCGCGGGGCGGTACAGTTCTCCGATCAACTTCATGTCGCCGAAGATCCCCGTGTCCCCGGCATGGTAGACGCGCGTCCCGCCCTCGAATTCGAAGACGAACCCGCACGGCTCACCGGCGTAGTGCTGCGTCCCTCCCTCCTCGATGCTGCTCGAGTGGATCGCGTGCACCATCGTCCCCTTCACGCCGCCCGCCTCGATCGTGCCGCCCTTGTTCATGCCGTGCACCTTCTCGATGCCCTTGCCGGCGAGGTAGACCGATATCTCGTAGTTGCACACGATGTCGGCCCCATGCCGCTTCGCGAGCGGCATCACGTCGCCGAAGTGGTCGCCGTGCCCGTGCGTGATGAAGATGGCGTCGACCCGCTTCATCGCCTTCGCCGCGGGCGGAGACGACGGATTCCCCTCGATCCACGGATCGACGACAACGGATCGGCCCGAGGCGTCCGTATAGAGAACGCTCGCGTGGCCCAGCCACGTGATCGTCACTCCCCAGTTCCGACTCATGATCTCCTCCTTGCGTTGCGCATCACCGCTACCCGGCGGTCGATCGGGAACTTCAGCCGGGTTTGACGGATGGCAGTTCGTCGGGGCGGTCCAGCACCGTGGGTGCGTCCCCCAGCGCCAGCGCCTGCTCCGCGGCGACCCCGAGCGCCAGATACTCGGCTTTGACGAAACCCTCCAGCCGCTCCGCGACGATACCGGCGCCGTCCACGATCAGGAGCGTCGGGACGACGGTGACGTCGTACGCTCGGGAGGCGGCGTACGGAGCGGTCTCCCAGGCCGTGGGATAGGCCAGCGCCCACGCGTCGCGAACGGCCCGCGCGCCCTCCTCGTCCTCCTGCACCACCGCGAGGAAGAGGCGCGACTCGCGCTCCAGCGCCTTCGCCAGCGGATGCAGCCGCGGCGCCAGGAGACCGCACGTCTCGCAGGAGGCCTTGACGAAGAGGAGCACGCCCCCGCCCGGTTCGACGAGGTCGGCCAGACCCCGGAACCCGCCCCCGACCAGGGAGGCGTCGAACGCGGGCGCCGCGATGCCCGGGCCCACCGCGCTCATTTCTTCTTCCTCGCGCCCGCCGCCGCCCGCTTCGCCGCGGGCTTGGCGCGGGCCGTCGGCGCTTTCTTCCGCGCGACGCGCGGGCCGGGCGTCACGCGGCCGGCCTTCCCTTCCCACGGGGGCTTCGACCCCGCCAGGAAGTAGGGCGCGCTGGGACAGAACGCGCGAAGCGTGCAGCGATCGCAGAGCGGCGCGCGCGCCTGGCACACCTGGCGGCCATGGAAGATCAACAGGTGCGACCACGCGATCCACTCCTCGCGGGGCACGGTCCGCATGAGGTCGCGTTCGATTGCTTCGGGGCCGGTCTCCCGGGTCAGGCCGAGGCGGCGCGAGAGACGCGCGACGTGGGTATCGACGACGACGCCGTCGGCGATGCCGAATCCGACGCCGAGGACCACGTTCGCGGTCTTCCGCGCCACGCCCGGAAGGGAGAGGAGGGCGTCCATCGTGCGGGGAACCTTCCCGCCGAACTCCGCTTCGATTCGCTGGGCCGCGCCGCGGATCGACTTGGCCTTGTTCCGGAAGAACCCGGTCGAACGGATGATTTCCTCGAGATCCTCCTGGGACACGCGGCTCATCGACGCGGCGTCGGGGTGGGCGGCGAACAGCCCCGGCGTCACCAGATTCACCCGGGCATCGGTGCACTGGGCGGAGAGGATCGTCGCCACGAGGAGCTGGAACGGGTTCTGGTGGGTCAGGGCGCAGGCGGCGTCGGGATAGGCCTGTTTCAGTGCATCGATCAGAGGCATGACGCCGGCCGCGGGCGGCGGAACCGCGCGGGCGCGTGCGGGCGTCACCACGATCCTCGATCCGTCGCGCCATCCCCCGACGCGGTATCCTCGTTCCATGGGTCGAGAATCGTCGTCGAAGGCGGAACCTCGGAATGGAGATCGGGGCGTGTCATCGCGGAGCGATGCTAGCACACCCGATCGAATGAAGGCGCGCCTGCGGGAGGAGGCGATCGACCTCGGCTTCACGGCGATCGGATTCGCGCGCGCGGAACGACACCCCGATGTCGATCGCCTCGTGGCGTGGCTGGCCGACGGCCGGCACGGAGACATGGCGTGGATGGCGCGGGACCCGGCGCGCCGCGGCGATCCGACTCGGGCGCTGCCCGGCGCGTTGACGGTGATGTCGGTCTTGGCGTCCTACTATCGCGGCCCCTGGCCCGAGGCGGGAGCGGCCCCGCGCCCGCGCGGGCGCGTCGCGCGGTACGCCTGGGGCCGCGATTACCATGGGCGTCTGAAGCGAAGGCTGCGGCGGCTGGGAAGGCTGCTGGAGTCGCTCCGCCCCGGAACGCGA
Organism: Candidatus Eiseniibacteriota bacterium; assembly: GCA_003235575.1. Taxonomy (GTDB): domain Bacteria; phylum Eisenbacteria; class RBG-16-71-46; order SZUA-252; family SZUA-252; genus SZUA-252. The sequence continues at coordinate 71,692 of QJVW01000094.1, read as the reverse complement.
TGGCGCGCGTTCGTCGACTCGGGACCGGTCCTCGATCGCGCGTGGGCCGAGCGCGCGGGTCTGGGGTGGATCGGAAAGAACGCCAACCTCATTCGCCAGGGCGAGGGCTCGTGGTTCTTCATCGGGGAGATGATCACCGACGCGCCGCTCCCGGCCGACGCGCCCGCCCGGCCGCGTTGCGGGACCTGCGAGCGGTGCCTGCCCGCGTGTCCGACCGGCGCGATCGTGGCGCCGTACCAGGTGGACGCGCGGCGCTGCATCTCCTATCTGACCATCGAGCACGGCGGCGCGATACCGATCGCGCTGCGCGAAGCGGTCGGGGATCGAATCTTCGGCTGCGACGACTGCCAGGAGGCATGCCCCTGGAACCGCTTCGCGACACCCACCTACGATCCCGATTTCGCGGAGCGCTTCGCCCAGCGCGTGCCGTGGCTCCTGCCGCTCCTGGAAATCGATCGCGCCGGTTTCGAGACCCGGTATCGCGGAACCCCGTTGATGCGGGCCGGACGCGATCGGATCGCGCGGAACGCCGCGGTCGCGCTGGGCAACCTGCGCGACGCCGCGGCCGTGCCCGGACTGGCCGCCGCGCTCACGTCCCACGACGTGCCGAACGTGCGCGCGCACGCCGCGTGGGCCCTGGGCCGGATCGGCGGCGAACGCGCGCGGGCGGCGCTGATGGAGGCCCGACGATCCGAGCGCGACGGCACCGTTTCGGCGGAAATCGACGCGGCGCGCGCCGCGATCGGGGTACACTCGAAGGACGAGCGATCCGAATCCACGAATGACCTGGGAGGAACCTGACGATGCTCCGAGCCGCCATGACCCTGCTCCTCACCGCCGCGCTCGCGGCGCCCGCGACGGCGGGCATGATCTCGATGAAGACCGACAAGGGATCCCTTCAGGGCTATCTGGCGCTTCCCGAAGGCAAGGGAACGCACCCCGCCCTCGTGGTCGTCCACGAATGGTGGGGGCTGAACGACTGGGTGAAAGAGCAGGCCGACAGCCTGGCGCGCCATGGCTACATCGCGTTGGCGGTCGATCTCTACAAGGGACGCGTGGCCCACGACCGGGACACGGCGCACCAGCTCTTCAGCGGGCTGGCCGAGGACGAGGGAATCGCGATGCTGGTGCGGGCGACGGACTTCCTCCGCAGCCGCGACGACGTGCGCGCCCAGGCGATCGGCGTCATCGGGTGGTGCATGGGAGGCAAGTTTTCGATCCGACTGGCGGCCGCCGATCCGGGCATCCGGGCCTGCGTGATGTACTACGGGGCCCCCATCACGGATCCGAAGACCATCGACGGCATTCAAGCGACCATCCTCGGCAACTTCGGCGGCGACGACAAGGGACCGACCCCCGAACAGGTCCGGGAATTCGAGAAGGCGCTGAAGAAGGCGGGAAAGAAAGCGGACTTCAAGATCTACGACGGCGCCGGGCATGCTTTCGCCAACGTGAACAACCCGTGGGGCGGCTACCGGGAGGAGGCGGCGAAGGACGCCTGGGCCCGCACGCTCGCCTTCCTCGACGCCGAGTTGGCGAAGGCTTCCGTACCGAAAACCGGAAAGTAGGGGCCGCTCCGGTACCAAGGTACCATCGTATTCGGGCCGCAACTAACGTAGTATGAATATGTTACGCCGTCCGAGCCGAGGGCGGCGATGGAGCCTCCGCCTGCATGGTCCCGCGACGAAACACCTGCGAACTCGAAATCGACCTCTTCTGCAACGGGGTGCGCGTCGATCCCAGCTGCCACCTGGAGGAGAACGCGCGTAAGGTCACCCGCACCCGCGCGGGCCTGGGCTCGGGCTTGGAACTCGTTCTCCCCGGATCCCGCAAGGACATCTGGCTGAACGTGCCGGTGGAGGAGGATTTCGCCCGCCGGTCCCCCTACGTCCTGACGCAGCACGACGGGGCGTACCACGTTCACGACGAGCGGAACGACGAACGGTACCTGGTCCGGATTCCGGAGGAGCCGGCCTGGTATTCGCGGACGACGGCGCGCGGCACGGAGATGCGCCGCGTCGGCGTGCTCCAGGGCACGTACCTCGGCATCTACATCTCGAACTCCTGCCTCTTCTGGTACTCCAATCCAGCCCAGAACTGCCGGTTCTGCACGACCGGGTCCAACGTCGGCGTGAACGAGGTCGCGGAGAAGCATCTCGACGACGTCGTCGAAGTCGCGCGCGCAGCGAAGGCGGAATCCGGCGTCACGTTCGTCCACTTCAACAGCGGATACCAGGCGGGACGCGATCTTGCGCTGGCGGCGCCCTACGTCAAGGCCGTGAAGGAGCAGGTGGGCGCGCTGGTCGGCGTGCAGCTCTTCCCGACGCGGGACCTGGAGCAGTACGACCGGATGATCGAGCTTGGCGCCGACCACTTCTCCTTCTGCTACGAGCTGCACAATCCGGAGTACTTCGCGCGCTACCTTCCCGGCAAAGAGCGCGCGGCCGGACAGGAGACCTTCTTCCGTGCGCTGGAGTACGTCTCCCGGCGCCTGGGAAAGGGCGCGGTTTCCGGTGAGATCATCGCGGGCATCGAGCCGATCGAGGACACGATGCGCGCCATCGACTACATCACGTCCGTGGGCGCCTTCCCTACCGTCTGCATCTTCCGGCCGGTCATCGGCGCCGAGATGGAGCGCCACCCGACCCCGAAGTACGAGGAGATGCGCGCCGTCTTCGCGCACGTCTACGAAGCCTGTCGCCGGAACGGCATCCCCATCGGCGCCGCCCCGAACATCGAGGTGAGCCTCATCGTCCAGCCCGACGACGCGCGGGAACTCGCGCCCGCCGGCGCGGCCACCTGGCTCTACGATCTCCGCCTGGCGGCGACGCGCGTGGCGGCCCGTCCCCTGTTCGCCTGGAAATCGCGGCGGCGACGCGTGCCGGAGGCGCCGCTCCGCGCGCTGCTGGAGCGGCGAAATGGAGGCGCCGGAAGCCAGGCGGCGCGACCCGAGGGGTGCGAGGCGGAGCCGTCCGGCGAACCCGCGGCCGAGGAGGCGCGGGCCGCGACGGCGCGGGCGGACTCGCTTCGTGACGTCTTCGAGGCATTGCGCTCGGTAACGGACCGCAAGCCCGGGGCGTTCCGGATCGAGGAGCGGAACGGCACGATGGAGGTGGCGCCGAACGACGGAGACGACGGGCCGGCGGCCCGTTGCCGCATGAAGGTGTTCCGGCCGCGCGAGAACCGCGACCGCCTCTGCGCGTTCTTCTACAAGCGGAGCAATCTGGCCTGGAGCACCGACCGCTTCTCCTACGGCGCCATCGAGTTCCGGCCCGAAGCCATGTCGCAGGAGGACCTCGCGACGTGGCTCGCCTGGCTGCGTGGCGGGTTCGATCCCGAGGGCCGCCCGGCCCGGCTTCGGCGAGCCTTTCTCTACACGATCCCGGACTAGACGGCGCGGCGGGCCGCCGCCTCGATTGACCCCCCTGCCCCGTATCCGGTAGCGTTCCGGGTTCCCATGCGACGATTCGAGGTAGCAGCCGGCATCCTATGGAACGGCGCCGAGGTGTTGATCACCCAGCGCCACGACCACGACCACCAAGGGGGAAGGTGGGAATTTCCCGGCGGGAAGCGCCATGCCGGAGAATCGATCGAGCAGTGCCTTCGCCGGGAGCTGCTCGAGGAGATCGGGATCGAAGTCACGGTCGGGCGGCTCTGGAGAGCCCTGACGCATCTCTACCCCGATCGCTCCGTCAGTCTCTACTTCCACTTCTGCAGCAACGCCTCGCGCCCTCCGCGCGCGCTCGACGTGGCGGCCTGGCGATGGGTCGCGCCCGAGGACCTGGCGGGTCTCCGCTTCGTCGACGGTGACGGCCCGATCCTCCCGGACTTGATTCGGGATCTCACCGCGCTCCGCGGATGAGCTCCGGCGCCGAACCGACGCCGATTCCACTCGGCACGCCGACGTCCTTCGAAATCGAGGGCGCGGACGGAGGCCCCCTTCGCGGGGATCTCTACACGCCCGACGACGGTTCGGCGATCAAAGGGCGGGCGGTTGTCCTGTGCCACGGATTTCGCGGGTACAAGGACTGGGGATTTCTTCCGTTTCTCGCCACGCGCCTCGCCAACGAGGGGCTCCCCGCCGTGACCTTCAGCACGACGGCTTCCGGCGTGACCGACCGCGCGGGAACGTTCGGCGAGACGGAGCGGTTTCGCCGTGGCACCTATGCCGGGGACTTGGAGGACCTGCGCCGCGTCGTTCAGTGGGTGGAGACACGCGTCGCCGCCGCGGACGACGCGTTCGCCTACGGCGTCGCCGGGCACAGCCGGGGCGGCGTGATCGGGCTGATCCACGCGTCGCGCGATCCGCGCGCCCGCGCGCTCGCGATGATCGCCTCTCCCGAACGGATCGGGGTCTGGCCGGAGCCCTACTTCGCGTCGTGGAGGTCGGGGGAACCCGCCGACGTCTACGATTTTCGAACGCGCGCGACGCTCCCGCTGGGACCCGAGATCTTCGAGGACATGACGCGCCAGGACGCGGCGTACGATTCCGCGGCGGCGGCGGCGAAGCTGCAGGCCGCCCTCCTGATCGTGCACGGAACGCGCGACGCGCTCGTGTCGCTCGAGGAGGCGCGCGCGCTGGCCGCGATGGGGCCGGCGGAGCGAACGGAACTGCGGATCGTGGAAGGCGCCGGACACTCCTTCCAGGCCGGAGACACGTTGCGCCGCACCCCGCCGCCCCTTCTCGAGATGGTCGAATCGGTGGCGGCGTGGATGCGGCGCTGGCTCTAGGCGCGATGGGCGATGCTTAGGACTTCGTCTCCTCCGGCACGTTCGCCTCGATGGTGAGCGTGATCTCGACGTCGTCGCCCAGCATCACTCCCCCGGTGTCGAGCGTCCGGTTCCACACGATGCCGAAATCCTTGCGATTCACGGTGGTGCTCGCCTCGAATCCCACGGTGTGGTCGTTCGAGCCCAGGTAGACCGCCTCCAACGTCACCGGCTTCGTCACGCCCCGGATGGTGAGGTTCCCCTCGACCGAGAGCGCGTTCCCCTCGCCCTTCACCACCTTCGTGCTCTCGAAGGTCACGATCGGGTGATTCTCGATATCGAAGAAGTCTCCCGAGCGGAGGTGGTTGTCCCGGCGCTCGTTCCGCGTGTTGACCGAGGCGGCGTCGATGGAGACCTTCACCGAACCCGCCTCCGGCTTGGCCGGATCGTAGTCGATGGTGCCCGCGAACTGCGCGAAGTCGCCGGGGACCTTCGTGAAGAAGTGGCGCACTTTGAACGTGACCGAGGAGTGGCTCGGGTCGATGACCCACGTCGCCGCGTGGGCCGACGCTCCAAGGATGAGCGCACCCGACAGCAGTAGCGTCGCGAGGATGGACGAACGTCGCATTCGTAACTCCTTCCAGAGGGTCTTGGGGAGGTGTCCGGCGGCGTTAGTGACTGTAAATACAAGCACTTGAACGCCCGCATAGGATTCTCTAGACTTGCGTTTCCTGCCGCCTTTGGATGCGCGGGCGATCGGCGCGATTCGGGAACCGCGCTACGGGGTAGGCATCAAAACCCTCGGAAGGAGCCTTTTGTTCCATGGGCAACGATAAACGAAAGGTCGTCATTCTCGGGTCGGGAGCCGCGGGACTCACAGCCGCGATCTACGCCGCGCGCGCCAACCTGGAGCCCCTGATTCTCGACGGCATTCAGCCGGGCGGCCAGCTCACGATCACGAGCGAGGTCGAAAACTATCCCGGCTTCCGGGAAGCGATCATGGGACCGGATCTGATGGCCGACATGCGCGCCCAGGCGGAGCGGTTCGGAACGGCATTCATCCAGGCCCAAGCCGAGTCGGTGGATCTGAGCAAGCATCCCTTCGTGATTCACGCGGACGGCGCCTCGTTTCAGGCCGAGGCGCTCATCATCGCGACGGGCGCGTCCGCCAAGCTCCTTGGCATCCCCAGCGAGACGAAACTGATGGGCCACGGTGTCTCGGCCTGCGCGACGTGCGACGGGTTCTTCTTCCGCGCGAAGCACGTGATGGTCGTGGGCGGCGGCGACACGGCGATGGAGGAGGCGACGTTCCTCACGAAGTTCGCCGCGAAGGTCACGATCGTCCACCGTCGGGACGAGCTGCGCGCTTCGAAGATCATGCAGGAGAAGGCGCGCGCGAACCCCAAGATCTCGTTCATCTGGGACTCCGAGGTGGTCGAGATCTTCGACGTGGCGAAGGGCTCGGTCACGGGCGTGCGGCTTCGCAACGTGAAGACCGGCGCGGAGTCCGACATGGCGATCGACGGCGTCTTCATGGGCATCGGACACCGGCCGAACACCGGGCTCTTCGAGGGGAAGCTCGATCTGCACCCGAACGGGTACATCAAGACCCACGACGGAACCAAGACCAGCGTGGAGGGCGTGTTCGCGGCGGGCGACGTGCAGGACTTCGTCTACCGCCAGGCGATCACGGCGGCCGGAACCGGCTGCATGGCCGCCATCGACGCCGAGCGATGGCTCGAGGCGCGCGCGCACGACGCGGCGACGAAGGCGGCCGCGCGATGAGCGAGGAGCGCGATGTCCTGGACGTCGACGTGCTCTTCGTGGGCGGCGGCCCCGCCGGACTGGCGGGCGCCCTTCGCCTGACGCAGCTGGTCGAGGCCCACAACGCGACGGCCGCGGCCGAGGGCGGCACGCCGCTCGGCGACGTGACGGTCGCGGTGCTGGAGAAGGCGTCGGAGATCGGCGCCCACGGTATTTCCGGATGCGTTCTCGATCCGCGCGCGCTGCGGGAGCTTCTTCCCGACTACCGGGAACAGGGCGCCCCGATCGAGGCGGACGTCACGACCGACGATCTCTATCTCTTCACGAAGGGCGGCCAGATCCGCTTTCCCTTCCTTCCCCCGCCGCTCCAGAACCACGGGAACCACGTCATCTCCCTCGGCACGCTGGAGAAGTGGCTGGGCGGGCTGGTCGAGGCGACGGGCGCCTACGTGCTCCCCAACATGGCCGCCGTCGACGCGCTGTTCGAGGGCGACCAGATGGTCGGCGTGCGCACGGGCGACAAGGGCATCGACCGCCACGGGAATCGCAAGCCGAACTTCGAGCCCGGCGCCGACATCCGCGCGAAGGTCACGATCCTCGCCGAAGGCGTTCGGGGATCGCTGGCCAAGCGGCTCGCCCCGCGGCTGCGGCTGGACGAGGGGCGTGCGCCCCAGGTCTACGCCACGGGGGTGAAGGAGGTCTGGCAGATGCCCGCCGGCCGCGTCCCGAAAGGCCGCGTGATCCACACCATGGGACACCCGCTCGACAACCACACGTTCGGCGGCGGGTTCATCTACGGGATGGACGGCGACAAGTGGACGGTGGGGTTCGTGACCGGCCTGGACTACCGAAATCCGACCACGGACCCGCACGGGCTCTTCCAGGAATTCAAACGGCACCCCTTCGTGGCACGCCTCCTCGAGGGGGGGAGCATCCTCTCCTACGGCGCCAAGGCGATTCCCGAAGGCGGGTTCTACGCCATGCCGCGGCTTTCGTGGAGCGGCGGCATGATGACCGGCGACAGCGCCGCGTTCCTGAACGGACAGCGCCTGAAGGGCGTCCACCTGGCGATGAAGTCCGGGATGCTCGCCGCCGAGACGGCGTTCGCCGCGCTGCAGGCGGGCCGGTTCGACGCCGAGACGCTCGGCGCCTACGATCGTGCGGTGCGCGATTCGTGGGCGTGGAAGGAGCTCCACGGCGTGCGCAACTTCCATCAGGGATTCGAGCGGGGCCTATGGCTGGGGATGCTCGACACGGGGCTGCAGCTCGTGACGGGCGGCCTTGGGTTCGGCGAGCGGCCCATGTGGAAGCCGGGCCACGAACGGATGCGCACGCTGGCCCAGAGCGGCGCGGCGCCCGTGTCGCTGGAGGAGCGCCAGCGCGCCTACGACAACGAGCGCACGTTCACCAAGGTGAACGATGTATTCCACTCCGGAACGAAGCACGACGAAGACCAGCCGTCCCACCTGGTGGTGTCCGACACCTCGATCTGCGCCACGCGCTGCCGGGAGGAGTACGGAAACCCCTGCCAGCACTTCTGCCCCGCCAACGTGTATGAAATGGAGCCGGTGGAGGGAGGCGGGTTGCGGCTGAAGCTGAATCCCTCGAACTGCGTCCACTGCAAGACCTGCGACATCGCCGATCCCTATCAGATCATCACGTGGGTTCCGCCCGAGGGGGGCGGCGGTCCGAACTACGTCCACCTCTAGCGGGGCTGAGACCGGACGGGAAACGGCGGGGACGTCAGTACCGCGGAACCGAAGGGTCGATGAGCTCCGACCACGCGTCGATGCCGCCGGTGAGGTTCCGCACCTTGCGGAAGCCGGCGTTCCAGAGGATGAGGCAGGCGTCGACGCTCCGCTCGCCCGTGTGGCAGTAGACGATCACCTCGTTGGACGGATCGAGTTCGTCGACCCGCCGCTCCAACTCCGCCAACGGAATCTGGATGGCCCCTTCCAGGTGCGCCACTTCCCACTCGTCGTCCTCCCGGACGTCGAGGAGGACGAAGTGCTCGCCGGCATCCATCATCTCGCGAACGAGTTCCGGAGAGATCTCGAGTTCGTCCAGATGGTCGCGCATGGACGCTCAGTCGTTCTTCAGGGTGCGCTCGCGCCGCAGCGTCGCGTACCCCCACAGAAGCCAAAGCGCGACCGTGACGATGTAGGCGATGATGGCGTAGGTCACGAGCCCGCTCCTTCCGCGGCGCCCAACGGGCCCTGATCCCCGGCGACGGCCCGCGCCTCGGCGCGCCACTCGATGCGCAGGCGCTGCAGCGTCGCCGCGGCGTAGAACAGCATCCAAGCGGCCATCCCCAGGAGCAGCGTCCCGCGCATCTCCGGCGTCATGGTCACGTTCTTCGGGTGGAGCGAGCCCCGCCACCACTCGATCGACTTCCAAACGATCGGCAGATTCACGAAGAAGACGATTCCCATGACCGCGGATACGGTCCGCCGCGCCTGCGACCGGAGCGACGCGCGCACGACGTGATAGCCCGCGTAGAGGATCCAGAGGATCAGAAACGTGGTCAGGCGCGGCTCCCAGGTCCACCACGTGTTCCACGCCGACCGCGCCCACAGCGGGCCCGTGATCATGACGACCGTGGCGAACACCATCGCGACCTCGCACGACGACGCGGCGAGCGCGTCCCAGCGCCACTCCTTCGTGGCGAGGTAGGCGATGCTGGCGGCGAACGTGATGCCGAAGCCGATCAGCGTGGCGATCGCGCTGGGTACGTGGACGTACACGATCTTCTGGACGGGCCCCATCTGCACTTCGATCGGGGCGCGCGTCACCATCCAGAACGAAAACGCCACCAGCGCCACGGATGCGGCCCACAGGAGCACGCCGAGGCGGTCGAACCAGCGGGGTATCGTGGGCGTCACTCCGTTGCCTCCTGAATGAGTTCGTAGAGGAACGCCGCCAGCGCGAGGCCGAGGACGTCCATGACGGCGAGAACTTTGATCCAATCCCGCACCGGATCCACGCTCCCGTCCCCCCACAGGGCGTGCGTCAACTTTACGGCGCCGATCCAGAGCGGAACGAGCGTGGGAAAGAGTACCACCGACAGGAGCAACTCCCGAGCGCGGAGCCCCCTGGCGAGGGCCGCGAACAACGTGCCCCAGGCAGCATACCCGACCAGTCCCAGGGCGGCAACGCCGAGGAGTCCGGGAACGACGTCGAGCGAGCCGACATCGAAGAAGACCGAGGCGATCGGGAGGAGCAGCAGGAAATCCGCCGCGATGAGAACCAGGTTCGCGATCGTCTTGCCGAGATAGAGCGCGTAGGGATCGGCTCCCGTGAGGCGCAGCGCCTCCCCGCCGCCCGACTCGCCCTCCAGATCGAGCGTGCGGGTCAGGCCGAGGACGCCCGCGAAGAAGAGCGCGGCCCAGAGCGTGGCGCTCGCTTCGCGGGCGGGATCGGAAAAGATCGGCCCGAACGCGACGCTCAGGATCAGGACCAGGGACGCGCTGAAGAGGGCCAAGGTCGCCAGGAATCGCACGTCGCGCGCGTGAAGGCGCAAATCCTTGAGCGCCACCGCGAGGATGGTCCTCACGCCGCTTCCTCCACGCGGCCGCCGTGCACCCGCAGCACCCGGCTCGCCAGGGCGCGAACGCGCTCCGGTTCGTGCGTGATGACCAGGCTCCCCGCCCCGCGCTCGCGGGCCGCCCGGAGGACGTCGTTCACGACCGCCACGCCTTCCTCGTCGAGCCCCGTGTAGGGTTCGTCGAGGAGGAGCACCTTGGGATCGGTCATGAGAGCCCTGGCGAGGACGATCCGCTGCAGCATGCCGCGCGAGAAGCGCTCGACGGGCGCCCGCGCGAACTCGGCCATGCCGAGCATTTCCAGGAGTTCCATGGCGCGCCGCGATGGCGTCGGCACGCCGGCCAGCCCCCCGAAGAAGGACAGGTTCTCGAGCGGCGTGAGACCGAGGTAGAGCAGCGGACGGTGGCTGGCGAACCCGATGGAGCGGCGCGCGGCGGCGCGGCGGCGCGCGAGCGGCTCGCCGTCCACGGTGATGCGCCCGCGGTCCGGCGAGAGAAGGGTGGCGAGGATGTTCGCGAGCGTGGTCTTGCCGGATCCGTTCGCGCCGAGGAGAAGCGTGATGCCGCCGGGCGCGATTTCGATCGTGGCGTCCCGGAGGACGGTCCTCGTATCGAATCGCTTGTGGATCCCCTCGGCGCGGAGAATCACGGGACGCGCGGGGTCAACGGCTCCGCGAAGCGGGTTCGTCGGCGACGAGGAGCGCCAGGCGGCGCTTCAGGTTCTCCCGAACGAGGCCGTGGCTATCGGCGGAGATCTCCCCCTGGTCCTTGCCCTGGTCGAGCGCGGCGATCAGATACGCGTACGTCTGGGCGAGGTCCTCATCCCCTCCGCCCGCGGCGGACGATGCGGGCGAGGACGGACTCCGGTGCGGCGCGGGCGCGGCGGCGGCGGGCGCGCCGCCCGGCGCGACGGGCTTGCGGGCCATCCGGCGCGCCATCACGAGCACCCCGACGACCAGGAACGGGACGGCCAGCCACGGGTAGATCGCCGGATTCGACCAGAAGCTGGCGCCCTGCACGCGAATCTCCACTTCGCTTCCGATGTCGAGATTCGTGCCCGTGTACATCTCGTACTTCTTGCCGCCCTGATCCCGCGAGCCGGCGAAGGTCAGGGCCTTCGACTCCAGCTTCAGCGAAGGATCGTCGATCATCACGACGAACGTGCGCGTGGGAAAGTAGAACCGGTGGGAGAGGTCGATGCGGCCCGAGAGCGGCACCGTGTAGCTGAACGACAGGGGGCGCTGTCCCGGCGGAATCGGCCGGAGACTCATCAGTTCCCGGCCCTTCAGCACCAGCGTCCCTTCGTCGGCGCCGACGCCCGGCGCGAAGCCCTTGATCGAGGCCGGTAGCCCCAGCCGCATGCCGGCGTTTTCCGCGTGATCGGCGCCGATGCCCAGGTACGACGTGTCGGCCATGTTGTCGATGATGAGGATCTCGTTGACGTTCAATCCGTCGGGCTGCCGCTCGATGATGATGTGGTGGTTGGCGACGGACACCTTCCCGATATCCTTGCCCACGTCGTAGACGACGAGCACCTGCCGCCGCTCGCCGCCGTGCCCCTGCGGGATCGGCCCCTCGGTGTAGTACGCCCCTTCGTACTCGGTCGCCAGGTAGTACTCGAGGTCCGGCCCCTCCGGAACGCGGTCGAAGCGAACGCTGCCGTCCTTTCCGCTCGTTTGCGTGGAGCCGGGAAGCTCTTCCTGACCGCGAAGGATATGGAGCGTGACGGCCTGCCCCGCGAGCGGGACATGGTCGGCGCCCTTCACGACCTTCCCCGATATCGAGACGTCCTTGCCGGCGGCGGGGACCGCGATCAGAAGGAGGGCGGCCGCGGCCAGGGCGGCGCGGCGATAGGGTGCGAGGAATGCGTGGACGGTGGCGATCATGCGGGGGGGGCCTCCAAGGAAGCGCGCCGCTGCTTCATCTCTTCGATCATTCGCTCGGCGCGGTCGCGTGAGGGGGCGGCGGCGGCGGCGGGCGCGCCCGGCGCATCGGCGGGCGCGAGGCCAAGACGATCCTCTTCCGCCAGCACCAGGAGGACCTCCTGCATCGTCTCCTCCCTCATCCGTGCGTGGTCCTCGCTCGAAACCTTGCCGGAGCTCAGGTCCGCGTCGAGTTCCATGAGCTGCATGTAGTGGCGATTCTTCCGCTCGGCGATGGACCGTTGCAGATTCACGATCGCGGCCTCGCGCGGGATGCGCTGGCCGCGGAGCCGAACGAGCGGTGCGAAAACGACGAAGCCTACGACGAGGATCAGCAGGACCTGCAACGCGACGACCATCCGTGATTACTCCTTGAGTTCGCGTAGTTCGGCTTCGGCGCGGGCGCGGAGCGCGTCGAGCGATCGATCGGGATCGGCAGGCGCGCCGCCGGGGGCGGCGGCCATCGCCGCCCGCTTCCCGCGAACCCAGCGAACCAGGACCATGCTGGCGATGGCGAATCCGAGGAGCGTCGCCGCGAACGGGGCGATCCAGACGACGAGGTTGAATCCCTTCGCCTTCGGCGCCCCGAGGATCACCTCGCCGTACTTGGCGATGAGCGCGGCCTCGATGGCGTCCTTGTCCTTCCCCGCCTTGAGCTCGTCGTCGACGTACCCCTTGAGGGCGATCCCGGTCTCGCAGGTGCAGCCGCTCAGCACCTCGCCGCAGGAACAGGGACAGATGAGCTGACTCGTGATGGCGCGCCCGGGATCCTTCGTGTCCCCGGCCGGGGCGTCGGCCGCGTGGACGGGAATCGCCGCCAGCAGCACGGCGACGCAGAGGGAGCGAATCGCGACGGCGAGCCCGGGACGCGTCATACGGCGACCTTTTCCTCCCGCCGCAGACGCATCTTGTCGGAAAGCGCGATCAGCGTGCCGAAGAGCATCACGACCCCCCCGGCCCAGATGAGGCTGACGAGCGGGTTGATGTATGCCTGAATCGACACGGTGCCGTCCTCGTTCACGCCGCCCAGGATCATGTACAGGTCCTCGCCCGGGGTCTGGTGCAGGGCGACCTCGGTCATCGGCTGCTGCGACTTGAAATACATCGCCTTCGACGGATGCGACTGTCCGAGCGACTTCCCGTCCTTGGAGACGTCGAGAACCGCGCTCGTCAACGCGGCGTTCTTCTCCATCTTCTGCTCGGTGCCGCGCAGGGTCAGGCGGTAGTCACCGATCGCCATCGAATCGCCGGTCCGAAGCGGCTGGTGCGCCTCCTTCTGGAACACGGAGGAGCCGAGAACGCCCACGAAGATCATCACCACGCCGGCGTGAATCACGTAGCCGCCGTAGCGCCGCCGGTTCTTGGCCATGAGGTCCACGATGGCCATGGCCCCGCGGCCGGCGGCCACGTCCTTCCGGGCCTGCAGCCCGCGGGCGAATTCCATGACGATCGTCGCCATGACGAACGCCGATCCGAAGACCGTCACGATCGGGTAGAGACCCTTCACGCCGAGCGGCAGGCTCAGCAAGGTCACCACGACGCCGAGGACCGTCGGAATCAGGAAGTTGCGCTGGAGAACCGACGCGGTCGCGCGCTTCCACGACAGCACGGGCCCCATGCCGGTGAGGATCAGGAGCGCCAGGCCGATCGGCACGTTGACGCGATTGAAGAAGGGCGCCGAAACGGAGATCTTCGCGCCCGTCACGGCCTCGCTCAGCACGGGGAACGTCGTGCCGAGGAACGTGGCGAACGTGAGCGCGACGAAGAGAACGTTGTTGAAGAGGAACGACCCCTCGCGCGAGACGATCGCGTCCATCTTGTTCTCGCTCTCGAGCAGCGCCTTGCGATAGAGGATGAGCGCCGTCGCCAGGGTGCTCGAGCCGATGATGAAGGCCATGAACCACGGACCGATGTTCGACTCCGCGAAGGAATGGACCGAGGTCAGCACCCCCGACCGCGTGAGGAACGTCCCGAAGATCGACAATTCGAACGTCAGCACGATCAGCGCGACGTTCCACGTCTTCAGCATGCCGCGCCGCTGCTCGATCATGACGGAGTGGAGGAACGCGGTGCCGACGAGCCACGGCATCAGCGATGCGTTCTCGACCGGATCCCAGCCCCAGTAGCCGCCCCATCCCAGTTCGATGTAGGCCCAGCGCGCGCCCAGCAACACGCCGAAGCCGAGGAACATCCAACAGAACAGCGTCCAGCGCCGGACCTCCTCGATCCAGCGCGTGCCGGTGCGGTTCATGAGCAACACGGCGATGCCGAACGCGAAGGGAATGATGAAGCCGACGTAGCCGGTGTAGAGGATCGGGGGATGAATCATCATGCCCGGATCCTGCAACAGCGGATTCAGCCCCATGCCGTCGGCCGGGGGCGACGCCAGCATCCGGAACGGCGAGCAGACGAACGCCAGCAGGAACGTGAAGAACACCGCCACCGACGAGACCACCATCACGACGGCGTCGTAGAACGGATCGAGCCGGTTCCGATAGAACCAGAGGAACGCCGCGCCGTAGGCGCAGAGGATGAGCAGCCACAGCAGGAGCGATCCCTCCTGCCCCGCCCAGAGCGAAGCGAAGGCGTACATGGCCGGCAGGTCGAGGCTCGTATGCTCCGCGACGTAGCGGTAGGTGAAATCGCGGGCCACCAGGGCGCGCGAGAGGATGATCGTTGCGAGGACGGTCAGCGAACAGACGGCCCAGAGGGCGTTGCGTCCGCTTCGAAGGGGGCCCGCCAGCCCGGAGCGGAGACCCCAGGCGATGACGCCGGTCGAGTAGACGGCGCAGAGGAAGGCAACCAGGATCGCGAGCCGGCCGAGTTCGCTCACGAGCGGTCCTCCCCTAGTCCTTCGGATTCATATTTCGAGGGACACTTCGTCACCAGCTTGGAGGCGTGGAGCGTGCGGTCGGTGTGTCGGAACGTCCCCTCGACGACGACGTCCCGCCCCTCGGCGAACGCGTCGGGCATGAGGCCGTCGTAGACGACGTGAACCGCCTCCTTGCCGTCGGTCATCCGGAAGGTCAGGCGCGGCTGCTTCTGGTCGTACGCCACGCTGCCGGCGGCCACCACGCCGTCGAGGCGGAAGCCGTCGGCCTTGGGCGCCTTTTCCATCTGCGCCAATTCCGTGACGGTCATGTACTGGAGCCCCGTCTGCTTCACGCCGGACAGGATCAGGTAGGACACGGCGCCCACGATGACGAGCGAGACGATGGCGATTTTCGCGGTTGTATTCATTTATTTTTCCTGGGGTTAGCCCTCGATGGGCCGCCCCTCTCCTTTCGCCATAGGATTGTCGCAGACCCTCGGAGCCAGTCAAGATGTCAGGTTTGGTCCCTGGGTACCATCAAGAAGTACGCCTCGGGAGCGTGTGGCCGGAGACCTGCGTGTACGAGACGGAAACATGGAATCCCCTGGATACGCCTCCGCCCTGGCGGGCATCGAGCCCACCAGGGCGGTGACTAAGGACTCCGGTCAGTGGCCACCCGCGTCGGAGGGGTCACACTCTCCAATACACCGGTGCCGGGAAATGTTCTCAATTTTTTCCAAAATTCTTCCGGGTGACGATCCGCCCCCCCGCGCGTATGCTCGCCGCATGCCCAAGCCAAGACGTGCGAAGCGGTTGCGGCCCTCGTCCTCGCGGTGGCGACCGTTCGACCAGTTCCTGCGGGAGGCCGTCGCGGGAGGGCTGGTGCCGGGGGTCGTGGCGTTCAGTGGAACGTCGGCGGGCCCGGCCCATCGAACCGCCGTGGGCTCCCGGGCGCTCCTACCCCGCCGCGAGCGGATGACCCTCGACACGATTTTCGATCTCGCATCGCTCACGAAACCGATGGTGACCGCGCCGCTCACCGTGGAGGCGGCCGGGCGCGGCGAACTGTCGCTGGAGGATCCCGTGGCCCGGTGGATCGACGAGGCGCGCGGGACGCGCGTCGGCCGGATTCCGCTGCACCGGCTCCTGACGCACACCGCCGGGTTCGTCCCCGACAATCCGATCGAGGACTATCGGGGGAGCAAGAGCCGCCTCTACGCCGCGATCGCGCGCGGAAGGCTCCGGGCGGCTCCGGGGCGCCGGTTCATCTACACCGACGTCGGCTATGTCCTGTTGCAGGGCGTGCTGGAGCGGCGCTTCGGACGGAGCATGGAACGCCTGGCCGAGGCTCGTCTGTTCCGTCCGCTTCGTTGCCGGGACACGCGATTCGGAACGCGGACGCGGGATCGCCGGCGCGTCGCGCCGACGGAGCGGTCGCGCGGGGTCATGCTGCGGGGCAGCGTGCACGACCCGCGGGCGCGCAGCCGCGCGCTCGGCGGTGTCGCGGGCCACGCCGGGCTC
This sequence comes from Candidatus Eiseniibacteriota bacterium, assembly GCA_003235575.1. Classification (GTDB taxonomy): domain Bacteria; phylum Eisenbacteria; class RBG-16-71-46; order SZUA-252; family SZUA-252; genus SZUA-252. The sequence goes on along the minus strand of QJVW01000094.1, from coordinate 55,421 downwards.
TTCGGCACCGGAGCGGACGTGGCCCGGTTCGCGCGGATGATCCTCGCGGGCGGAATCGCCGGGGGCCGCCGCATTCTCTCGGCGTCGTCGGTCCGCGCCTTGACGACGAACCAGCTCCCGCGCTCGCTCGGCGTGCGGCGGGGCTTCGGGTTCGACATCGACAGTCCCTACGCCGCACCGCGGGGCGCGCTCTTTTCCAGGCGCTCCTTCGGGCACTCGGGCTGGACCGGGGTCTCGTTCTGGATCGATCCGGCGTGCGACGGCTACCTGGTGCTCCTCACGAACTCGATCCACCCGGACGGGCACAAGGACTTGAAGGCGTTTCGCGCCGGGGCGGCCACGCTGGCGGCGCGGGGCCTGGGCGTGCGACGGTAGGTAGGTCGGGCGCGCGCTATTTCTTGAACTGCGCGACTTCCGTGGAACCGTCCAGCGCCGTGGTCGAGCTGGCGCCGCCCGCGATGACCTGGGTCACCTGGTCGAAATAGCCGGTCCCCACCTCGCGCTGGTGGCGGGTCGCGCTGTAGCCGAACTCCTCGGCGGCGAACTCCGCCTGCTGCAGCCTGCTGTAGGCGGCCATGCCGCGCTCCTTGTAATCGCGCGCCAGTTCGAACATGCCGTGATTCAAGACATGGAAGCCGGCGAGCGTCACGAACTGGAACTTGTATCCCATGGCGCCCAACTCCCGCTGGAACGACGCGATGGTCGCGTCGTCGAGCTTGGCCTTCCAGTTGAAGGACGGGGAGCAGTTGTACGCGAGCAACTTTCCGGGAAACTCCGCGTGGATCCCCTCGGCGAACTCCTTCGCCTCCTTGAGGTCGGGGGTCGAGGTCTCGCACCAGAGCAGGTCGGCGTAGGGCGCGTAGGCGCGGCCGCGCGCAATCGCCATCTTCAGCCCGCCCGTGATCCGGTGGAACCCCTCCGGCGTGCGTTCGCCGGTCAGGAACGGGCGGTCGCGCTCGTCGATGTCGCTGGTGATCAGCTTCGCGCTGTCGGCGTCCGTGCGCGCGATCAGAATCGTCGGGACGTTCGAGACGTCCGCGGCCAGACGCGCCGCCACCAGGGTGCGCAGGAACTGTCCCGTCGGCAAGAGCACCTTCCCGCCGAGGTGGCCGCACTTCTTCTCCGAGGAGAGCTGATCCTCGAAATGCACGCCGGCCGCGCCGGCGTCGATCATCGCCTTCATCAGTTCGAACGCGTTGAGCGGGCCGCCGAATCCCGCCTCGGCGTCGGCGATGATCGGCGCGAACCAATCCCGCTCCACCGCCATCGCGGCATCCTTCGCGGCGGTGCCCTGCGTTCCGTTCCCGCTTCCGGCGGCGCGCGCGCGCGACTCCGCGAATTCCACCTGGTCGGCGCGCTGGAGCGCCTGATTGATGCGACGCACCATGGCCGGCACGCTGTTCGCCGGATAGAGGCTCTGATCGGGATACGTCTGACCGGCGAGATTGGCGTCCGCGGCCACCTGCCACCCGCTCAGGTAGATCGCCTGCAGGCCCGCGCGAACCTGCTGCACGGCCTGATTGCCCGTCAGGGCGCCGAGGGCGTGCACGTATCCCGGGGCCTGCATCAGGTCCCAGAGGCGCCGCGCGCCACGGTCCGCCAGCGTGTGCTCGATGGTCACCGATCCCCGCAGCCGCACGACGTCCTCCGTCGAGTAGGGGCGGGTGATGCCCTCCCAGCGATGGGGAGGGGCGGTGGATCCTTCGGGTCGATGCGGCTGGGGACGGGGGGATGCCATTCGATCTCCTCTCGTGGGCGCCCCGGAGGGGGCTCCCTACCGTGGTCCTAGGCCCCTCGAGGGGGCGACGTGGTCTCCGAAGCGTGAATCAGTTCGTAGGCGGGGAGCGTGAGGAATTCCTCCAGCTCCGGCGCCGTGGATAGACGAACGAAAAGGTCCGTCGCCTCTTCGAAGCGACCGGTTCGGAATCGCTCCGGTCCTACCTCGCCGGCGATGGTCCGCTTCTCGCTGGCGACGATTTCCTCCAGAAGCGCCGGCGTGACCGCCCGGCCGTCTTCGAGCGCGGCTTGGTGGTGAATCCACTGCCACACCTGCGCCCGTGATATTTCGGCCGTCGCGGCGTCTTCCATGAGGTGATAGAGCGGCACGCACCCGGTTCCGCGCAGCCATGCTTCCAGGTACTGGATGCCGACGCGGACGTTCTGTCGCAGGCCCTCCTCGGTGCGCGTCCCCTTCGGGACGGCCAGCAGATCCGCGGAAGTCACGTGAACGTCATCCCGCGGCACGTCCAACTGGTTCGGCCGCCCTTCGAGGCGCGAGGAGAACGCCTCGCGGGCGATCGACACTAGGCCCGGATGGGCCACCCAGGTGCCGTCGTGCCCGTCCCCCGCTTCCCTGTTCTTGTCGGCTCGGACCTTGGCGAGCGCCGACTCGCTGGCCTCGGCGTCGCCCCGAATGGGGATCTGCGCGGCCATGCCGCCCATGGCGTGGGCGCCGCGGCGATGGCAAACGCGGATCGAGAGCTGCGCGTAGGCCCGCATGCAGGGTTGCTCCATCGTCACCTGCCCGCGATCCGGCAGCACCGCGGCCGGGTCGTTCCGGCGTGCCTTGATGAAACTGAAGATGTAGTCCCAGCGTCCGCAGTTCAGCCCGGCCGCGTGGTCCCGAAGCTCGTGCAGGATTTCGTCCATTTCGAACGCGGCGTAGAGCGTCTCGATGAGGACGGTCGCCTTCACCGTTCCGACCGGGAGCCCCACGGCCTCCTGCGCCGCGAGGAACACGTCGTTCCAGAGCCTCGCCTCGAGGTGGGACTCGAGTTTCGGCAGATAGAAGTAGGGCCCCGTACCGCGCGACACCAGTTCGCGGGCGTTGTGGAAGAAATAGAGCCCGAAATCGAATAGCGCGCCGGGGATCGGCGCCCCGCCGAGAAGCACGTGGCGTTCGGAAAGGTGGAGGCCGCGCGGGCGGACCAGAAGGACCGCAGGGTTCTTCGAGAGCCGGTACTTCTTGCCGGACCGGGGATCGTCGTAGGCGAGCGTGCGGCGAACCGCGGCACGCAGCGCGAGCTGCCCCTCGATCAGATTCGCCCACGTCGGCGTGGTCGAGTCCTCGAAGTCCGCCATGTAGCAGTCGGCGCCGGAATTGAGCGCGTTGATGACCATCTTCGGATCGACCGGGCCGGTGATTTCCACGATCCGCTTCTGGAGATCGGGCGGCGTCGGGGCGATGCGCCAGTCACTGCGGCGGACCGATTCGGTTTCCGGAAGGAAATCGATCGGCTCCCCCGCCGCTAACCGCTTGCGGCGGGCTGCTCTGCGGGCCAGCGCCTCCTCGATTCGGGGACGGAACCGACCGGCGAGGGCGGCCACGAACGAGAGCGCCTCCGGCGAGAGGATTTGGTCCTGTCCCGGCGCCTCGGGAGCGACGATGGTCAATTTTGTGGGGGTGGATGTGGCGGATTTCACGCGGTTGGGGTCCTTTCCCTCGGGATCGGAGCCTTGCCGACTCCACGACATCGATCGATTCCCATCGTGCCAGAATCGCGATGGAAAATCAATAAGATATTGTGGAATATGTAGTTACCATTCGGGCGGCGCTGGGCCGTCCGGGCCGCCCGGAGTGATCGCCGCCGGCGCCGGGCCGGAGGGCTGTTCCCCTCCTCCTAGTACTCGTACTTGGGCGCCCACTCCTTCTCGCCGTCCGCGAGGAGCGCGATCATGTGCCACACGCCGCAGAAGGGGTCGTAGGGTCCGAAGAACGCCCTGGCGACCCGCTCGATGCCGCCTCCGGGAAGTCGATGGAAGGTCGAGAGACCCGGCATCCACGACTTCTCTCCACGAAAGCCCATATCCTCGATGAAGGTCGATCCATGGCCGGAGACCATGGGAAACGCCCAGCCTCGACTCGCCGCGAACGATTTCTGGGTCGCCACCGAATCGGGGGAACAGACCACGAAGCCGGCGCGGTCGGCAAGATGGCGCCGGACGCCGTTGAAACCGTCCGCCCAAAGCGTGCAGTAGCGGCACCCCTTCCCCATGTTGTGAATCACGATCAGGTCGGTCTTCTCCTCGAAGAGCGACGAAAGCGATACGGGGCCATCCCAGCCGGCCAGGACGTAGTCCTTCACGGTTTCCCGGGGAAGCGATCGTTTCAGTTCGGCCAAGCGTTTCGACTTCTCGAGGATGTCCTCCTCCAGCCGCTCGACATCGCGGCGAACATCGGAAGCGGTGGGATTCATGGATTCCTCCTTCCGCCGCGACGGACGCGGCCGATGGGCGACGGCCGGCGCATCAGTCGTCGTCGTCGAAAAGCCAAAGATCGAAGCCGACCTTGAGAGCGTAGACGAACGAGCGGGGGATCAGGACCACGCTGCCGTCCGATCCCTTGTCGATCCGGTCCACGCGGGCTTCGACGCGCAGCGATCCGAAACCGTTGGAGATCTCGTTCCGCACGCCGACGCCCCCGCCGAATACGGCCGCGGTGGCGCTGGCCGACGACGAAGGCATGTCCTCGGCGCGGTGGACGATGCCGGCTCCCGCCGTGAAGTAGAGCGTCGTGGGACTCTCGGGCGCCAGATTCCGTTGGTAGTGGAGCGACGCCTGCAGATCGCGCCGCGAATCGTCGTCGCCGTCGAGGAACAGGACCCCGAGGTCGAGGTACCCCTCGCTGGTCCGCGTTCCGCCGGTGACCCCCAGACGCATGCCGGGTTGGAACCCGAGCGAGGTGCCGGGCCAGGAAAAGGCGGTCGTGTTGTGTTGATGATCGGGGTGGAGCACGGCGAAGCCGTAGTTCGCGCCCAGGCTCCATCGCGCGGCGGTGGCCGTGCCGTTCCAGCCGGTCCCCGACGCGATCGCGAGCAGGCAGACCGCGACCCCGTTCCGAATTCGCTGCCAGGCGGCGGCATCCCGCGCGTCCCGCCGCCGCGCGCGCGCTTCGATCATGACGTGGAGTCTACCCCTCCCCCCACGGGAGACAACCCGGAACTCTGCGACGGCCCGCGGCATCTATACTCCAGACGGATCGTACGTTCCTCCCATCCGAAGGAGAGCGCCCCCAATGGACTGCCTCACAATGCGACGGGCGGGAGCGGCGTTCGCCCTGGCCTCGATTCTGATCGCCGGCGCGGCGGCCGCGGAGACCCCATCCTTCGAACGGAGCTGGCAGGACGGCAAGGCCGAGTTGAACGGGTATCGCTACGCCGTGACGCGGTACGGCGAGGAGCGCGGCGGTCGCGCCGTCCTCGTGTACGTCACCGAGCCGTTCAGCATGCGGCGGCGCGTCAAGGTCGACGATGCGTCGCGGGATCCCGCCGACACGTTCGAGGCGTTGAAGCTGAACTTGGTGCGCGACTTCCAGACCGGCATCTACGACTACAACACCATGACGTCGGTGTTCGCCCGGTCCAGCGACTTCGCGCCGGCGAAGATTTCGTTCAGCAGCGCCGAGTGGTGCGGCCACGTGTACGAGGAACTCCGCTTCGACCGATCGGCCGTTCGTCAAACCGTTCGATCGTATTTCGAAGGCGAGAGCGGCGATTGGGAACGCGCGGCGCCGCGCGGCGGCGTTCCGGAGGACAACCTGTACATCCTTCTGCGCGGGCTTCGCGGGGCGTACCTGCGCCCCGGCGAGACGCGGACGGTGCCCTTCCTCCCGTCGTCCCTCGTGCGGCGCCTCACCCACCGCGCGACCGCCTGGGGCACGGCGACGATCGGGCGCGCCGATCGGTCGGAGTCGGTGCGCGTCCCCGCGGGCACCTTCGACGCGATCCGCTACACGGTGGCGCCGGACGACGGGCGCGAGGGAAGGTTCTGGATCGAGGCGGCGCATCCGCACCGCCTGCTCCGGTGGACGTGGAGCGGCGCCGCGCGCGGGACGCGCCCGGGGGGCGACGCCGCCGAATCCGCCTCGCTGACGGGCACGCTCCGCGTCCCCTACTGGACCCTGCACGGAAACGGCGACGAGCGATGGTTGGAGACGCTGGGCCTCGAGCCGCTTCCGGGCGCGGGTGACCCGGAAGCGCCGACCGTCACTCCTTGACGATCGCCCCGCAGATCACGCCGGCCACCGCGCCCTGGACGATGGTGCCCAGGAACCACGTCAGGGCCATCGTGTACGGAATCGGCATGACCGCGTACGCGCCGTAGCCGAAGGCGATGCCGTGCCCCAGCCCGAACCAGACCCCGTAGAGGAGCGCGTTCGCGGCGTTCTTCGGGCGTACGAACCGGTACCAGATCGCCGCGAAGGCGAGCGCCGAGATGAAGACCGCGAAGTACATGACCCCCATCTTCGTCTCGCCCATCGGCCGCCAGAGCGCGGGGGTGGCGAGGTACTGCGATCGCAGGATCAGACCGTGCATGATGAAATCGAGCACGGCCCAGACGACGGTGATCACGAGGGTCGGGAGCAGCAGCTTCCGTAGCATGAACGCTCCTTCCGTGGTTGGAACGGCCAACGACGCTCAGCTCTCCTGATCTTCGTACTTCGTCTTCAGACGCGCGATGACGCCGGGATCGGCGAGGGTCGTCGTGTCGCCGACGGCCTTTCCCTCGGCGATGTCGCGAAGCAGCCTCCGCATGATCTTTCCCGATCGCGTCTTCGGCAGATCGGCCGTGAGGATGATCTCGTCGGGCTTGGCGATCTTTCCGATCTTCTGGACGACGTGCTCCTTGAGATCGTCGAGGATCGCGGCGGCATGCTCCCGCCCCTCGCGGATCGTCACGAACGCGACGATGGCGGTCCCCTTCAGCTCGTGCGCGCGGCCCACGACCGCGGCCTCGGCGACGGAGGGGTGGTCCACCAAGGCGCTTTCGACCTCCATGGTCGAGAGCCGGTGTCCGGCCACGTTCATCACGTCGTCGACGCGGCCCAGGAGCCAGAAGTAGCCGTCCTTGTCGCGCTTCGCGCCGTCTCCCGTGAAGTAGACGCCGGGAAAGCGCGACCAGTAGTTTTGGCGGAAGCGCTCGGGGTCGCCCCAGATGCCCCGCAGCATGGCCGGCCATGGCTTCCGCAGCACCAAGTAGCCGCCGCCGACGTCCACCGTCTCGCCCTTCTCGTCGACCACGTCCGCGACGATGCCGGGGAGCGGACGGGTGGCCGAACCGGGGCGAGCGACCGTGACCCCGGGAAGCGGCGCGATGAGAATCATGCCCGTCTCCGTCTGCCACCAGGTGTCGACGATCGGGCAGGTCTCGGCGCCGATGTGCTTGTGGTACCACATCCACGCTTCCGGGTTGATCGGCTCACCGACCGACCCAAGGAGGCGGAGCGAGGTCAGGCGGTGTTTCGCGGGCCACTCGGGCCCCCACTTCATGAAGGCGCGAATGGCGGTCGGCGCGGTGTAGAAGATGGTCACGCCGAGTTCCTCGACGATCTGCCAGAAGCGGTCCTTGTCGGGCCAATCGGGCGCCCCCTCGTACATCACGGTCGTGGCGCCGTTCGCGAGGGGGCCGTAGACGATGTACGAGTGACCGGTGATCCAGCCGCAATCCGCGGTGCAGAAGTAGACGTCCTCCTCGCGAAGATCGAACACCCACTTCGTCGTGGCGGTCGTTCCCGTCAGATACCCGCCGGTCGTGTGGACGATCCCCTTCGGCTTGCCCGTCGTCCCCGAGGTGTAGAGCGTGAAGAGCAGATCCTCGCTGTCCATCGGCTCCGGCCAGCAGTCGTCGGACTGCCCGTCCACGATCCGGTGCCACCAGTGGTCGCGCCCCTCCTTCATGTGAACCTGAAAATCCCCGCGCTTGAACACGACGACGTGTTCGATCAGCGGACATTGCTTCACCGCCTCGTCGGCGTCGTGCTTCAGCGGCAGGATGGTTCCGCGCCGATAGCCGCCGTCGGCGGTGATCAGCACCTTCGCCTCGGAATCCAGGATGCGGTCCCGCAGCGATTCCGCCGAGAAGCCGCCGAACACCACGCTGTGAACCGCGCCGATCCTGGCGCAGGCCAGCATCGCGATCGCGAGCTCGGGGACCATCGGCATGTACACGGCGACGCGGTCGCCCTTCTTCACGCCGAGCTTCTTCAATCCGTTCGCGAACCGGTTCACTTCCCGATAGAGGTCCCAATACGTGAGGGTGCGCCGGTCGCCCGGCTCGCCGACCCATAGGATCGCCGCCTTGTTGCGGCGCGCGCCGCGAATGTGGCGATCGACGCAGTTGTAGGCGACGTTCAGCTTCCCGCCGACGAACCACTTCGCGTCGGGCACGTTCCAGTCGAGCACCTTGTGCCACTTCACGAACCAATCGAGCTCCGCCGCCCGCGAAGCCCAGAACGCCTCCAGGTCCGCGTCCGCCTCGCGGTAGAGCGCGTCGTCCCGGACCTGCGCGCTCTTCGCGAACTCGGGTGACGGCGGGTAGAGACGATTCTCGTCGAGAAGGGCGGCGATGGCCGGCTCCGGGGCGTTCGCCGCCGGCGGCGCGGCGCCCGAGGCGGATCGTTTCTTCCGGCGCGCTGCGCCTTTGTCGTCGGGCATGGGGATCCTCCGGTGTGTCGAGTCGGCGACCGAACACGGCTGCGACGGCGGCCGCCCGCGAGGTGCAGAGTATGCCAGCGTCGTCGACGCCGGTTCAAGGCGTCTCGCCGCGTGCGCGCGGGTGGCCGGCGGAGCTACCCGCGCGCGATGCGTTCCTTCGCCCACGCCCGCGCGGACGTGAGATCCATGCCGGCCGCCGCGGCGGCCTCGTCCCACGAGCGAACGACGTCCACGCGCGCCGACGCGTAGACGACCTGCACGATCGCGTAGAAGCGCGCGAAGCCGTAGAAGAACTCGCCGGGCGCCACGAGGATCGTGCGCATCTTCGGCGGCGCGAACGCCTGGCGCAACCGATCGACCTGATCGTGCAGCCGCTCGGAAGGCGCCTCCGCCCAGGTCGGCTCGGAGAGATCGATGACGTGCACCTTCGCCGTCTTCAGATCGGGATCCTGCGCTCGGCTCAAGATGGTCTCGAGGAGGTCGAGCAGGGACAGCTTGCCCCAGTAGACGGTGACGTAGGCGTCGGAGTCGTCCAGGTAATGGTAGTCGCCCGGCATGACGTTCCTCCCGCTCCGGTCGGCCGAGGAAGGCGGCGGGCGCCCCTCCCTGGCACGGCCCCTCCGCCAGGATAGGGACCGGACCCCCTCATGGGAAGCGGGCCGCGCGCCGGGCCGACCGGCCCCTGCCCCAGGCCCGTTCCGGGGCGGGCGTCATCCAAAGAGCGATGGGGGCGGCCCGGAACCGCGCCGCCGGCCCGCCCGGGCGCGACGGTATGCCATTTCCTGCATCAATAGGTTGGGGTAAAATGATGCAGGACCCCTACATGTTGTGTTTTTCCTTGACGCCCTTCGCACCCCGTCCTCTATCGTGCGACCCCGGTCTTGAAAACGCGCTCGACGGGCTTCCGCGGGCGCCCTTGGGGGGGTCGCAAGGGATCGCGGCCCTCGGGTGTGGGATGACTGCAAGAGGGGCTGCAGAATGGCGAGGGATCTCGGAAGTGAAGGAACGACGGTAGACGAAGGAACGGCGGTGTTGGAAGGAGTCATGGGCACGAAGACGAACCAAGAAATCGGGGTCGAGAAGCGCAGCGGCCTGCGGTTTCCCCGGCTCTACACAAGCCCGGGCGTGAACCCGTTCGACGAGGTCGCGTGGGAGTTGCGCTCCGCGGCGATCACCAACGAACACGGAAAGGTCGTGTTCGAGCAGAAGGACGTCGAGTTCCCGACCTTCTGGTCGCAGATGTCGACCAATGTCGTGACCTCGAAGTACTTCCGCGGTCAGCTCGGAACGCCCCAGCGGGAGCGTTCGGTGAAGCAGCTGATCGGTCGCGTGGTGAAGACGATCGCGGGCTGGGGACGCACGCAGACGTACTTCGCCTCGGAGATGGACGCGCAGGCGTTCGAGGACGAACTGACGCACATCCTCCTCCACCAGAAGGCGGCCTTCAACAGCCCCGTATGGTTCAACTGCGGCGTGGAAGCCAAGCCGCAGTGCTCCGCCTGCTTCATCAATTCGGTGGGCGACACCATGGAGGGGATTCTGTCCCTCGCCAAGACCGAGGGGCTTCTCTTCAAGTGGGGGTCGGGCACCGGAACCAATTTCTCCGCCCTGCGCTCCTCCAAGGAGCACATCGGAGGGGGAGGCACCGCGTCGGGTCCCGTTTCGTTCATGAAGGGTTTCGATGCGTTCGCCGGCGTCATCAAGTCGGGCGGCCGCACGCGCCGCGCCGCGAAGATGGTGATCCTGAACGCCGACCACCCGGACATCGTCGATTACATCAAGTGCAAGGCCGAGGAGGAGAAGAAGGCCTGGACGCTCATCGACTCGGGCTACGACGCGTCGCTGAACGGCCCCGCCTATTCCTCGATCTTCTTCCAGAACTCCAACAATTCGGTCCGCGTCACCGACGAGTTCATGCACGCCGTGGAAACCGACGGCACCTGGACCACCAAGGCGGTCACCGACGGACACCCCATGGAGACGCACAAGGCGCGCGCGCTGATGGACATGATCTGCGACGCCGCCCACCAGTGCGGCGATCCCGGACTTCAGTTCGACACCACGGTCAACGACTGGCACACCTGCCCGAACACCGCGCGCATCAACGCGTCGAACCCCTGTTCCGAGTACATGTTCCTCGACGACTCGGCGTGCAATCTGGCGTCGGTCAACCTCATGAAGTTCGTGCGGGAGGACGGGACGTTCGACACGCACGCCTACAAGCACGTCTGCGCGACGCTCATCACCGCGCAGGAGATCATCGTCGAGAACGCCTCCTACCCGACGCCGGCGATCGAGAAGAATTCGCACGATTTCCGGCCGCTGGGGCTCGGCTACGCCAACCTGGGCGCGTTGCTCATGTCCTGGGGGCTTCCCTACGACAGCGACGCGGGACGCTCGGTGGCGGGCGCGCTCACGGCGCTGATGCACGGCCAGGCGAACGCCACGAGCGCGCGGATCGCCGCCGCCAAGACGCCCTTCGCCGGCTTCGAGAAGAACCGTGAGCCGATGCTGCGCGTGATCCGCAAGCATCACGAGGCGCTGAACGCCATCGACGCCAGCCACGTGCCCGCGGAGATCATGGAGGCGGCGCGCGAGACCTGGAACGAGTGCGAGCGCCTGGGCGAGGAGCACGGGTATCGGAACGCGCAGGTGACGGTGATCGCGCCCACCGGAACGATCGCCTTCATGATGGATTGCGACACGACCGGCATCGAGCCCGACATCGCCCTCGTGAAGTACAAGAAGCTGGCGGGCGGCGGCATGCTGAAGATCGTGAATCAGACGGTTCCCCAGGCGCTCCGGCGTCTGGGCTACGGGGAGGAATCGGTGAATCGGATCGTGCGTCACATCGACGAGCGCGAGACGATCGAAGGAGCACCGGGGCTCAAGGACGAGCACCTTCCCGTATTCGACTGCGCCTTCAAGCCCCGGAACGGCACGCGCACGATTCACTACATGGGCCACATTCGCATGATGGCCGCCGTGCAGCCGTTCGTTTCCGGCGCGATTTCGAAGACGGTGAACATGCCGGAGGACGCCACGCCGCAGGACATCGCCGAGGCGTACCGGGCGGCCTGGAAGGGCGGCCTGAAGGCGATCGCGGTGTACCGGGACGGCTCGAAGCGGAGCCAGCCGCTCAGCACCAGCAAGGAGGACAAGGGCGCGCAGGCGAAGCCGCCGCTCCACGTCGTCGAAGCGGCGCGCAAGCCGAAGCGCCGGCGGCTGCCGGACGAGCGCAAGTCGATCACGCACAAGTTCTCGGTGGCGGGCCACGACGGGTACCTGACCGTCGGCATGTACGAGGACGGCGCGCCGGGCGAGATCTTCATCGTCATGGCCAAGGCGGGCTCCACGCTCTCCGGCGTCATGGATTCGTTCGCCACGGCGGTGTCGCTGGGCCTGCAGCACGGCGTGCCCCTGGCGTTGTACGTCAGCAAGTTCGCGCACGTGCGCTTCGAGCCGCACGGCTTCACGAAGAACAGCGACATTCCGATCGCGAAGTCGATCGTCGACTACATCTTCCGCTGGCTGGGCATCAAGTTCCTGGACCACCACCCGGTGTCGGCCTCGCACGAGACGGCGAAGGAGGATCCGCTGGAGACCCCGGGCGCCAAGCCGGTGGCCGACAACCAGCTCACGTTGATCAACGGAGGGGGCGCGAACGAAGGCGTGAAGCCGGAGTCCGCGGCGGATCGCGCGTTCCGCTCGGAGACGGACGCGCCACCCTGCTCCGATTGCGGCTCCATCATGGTGCGCCGCGGCGCCTGCTACGCGTGTCTCAACTGCGGCACCACCAGCGGTTGTTCGTGATCGGGTAGGCGACCGCCGCGGCGACGCGGCGTTCTAATCGGCCAACGGCGGCCCCGGGGCTTCGGCTCCGGGGCCGTTTGCTTGGGGGGGCCGCGAACGCGGAGCCGGGGCCGCCGTCCAGCGCCGCGCCAGGCGGCCCGTCGAGAGCCCCTGCACGATGATGGAGAAGGCGACGACGATGTACGTGCCGGTGAGGATCAGGTCGTAGTACTTCCCCGGGGGAACCGAGAGCGCCAGCGCGACGGAGATTCCACCGCGCAGTCCGCCCCAGGTGAGGATCTTCACGGCGTGCGGACTCACGGCCAGGCGGAGCCTTCGCAGCAGCGTGATGGGGATGCCGACGCTGATCCAGCGGGCGGTCAGAACGAGCGGAATCAGGAGAAATCCCGCCACGAGCGCGAGCGGCGCGTAGTCCAGGAGCACGACCTCGAGGCCGATCAGGACGAAGAGCACGGCGTTCAGGAAGTTGTCGACCAGCTCCCAGAACGAATCGAGGCGCTCCTGCGTCCGGGCCGACATGGCGTAGACGCGCCCCTGGTTTCCGATCATCAAGCCCGCGACCACCATGGCGAGCGGCCCCGACACGTGGAGCCTGTGGGCCAGGGCGTATCCGCCCGTCACCAGCCCCAGCGTGATCAGGATCTCCACGTCGTACTGATCGACCTCCTTCAACAACCGGTAGACGATCCAGCCGACGACGAGGCCGTACAGGATTCCGCCGCCGGCTTCCGTGACGAACAGCCGGACGACGTGGGAGAAGGACGCCGCCTCCCCCGCGGTCGCCACGCCGAGGACCAGCACGAAGATCACGACGCCGAATCCGTCGTTGAAGAGCGATTCGCCGGTGATCTTGATCCCCAGCGAGCGCGGCACGCCCGCCTTGCGGAGGATGGCGCCGACGGCGATGGGATCCGTCGGCGAGATCAGCGCGCCGAACAGGAGGCAGTAGACGAACGGAATGGCGATGCCGAACAGATGGAAGATGGCCCAGGAACCGATGCCGACGATCAGCGTCGAGATCACCACGCTGCCGGTCGCGAGGATCGCGATCGCCCATTTCTGGGAGAGCAGATCGTCGAGTTTCAGATGGAGCGCCCCGGCGAAGAGGAGGGCGCCGAGCATGCCGTTTAGGAGCGCGTCGTGGAAGTCGACGCCGCGCAGCACGGGAATCAGCGGATCGGCCTGAAAACGCCCCAGGGCGTGCAGCATCACGAGCGCCAGGGAGGCGCCCATCGAGATCACCATCAACCCGATCGTCGTGGGGAGCCGGATCCAGCGATGATTGATCCAACTGAAGAGGCCGGCCAGCGTCGTGATGGTGGCGAAGACTTCGAACGGAGTCACGGCGAGTGATAGTGGGCGGCGCGCGGGCGGGGGTCAATGCCTGTTCGATCGCGCGGGCGCTCCGGACGCGCCCACGCGATGGACCTGGGCGACGCGCCTCCTGTAGTCTCCCGGCATGATCGAGGCCAGCCCCCAATTCGCGATTCTCTGCTTCGTCACGCTCTTCACGATGGTGAATCCGCTTCCCGTCGTGCCGATCTACCTGGCGATGACCTCGACCCTCTCCCCGCCCCAGGCGCGCCGCGCCGCGCTGCGGGCGACGACGACGGCGCTTCTGATCATGCTGGTGTTCGCGGTGGGCGGGCGGTTCATCTTCCAGTTCTTCCACATCTCGACCGACAGCATGCGCATCGTGGGCGGCGTGCTCTTCTTCCTCATCGGATTCGAAATGCTGCAGGGCCGTCCCACGCGCACCAAGCACGACGACGAGTCGGCCGCCGCGTTCGTCGAGGACATCGCCATCACGCCCCTCGGAACGCCCATGTTGGCCGGGCCGGGCACGATCGTGAGCGTGATCCTGCTGATGAACGAGAGTCGCACGGTGCTCCACCGGGTCGAGCTCTTCGTCGCGATGTTCCTCGTCATCGCCCTGACCTTCTTGATCCTGGTCAACGGGCAGCGGATCCTGTCCCGCATCGGGTCCAGCGGCAACAAGGTGCTGACCCGACTCATGGGACTGATCGTGATGGTCATCGCGGTGGAGTCGTTCTTCGCGGGCCTCTCGCCGATCGTCCGCTCCATGCTCCACGGCGCCCCGCCGACGCCCTAGCGCCCCGGGGGCCGGATCACGGAATCGGCGGCGGCAGCGGCTTCGGGTCGTCCACGGGCGGCGGCGCCGGCGCGGACGGCTTCTGCCGCTCCAGCCCCGGCTTCTGATCCGTGGCGGCCATCGGCGCCCGGCCCGTCGTGCGCACCGTATCGCGTCGGCCGCTTCCCGGGGCGACGCTCCCCGCCGCCTTGGACCACCACTCCGACAGGAGCATCGCGCCGAGGCCGACCAGCCAGAGCTGGAGCGGCAGGCCCACCGCGAAACGGACCGCCGGATTTCGCATCGGGTTGATCGGCGCCCCGGTGGCGCTCGCGGCGAGGAAATCGAGTCCGTAGACGATGAGGCCGATGGCGCCGAAGAGCATGCCGCCGCCGCCAAGCCAGGCCGGCTGGAGTTTCCGCGTCAGGCCCCCCCACCCGGCGGCCACGACGGCCGCGAAGAGAAGCGCGGCGCCGACGGCGATCGCCCCCAGCTTCCAGAACCAGTAGATGCTGAACAGCATCGTTCCCAGACCCGGCTCGATGGAAATCAGGTTCATCAGGAAGCCGTGCACGAAGAACTCGGCGGACAGGAAGCCCGCCCAGAGCGTCGCGCCGACCAGGGCGCAGGCCGTGGCGACGGCCGCCGCGCCGGAGGAGCCCTTCAGGTGGAGCAGGAACCCGTACGCGGTGAATCCGATCGCCACCAGCACGAAACCGAGGACGAGAACCGCGTGAAGCATCATCCACCCGCCGGCCCCCTGCTTGGAGAGGGCGTCGACCACGAGGTTGGTCTCGTTGGCCGGCGGAAGGGTCGGATAGAGGAACAACGAGAGGGCGACGAGAATCGCGCCCAGCGTGAAGCCGATGCCTGCCGTGACCTGAATCGCCCGGATTCTCTCGTCCATGACATCCGCCATGCGAAGCCTCCCTTCCCTGAGGGCACGGTCGCGCGCGGGGCCGTCGACCCTTCGCGCACGATGCGCTTGCAACGAGACGCCGTCACGGGCACTCTACCGCCGTGCCGAACAGGAAGGAAGCCCCGAAGGGAGGCGCTTCGGCGCCACAGCAGGCCGCGCTCCCGCGGCGAAACGCCGACGCGCTGGGCATCCTGGCCGCGCTGGTGGCCGGGCTCCTCTACCTGCCCGCGCTGCAGCACGGGTGGACGTGGGACGACGCCCTCCTCGTGGCGAGCCACGGCGCCGGCGGCGCGGCGGTCGAGGGATTCCGGCCGTTCATCGGATGGCTGCAGCGCGGCGAGTGGTGGCTGGGGGCCGGCAATCCCGCGCTCTTCCACTTCACGGGCCTGATCGCCCACGCGGTGGGGACCTGGCTCGTCTTTCTTCTCGCGACCCACGTCGGCCTCTCCGCCGTCATCGCGTTCGTGATCGCGCTCGCCTTCGGCGCCCACCCCGTGCACATCGAGTCGGTGGTGTACGCGACCGGCCGCCCCGCGATGATCGCGGCGGTCTTCTCCATCGCGGCGGTTCTGGCGGCGCGCACGCCGACGCTTCGCGGCCCGCACGGCGCCCGATCGCGATCGATCTGGTGGGCGTATGGACTCTACGCCTTGGCGGCCCTGACGGACGACACGGCGCTCGTCGTCCCCTTCATCCTCTGGGGACTGGACCGCTGGGGTCCGGAGCGCGTTCCCGCCGGGCCGCGGCGGTCGCACTACGCGGGATTCCTCGTGATCTGGATCGTGACGAGCCTTCTCCGCGTCGCGTTCCCCGCGGCGCACGTCGCGACGTGGGTGGAGCGCGGCATCGCGCCGGGCCACGAGCTGGCCGCTCTTCCCTTGGCGGCGGGGGCGTACCTGAAGCTCTTCCTCTGGCCCTACCCCCTGAACGCCATGCGATCCCTCTCGGCGGCCGACGCCGCGAACCTCGCCGCCTGGGGCGTGACCCTGGCCGGCTTCGTGGCGCTCGCAGCGATCGGATGGTGGCGTCGCCACGACGCCGCCGCGCGGGTGGGGCTCGTGATTCTGGTGCTGGGCCTGCTCCCGGCGCTGCCGTTTCCCGGATTGACCACGGCCTACGTGTCCGAGCGATCCGCCTATCTCGCGTCCGCCGGCTTCTGCGTTCTCGCCGGCTCGGTGCTGGTCTGGCTGTCGTCCCGCCTTTCCCCGCTGCCCGTCGTGATCGCCGGCGTGCTCCTCGCGGCCGCCGCCGGCGTCGCCACGACGGCGCGGATTCCGGCGTGGCGGAACAACGTCTCGCTGCTCCAGGCCGCCGCCGATGCCGACCCATCGGATCCACAGCCGCACCTCCAGCTCGCCGAACAGCACGCGGCGATCGGCGACGCGGCGTCGGCGCTGGCCGAGCTCGATCGCGCCCTCGCGCGCGACTCGACGCTCGCCGAGGCGCATACGCGTCGCGTCCTGACCCTGGGGTCCCTGGGCCGTTGGGAGGAGGCCGAGGCCGCCGCGCGCCGCGCCGTCGCGTTGACGCCGGACAACGCGGAGTCGTGGGCCAACCTGGGCGACGCCTTGGCGCAGCAGGGGAAGATGGAGGAGGCGCTCGTCGCCTCCCGCCGCGCGGTCACCATCGACTCGACGAGCGCCGTCGTCTGGTACAACTACGGCGTCTCGCTCGCCGCCGCGCAGGACATCGACGGCGCGGCCGCGGCCTACCGGCGCGCGCTCGCGGTCGATTCCACGATGGTCGAAGCGTGGAACAACCTCGGCGCGCTCTACGGCAGCCAGGGAATGCTGCCCGAGGCGCGCGACGCGTACGCGAAGGCCGTCGAGCTTTCTCCGACGACCTCCCAGGCACGCATGAATCTGGCCCTCGCCTACCTTCGTCTGGGAGACAAGACCCGAGCGGCCGAGGAGCGCCGCGTGTTGCAACGCATCGATCCGTCGGCGGCGCGACGCCTGGCGGAGTTCTTCCAGGAAGACGCCCCTCCCGACCCGAAGACGCCGCCGAGCCGTTGACCCCGCACGCGAGGCCGTGCTAGCGTCCGCCGATGGACGAAGCCCTCGACGTCCGCTGGTTCGACCCGAACCGCATCAATCTGCTCGTCGGTCTCTCGCTATTCATCCTATTCCTATTCGTGAACCTCCGCCGGGCGCGACGCGCCCCGAGCGGTCTCTACATTCGCACGCTTCCCGCGCTCCAAGCGCTGGACGAGGCGATCGGACGCGCCACCGAAATGGGACGACCGGTCCTCTATCTTCCGGGTTTGGGGGACATGAGCGAGGTCGGGACCCTGGCCGCCGTCACGATCTCGAGCCGCGTCGCCCGGCGCGTCGCCGACATGGGGTGCGGCTTGCTGGTGCCCTGCTATGACCCGGTGGTCGCGGTGCTGATCGACAGCGCCACGCGCGAGGCCTACACGCAGGCCGGCCGCCTCGATTCCTACCGGTCGGGAACCGTCCAGTACGTGGCGGCGGCGCAGTTCGCGTACGTGGCGGCCGTGACCGGCCTCATGCTTCGCGAGCGGCCGGCGGCCAACGTCTACATGGGATCGTGGTACGCCGAGTCGCTGTTCCTGGCCGAGACGGGGAACGAGACCGGCGCGATTCAGATCGCCGGCTGCGATCAGGTCACCCAGCTTCCGTTCTTCGTCTGTTCCTGCGACTACACGTTGCTCGGCGAGGAGCTCTACGCGGCCAGCGCCTACCTGGGCCGCGAGCCGGTGCAATTGGCCACGATCACCGCCCAGGATTGGGCGAAGATCCTCGCCGCGATCGTCGTCGTGGCCGCGGTGGTCGCGACGTTCTTCGGCTACACCGACATCGACAAGCTGCTCAAGACCAGCTAGGGGACGACCGAGAGAGATCATGCGCCAGGGCCCGTTCGTTCTCACCTTCCTCGTCGGCGCGATGCTCATCGCGATCTTCTTCATTCCGCACTACCGGGCCCAGCAGGTCCAGACGCAGCTGCTCGACTGGGCCAACATCGTCTATGCGTTCGCCCTCGCCCTCGGTTCGATTTCGCTGCTCGTCCTCCACGGCAACAAGGTGCGGGCGGGCGGCTCCCAGGCGAAGTACAGCTTCGTCACCGTGGCCGCCCTCGTGGTGATCACGGTCGCGGGCGTCGTGCAAGGCGTCGAGGAGGGCACGTTGGTGAACCGGATCTACAACGCCGTGAACGCGCCGCTCGCCTCGACGATGTTCGCCCTGCTCGCGTTCTTCATCGCATCGGCCGCGTTCCGCGCCTTTCGCGCGCGAAACACCGAGGCGACGCTCCTTCTCGCCACCGCGTTGATCATGATGTTCGGACGCGTCTCGATCGGAGAGTTCGTCTGGTCGGGCTTCCCGCCGCTCACCGAGTGGCTGCTGGACGTTCCGAACCTGGCCGCCAAGCGCGGCGTGGCGATCGGCGTCGGGCTCGGCGCGGTGGCCACCGCGCTGAAGATCATTCTCGGGATCGACCGCTCCTACATGGGGAAGGCCTGATCATGGCCGACGGGGGTCTCTGGCGGCGGCTGCTCCGCCTCGATCGGCGCTGGATCTTCGTCCTGGTCGGATTGGCGACGGCGGTGCCGCTTCTCTTCCCCGTCAACCTGCCCGTGACGCCGACGCCGCGCGTCCAGGCGTTCTACGACGCGGTGGAGTCGGTTCCCGAGGGATCGCCCGTGCTCCTTTCCCTGGACTACGAGCCGGACATCATGGCGGAGCTGCAACCGATGTCGATCGCGGTCCTGCGGCACTGTTTCCGACGGAACCTGAAGCCCGTGATCCTGACGCTCTACCCCGCGGGCCCCGGGCTGATCGAGCGGGCGCTGGCCATCGCGTCGGAGGCGGAAGGAAAGAAGCGCGATGTCGACTTCGTGTTCCTGGGATACAAGTCGGGGAGCCAGTCCGTGATCCTCGGCCTCGGCGAGAGCATCCGCTCCATGTTCCCCGAGGACTTCTGGGGTACGCCGATCGACGACATTCCGTTGATGGCGAACCTGAACGCCTACGCCGACTTTCCGCTGGTCATCAACCTGTCGGGTTCCGCCATCGCCGACTACTACATCCGGATCGCCGCGACGCGCTACCACAAGCCCCTTCTGCTCGGCTGCACCGCGGTCATGGCGACCGACTACTACCCGTACCTGTCGTCGGGACAGTTGCTCGGCCTGATGGGCGGCATGAAGGGCGCGGCCGAGTACGAGCGGCTGGCCGGCCTCTTCGGCGACGCGCGGCGCGGCATGGACGCCCAGAGCATGGTCCACGTCGTGATCGTGATCCTGGTCATCCTCGGCAACGTGGCGCTCCTGACCACCGGTGGATTGCGCCGTGGCCCCGGTGCGTCGTCAGGCGGAGGCAGCCGTGAGCCATAGCGTCGACACCTGGATCATGGCCCTCCTGACGCTTTGCGTCTTCTCGTTCCTCTACCGCGACAATCCGTTCTATCGCTTCGCGGAGCACCTCTTCGTCGGCGCCGCCGCGGGGTACCTTTTGGCCGTGCAGTACCAGAACGTTCTCGTACCGAACATGATTCGGCCGCTGGGGCGCGGCAATCTCCTGCCGCTCGTTCCGCTCGCGCTCGGGATCATGCTGCTCGGGCGCCTCGCGGAGAAGACGTCGAGCGCGTCCCGCTGGGCGCTTGCCTTCTACGTGGGGATCTACTCCGGCATCGCCGTGCCGGCCTACATGCAGGCGCAGATTTTCGCCCAGCTGGCCGACGCCACGAAGCCGTGGCAGCCGGGCTGGGGCGCGATCAATTCCGCGTTGATCCTGATCGGGTTCCTCACCGTGCTCGCCTATTTCTTCTTCTCCGCGCCGCACCGGGGACTCCACGGGGCGTCCGCCCGCGTCGGAATCTGGTTCCTGATGGTCGCCTTCGGCGCCTCGTTCGGCTACACGGTGATGGCCCGCGTGTCGCTCCTCATCGCCCGTGTGCAGTTTCTCCTGCGCGACTGGCTGGGGGTCTTGCCCGGGGCGTAGCCCGCGGCGCCGGCTCGCCCGCCCGCGAACGAGGTAGGGATGAATCTTCGAACGCGCATTTGGCTCGCCGCAGGTCTCGCGCTCCTCCTGGCCACGGCCGCCCGCGCCCAGGAGTCGGCGCCGGCGTCGGCCCGGCCCACGCTCCTCGAACGGGCGCGCCTGATCGATTCGCTCGACGTCCAGGGCCCGACGCACCTCGTGCTGGACGGAAAGGTCGTCGCCGAGGGCGGCCGGCCCGACGCGGCGTACGGCATCGGATTCGCGTCCGCGGCCGCGTCGCTGACGTTCGACCTGGGCGCCGACACGCCGCTCGCGGCCGTCTACGTTCAGGCCGACGGACGCCACGACTACTCGCTCCAGGTTTCGGACGACGGCGTCGCGTTCCGCGAGGTTTGGAAGGTCCCGAAGTCGGAGGCGATGGCCGGCCGGAGCGGGATGCATGCGCGCTACACGCCGCTCTTCGGCGCGCACGGTCGGTACGTGCGATTCGGCGAGCCGACCGGCCTGGGGGGGACGTCCGTCTCCGAGATCCGGCTCTTCGAGACCATTCCGGCCATGTGGCCGCCGGTCTTCGCGCTCGTCACCGCGCCGGAGCCCTCCACCACCGGGGACGAACCTCGCTCCGCGTTTCGCATCACGCGCGGCGTTTCCAACGAGATCAAGATGATGCTCGCGTTCGCGGGGGCGGCGCTCCTTCTCTGGGGGCGGCGTCTGCGACAGGGCGGCGTCCCGGACCGCCATCGGCGGCTTCGGGACGGGCTCCTTCTGGCGCTGGGCATCCTGGGGTTCACGGGGTACTTCAACTGGGGCGGATTCCACTTCCCGAAGCGCGTCCACGTCCACGAGTTCTTCCACTACTACGTCGGCGCGAAGTACTTTCCCGAACTCGGCTACACCGGACTCTACGAAGCCGCCAACGTCGCGGAGGCCGAGCAGGGATTCCGACGCCGGGTGGAACTCCGAAAGATTCGGAATCTCCGCGAGAACGAGCGCGTTTCCGCGGCCTACGTGCTCGAGGACCCGGAGCACTGGAAGAAAGGCTTCGTCCGCCCCTTCAGCCCCGCGCGGTGGGATGAGTTCAAGCACGACATCGCCTACTTCCGCGATCGCATGGACATCGGGGCCTGGGAACACGCGCTCCAGGATCACGGGTACAACCCGTCGCCGATGTGGAACGTCGCGGGAACCCTGCTGTCGAATCTGGGGCCAGCCTCCAACGGTCTGATCGACGGCTTCCTCGCGTGGATCGATCCGGTGCTCCTGCTGATCGCCTTCGGGCTCATCACGTGGGCGTTCGGATGGCGGGTCGCCTGCGTGGCGGCGCTCTTCTTCGGCACGAATGAACCGGCGCTCTACTTTTGGACGGGGGGCGGCTTTCTGCGACAGGATTGGTTCCTGTTCGCGATGGCCGGCATCTGTCTGCTTCGACGCGGCATGCCCGCCTGGGCCGGCGCCAGCCTCGCGGTCTCGACCCTGCTTCGCGTCTTTCCGGCGGGCTTCTTCGCCGCCATCGGCTTGCGGATGATTTGGGTGCTGCTCCGGGAACGTCGTCTCGATCGCACCGGCGCGCGGATCGTCCTCGGCGCGGCGGCCGCCGTCGCGATCCTGATCCCCGCCTCCAGCATGGTCGCGGGCGGATTTCAGGCATGGCCGGAATTCGTGAAGAACACGCGGAAGCACGCGGACACGCCCCTGACCAACAACATGGGACTCCACACCATCGTCGCGTTTCGCTGGGAGACGCGTCAGAAGTTCTCGTACGATCCGACCCAGGAGGATCCGTTTCACAAGTTTCGGGAGGCGCGCAAGCAGGCGTTCCGGGGACCGATCGCCCTGCCCCTCTTCATCGCGCTCGTGCTCGGCTACGTCGCGCTGCTCTTCGTGATCGCACGGCGGGAAATGGATTGGTGGGTGCTGGCGGCGTTCGGATTCGGAGTGATCCCCGTCTTCCTGGAGATGACGTGCTACTACTTCTCGTTCCTGACGGCGGCGGCGCTGCTCGGACCCAAGCGTGCGAGCATCCCGATCGGACTCTTGATTCTGGCCGGGGTCACCCAGTTCATCGAGTTCCAGACGTATTACTACGATATGCGCTACACGCTGGAGAGCGTCGCCGTCATCGCCTTCGTAGGCTGGGCGACGTGGACCTACGCGCGGCGAACGGTGGACGCGGACGGTGCGGACGCCGATCGTCCGCCGGCGGTAGCCGCCACCGCGTAGCGAGCCTAGGCGTGCCCGCCGTCGAGCGCGAGGAAGGCCGCTTCCAGCGCCTGGTGGTCCCCCACCAGGACGAGCACGTCCCCGGCTTCGAGGCGGAAGTCGGGGCCGGGACCCAGCGTGTGCGCGCCGTGTCGCACGACCGCGATCACGAGGGCGCGGGTCTTCTCCCGTAGATCGAATTCCGCGAGCGTCTTTCCCACCGCCGGCGATCCGGTCTCCAGGTAGTACGTGTCGGTCGTGGCGCCTTCGATCATCCGCGACACCGAGGCCATCAGGCTCCCCGTCACGTCCCCGCCCCGCAGGAACGAGTATCCCTCGCGACGGAGCGCCTGCTCCTGCATCCGGACGACGTTCGTCGGCACGTGGAAGCGACGCAGCACGCGGCCGACGACCGCGATGGACGTCTCGAACTCCTCGGGGATCACCTCGTCGGCGCCCAGCCGGTAGAGCTCCTCCACCTCGGCCACCAGCCGCGTCCGCGCGATGATGAAGACCCGCGCGTTGTCGCGCCGCGCCTGGAGCACCGCGAAGCGCGTGGCCGACGGATCCGAGATCGCGAGCACGAGCACGGAAGCGTGGTCCAATCCGCTGGCGTGCAGGCCCTCGATCCGCGAGACGTCCCCGAAGACGACGCGCTCGCCCCCCGCGCGCGCGCGACGGATGATGGCGGTATCGAGTTCCAGCACGACGTACGGGATGCCCACCTCCTGGAGGACGCGCGCGATGTTCCGGCCGTTGACCCCGTATCCGGCGACGATGACGTGATCGCGCAGCCCATCGACGCCCCCTTCGCTTCTCCCATCGTCGGGTGCGCCGGGGCCTGCCGGGACGACGTGCGGCACGGCGGCGCCGGAGACGTGGGCGTCCAGGACGACCTCGGGTGGGGGAAGCGGCCCCTGCTGCGCCGTGCGCGTCCCGGCCCACTCCGCCCAGCGGAACAGGAACGGCGTCAGGATGAGCGAGATGACGGCAACGGCGATGAACTGCTGGTAGAGGTCGGGCGTCATGAGTCCGTGGCCGAATCCGATGCCGGCCACGACGAAGGAGAATTCTCCGACCTGCGCCAACGAGATACCCACGATCACGGCGATGCGAAGCGGAAAACCGAGGAGGCGCACGATCGACGCCGCCACGAGCGCCTTGATCGCCAGGGTCACCAGGAGCCAGCCGCCGATCGAGGCTCCCATCGATACGATCGCGGTGGGGACCACGAGCATGCCGATCGAGATGAAGAAGACGCTGCTGAAGAGATCCCGGAATGGAAGGATTTCGGAAACGACCTGGTGCGCGTACTCCGATTCGCTGACCAGGACGCCGCCGACGAAGGCGCCGAGCGCCGGCGACAGTCCCAGCGCGCCGGTCAAGAGCGACGCCCCCAAGCAGACCGCCACCGCCATCATGACGTAGAGCTCCCGTACGCCGCTGCGGATCACGGCATTCACCAGGCGCGGCATCCCGTAGCGCGCGAGAAGGAAGAGACCGATGACCGATGCGGCGCCGATCAGGAGTCCCGGACCCAGCGCCAGCGTGCTCTGTCCCGCGAGGATGGGAATCAGGATCAGCATCGGCACGATCGCGACGTCCTGGAAGAGGAGGATTCCCAGGAGAAGGCGTCCCTGGGGCGCATGCGTCTCGCCCCGTTCGCCCAGCAGCCGTAGCACCATCGCGGTCGAGGAGAGCGCGACCAGCATGCCCGCGAAGAGCGCGGTGGCCGCGCTGGCGCCGAGCGGGAGGGCCAGGATGAGCGCGGCGGTCACGGCCATCGAGCCGAGGACCTGGAGCGGACCCGCCAGCAGGAAGGCGCGGCGAATCTCACGCAGGCGCGCGAAGGAGAACTCCAATCCGATCATGAAGAGGAGGACGGCCACGCCGACTTCGGCGAGGGTCTCGACGTGGTGCGGGTCGCCGACGAGACCGAACCCGCCGGGACCGATCAGAATGCCCGTGAGCATGAACCCGACGGCGGAAGGAACGCGGAGCTTCCGGCTCGGCAGCAGCACCAGCAGCGCCGCCGTCAGCGTGATGACGAGGTCTTGAAGGAACGAACCGGCGCCCATGGCCTCCCTACAGCGTGTGTAGTGCCTGACCCAGCCGCTCGACCTCGGCGGGGGTGTTGTAGTGGCAGAGACTCACCCGGGCGACGCCCGAGTCGGGGTCGAATCCCGCCGCGCGCAGCAGCTGCGGCGCGTACATGTGGCCATCGCGGGCGTGCATGCCGTGCGACGCCAGGTGGTCCACGACCGCGGCGGGCTGCCTGCCTCGAACCGTGAAGGAGACGGTGGGAACCCGCCCGTCGGCGCGCCCGGGGTCGGCGTCACCGAGGATCGTGGCGCCCGGAGTGGATGCCACCGCCCGCACGAGCCGGGCCGCGAGATCGATCTCATAGGCCCGGATGCGGGCCATGGATCGATGAAACGCCGCGCCGAAGGCGGCCGCCCCGGCCTCGTCGCACGATTCGGCCGGCGGCGGCGGGGGCGGTGCGTCCGCTTCGGCCGTGGCCAGGTAGTGAAGGGCGCCCGCCATGCCCGCGATCGCCTCGAAGTTCTGCGTGCCACCCTCGTAGGCATAGGGCGCGGTCGCCGGGATGAAATGCTCCCGCACGGCGTCGAGCGAGTCCAACAGCTCGCGTCGTCCCCAAAGGAACCCCATGTGAGGGCCGAAGATCTTGTATCCGGAGAAGACCAGGAAGTCCGCGCCAACCGCACGCGCATCGATGGGGCCGTGGGGCCCGTAGTGGACGGCGTCCACGTAGGTCCACGCCCCGTGCGCGCGCGCGAGCGTCGCGGCCGCCGCGACGTCGACGATCCGTCCGCTGATGTTCGACGCGTAGGGGAGGGCGACGAGTCGGACGCCGCCCTCGCGCAGCATGGTCTCCAGGTCGTCGAGATCCAGACGCGCGTCGGCGTCGCCGCGGACGTTCCACCAGCGCGGCTCGATGCCGTGGCGCTCGAGCCGCAGCCAGGGACCCACGTTCGCCTCGTGATCGAGCCGCGTCACCACGACGCGGTCCCCCGGGCGCAATTTCGAGCGGACGGCCTCCGCGGCGATGCGCGTCAGCGACGTCGCATTCAGGCCGAAGATGATCTCCTCCGGCCCCTCGGCGCCAAGGCAGGCCGCGAGGCGACGGCGCGTGGCCAGGATCATCGCATCGACGGCGCGCGAGCGATCGTAGCGGCCGCCGCGTTGCACGTTTCGATGCTCCAAGTGCTCGCGCATGGCGGCCACGACCTCGTCGGGCACCTGGGCGCCCGCGGCGTTGTCGAAGAAGTGCGGCGCATCGCTCCGCCGCAGCGCCGCGAAGCGCCGCCGGGCGCGGTCGGCGCGAAACGCCGTGTCCGCGGCGAGTGGGCTCGCGGCCTCAGAGTGCGACATGGACGTCGTCTCCCTCCACCCGGACCGGGTACGTGCGCACCGCGACGACGGGCGCCTGCGGGTGCTGCCCCGTCTTCACGTTGATGGGCCAACCGTGCCAGGGACACCGGACGATGTCGCCCTCCAGGGTTCCATCGCCGAGGTCGCCGCCCATGTGGGGGCACTGATTGCGAATCGCGTAGATCGTCCCCTCGCACCGGAAGAGCGCGATCTTCAGGTCGTCGACCGCGACGATCGTCCCCTTCCCCTCGACGACGTCCGCCGTCTTCGCCACCTTGTGGAATTCGGGCACGCCGTTCCCCCGTCCGGGTCCAGAAACCAAAACCGGCGCCCCGTTTCCGGGACGCCGGTCGAGTCTACCGTTCGATGGGGCCGGAGCCTAGTGGCCTCCGCAACCGCATCCGCCGCTGCCGCACCCGCCGCCGCCCTTCGCTCCCTCCTCGGATTCGGAGAAGGAGTTGCCGCAGCCGCACGAACTGACGGCGTTCGGGTTGTTGATCTTGAAGCCGCCGCCTTGCAGGGAGTCGTCGAAATCGATGGACGAGCCCTCGAGGTGCTGGTGGCTTTGCGAATCGACGATGACCTTCACGCCCCCGTGCTCGAAGACGAGATCGTCCGAGGTGGGCGGCTCATCCGCGATCTGCATGCCGTACTGGAGACCGGAACAGCCTCCGCCGGCTACGAAAACACGGACCCCCACGAACGTTCCGCCGTTCTGATCCATGATGGATTTGAGTTCGACCGCGGCTTTTTCGCTCAGGTTGACCATGTCCGTGATTTCCTCCGAAGCTGGAATTCGCTCTGGCTACGCGCCTGAAAACAGGCAATCCTCATGCCCGTCGCTTGGATGCGCTTTTGGGCCCGAAGATGCACCCATTTCAGCATTTAAGTTTACCGCCGTCGAAGGGCGGGTGTCAATCCCGCTCCCTATCGGAACATGAGGCCCACGAGGAACTTCCAGTCGGGCATTCTATCGGTCAGCCCTAGTTTCATCTCCAGGAAGATCGGCCTGCCGCTCTGGCGAGCGAACACAAGTCCTCCCAAGGCATTGACACCGAACTCCGAGTCGCTTCCCCCCCCATCGCGGTCGTAGTAGTAGAGCGACAGTCCACCGCCGGCGTAGGGCCGGACGTCCTGGCCCGCGCCGAACTGATATTGCAGATCGCCATTGAAGGAGAGCGTGAACGCATCGTCGCCGAATCCGGCCTCGCCGCTCGGTACGACGTACAGGTTGCGCCCCACCGGCGGCGGCTGGATATGGAGGCCGACCAACACCTGGTCGGGATCGATGCTCAATCCGCCACGAAACCCGATCGCCGTGTCGGCGCGGGCGTTCGGGGCCAGCGGCACGGCAAGCAAAAAGGCGGTCAGGGCGACGATGATGGTTCGATCGCTTCGGCGCATGATTCGCTCCTTGTGGTGAAGGGAAGTGCGTGCGGCCCGCGCCGGACCAAACGGGCGCGTCGGGCATCGTTGCGTCACGGTCGTTTCAGGGGCGCGCCGCGCGGTCGGTCCGGAGGGCGCCCCTGTTGGAGAATGCGAAGCAAGTTCGTCCCGCCGGAGCGGGTCGTCGTTCCGGCCATGGCCACGACCCAGTCGCCGTGGCGGAGGTATCGCGCCCGGATCAGGATCCGAAGCCCCGCTTCGACCATTCCTTCGGCGGTGCGCCACATCGGAACCCGCACGACCTGAACCCCCCACGCGAGCGAAAGTCGCCGGCGGGTCGATCGGAGCGGCGAGAGCGCCAGGATCGGCTGCGTCGGGCGCGTCTTGCTGACCAGCCGCGCCGCATACCCCGTGTGCGTGAAGATCACGAGCGATCGCGCCCGGATCTCCCGGGCGGCTTGATACGCGGTGTGCGCCAGGGCGTGCGTCGGCGATTGAAGCGTGATCCCGTCGGCGCGACGCGGGACCCGCGTCGAGGCCGCGAATTCGTCCGCCTCCGTCGCGATGCGGGCCATCGTCGCCACCGCGGCGTCCGGAAAGCGTCCCACGGCGGTTTCGGCGCTCAGCATCACGGCGTCGGTGCCGTCGAAAATGGCGTTCGCCACGTCGGTCGCCTCCGCCCGGGTCGGGCGACTGGCGTGCACCATCGATTCGAGCATCTGGGTCGCCGTGATGACCAGCACTTCGTGCCGGTTGGCGCGGTCGATGATTCGCTTTTGCAAGATCGGGACGCGCTCCGTCGGAAATTCGACGCCCAGATCGCCGCGCGCCACCATCACGCCGTCGGCGACGTCGAGGATCGACTCGAGATTCTCGATCGCCTCGCGCCGTTCGATCTTCGCGATGACGAGGGGCGGATGCTGCGACCGACGGAGGAGCCGCCGCAAGCCCAGGATGTCCTCGGGGCCGCGTACGAAGGAAAGCGCCACGAAGTCGACCCCGAGCGTGAGGCCCAGGGCCAGATCCCGCCGGTCCTTCGCGGTCAGCGCGGGAACGCCGAGACGGACGCCCGGGAAGTTGACCCCCTTGTGATCCGAGATGGCGCCGCCGCGGACCACCTTGGCGCGGAGCCCGCCCCGCGCGCGGCCCAGGACGCGCAATTCCACCAATCCGTCATCGATGAGAACGCGATCGCCGACGCGGATGTCCTTGAGGAGCCCCGGATAGTCGATCGGTATTTCCGTGGCGGTGCCCCGGCGGCGCGACGATCGAAGAAGCACCTCGTCGCGCGCGGAGACCCGAACCGTGCCGCCTTCGAGCTCGCCGATGCGGATGCGCGGCCCCTGAAGGTCGAGCAGGACGCCGACCTCGCGGCCGGCCTTGCGCGCGGCGGCGTTCAGGAGCCGGACGGCCCTTCGATGGTCGCGAGCGGTGCCGTGGGAGAAATTGAGACGCGCGACGTCGAGGCCGGCGCGAATCATGCGCGTCAGGACGCGGGAATCCGCCGAGGCGGGGCCCAGGGTGGCGACGATCTTCGTGCGACGCACGTCAGACCGAGAGCGTGGCGAGAACCTCTTCGGCGTGCCCCTCGACCTTCACGCGCCGAAATACGTTTTCCACCTTTCCGTCGCGATCGATGACGAACGTCGTCCGCTCGATCCCCCAGAAAGTACGCCCGTAGAGGTTCTTCTCCTTGTACGTGCCGTAGCGCCGCGAGATGGCCGCATCGACGTCGGATAGCAACGGGAACGGGAGGTTGTACTTCTGCGCGAATCGCTGGTGGCTCAGCTCGTCGTCGAGGCTGATTCCCAGAATGACCGCATCCTTCGCCACGATCCGGTCGATGTTGTCGCGGAACGCGCAGGCCTCCATGGTGCAACCGGGCGTGTCGTCCTTCGGATAGAAATAGAGGACCACGCGCCTTCCCCGGAACTCGCTCATCGTGACCCGGTTGCCCCCGGTGCTGGGAAGCGAGAAGTCGGGCGCCTCCATGCCGACGGTGAGGTTCTCACCCGGCCAATCGGGAGACCCCGGCTTCGGCCTGCGACGGGACGGCGGAGGCATCGGGGACGGCGTGGCGGTTCCCGACGCGGTGGCGGCCGCCGCCCGGCTCTTCGACGCGGAACGCGGCGCGGCGGCCGGCTTCGCCCGGGCGGCCGCGGATGCCGCGCCCGCCGCGGCGCGCGGCTCGGCTTTCACCTTTGCCTTCGTCTTCGCCTTCGCTGCCGGCTTCGTCGCGGTGGATTTCTTGGAGGATTTTCCGGCCTTGGGGGCTGCCTTTTTCACCTTGGATCGCGCCGTCGTCGGCTTGGTCCTTGCCTTCGCCTTGCCCTTGACGGCCTTCTTGGCCTTTTTCGCGGCCGGACGCTTCTTGGTGCTTGCTGGAGTCACCAGAATCCCCCGTATGTCATTGTATTAGTTATATTTAAGCGGTTCGCCAAGGATGGGCCGGCGAAACCCGCACTCGCGTTGGCGGCATCCTAACGGCAATCGGCCTAGGGTTCAAGGAGGGGGAGTGGCCGGGGATCGTCTGCAGGGCGGCAAATCGGCTACGAACTGCGGCCCACGGGGCCCTCAGTCGCGAACCGAGGAATACGTAAATACAGTTTCATCAAAGGCTTGGGGGGCTCCGAGGTTTTCGAACCGGAGCATGTCGTTCGAATTCTCGAATCTCCGCTGCATCGGGAGCAGGACTGTCCCCACACGGGACCATGCCTCCCAACTCGCCGCCTTGGGAGGCGGCTTTCGCCCGGTGAGGAGGTATTCCCACCGATCGATCAAGTGGGTCTCCTTGTTCACGTAGAGCCAGTACCGGTCCTCGGAGGTGAGACCGGTGCCCGGCGCGAAGGATAGCTCGAGGACGTCATACGAGCCCTTCTCGGTTCGCGCCGACCGCGCGTAGCGAAGCCGCACGCCCGGATCGTGAAGCTTGAAGGGCATGATCAGCCAGTAGGTGTCGTTGACCCAGCGCTCGTAGCCGAACGTCAGGACATCGGCGACCTGCTTGGGATCCGACTCGCCGATGCCGTCGATGAAGGCCAACCCCTTGCGATCGGCCAGATCGAAGATCGCGGTCACCTGCCGACCCTTGCCGTCCTTCCCCTCCACGCGGCAGCGACCGTGGCGCTTGTCCCACCAGTGCCGCGCGCGCACGGCTTCCTTGCCATCGCGAACGACCACGAAGTCGAAGCGAACGCAGGGGAGTTGGTCCCACGCCGCCTGGCCCCCCATGGCGTCGGTCAGGGCGCGGACGATCGGCTCGCTCTCGGCATCGATGTCCGCCGGAGGCGGGGCGGACGCGCCCGCACGCGGGGCGGGCGACAGCACGACGGCGGACGCGGCAAGGAGGAGTGAGAGCACTCCTCGCATCAGCGCCCCAGAGCCCGCAGCGCCTCGATGGCGGGAGTGCGATCGGGTACGCCGCCGATCGGATGCACTTCCACGTGCCGTACGATGCCCTGCTTGTCGATGACGATCGTCGCGCGTTCCGCCACGCCGTTGGCGCGCAAGACGCCGTAGGCCTCGGCGACCGCCCCGTGAGGGTAGAAGTCTGCCAGGAGCGGAAAGTCGATGCCGCCGATGTATTCCGCGAACGCCTTGTGGACCGGCGCCGAGTCGACCGAAATGCCGAGGACCTGAGCCTCCAGGTCCTCCCAGCGCTGATGATCCTGGTTGTACCCCGGCATCTGGACGGAGCAGATGCTGGTGAAGGATTCGGGGTAGAAGACGAGGACGACGTTCTTCTTTCCCTGGAAGGAGGACAGCGTCACGGGCTTGCCGGTCTGATCCTGCAGCGTGAAGTCCGGCGCGCGATCCCCGGCACGCAGCCGGCCGGTCTCGGTCTTCGTCTCGTTCATGGCGCTCCCGTGCGACATCGCTAGCTCGTCGCGGCTCCCGTGGGTGTCTCCGTCCGCTTCGCGATCGTGTCGGGATCGTTGTAGCCCTGCTGGACTTCCTTGGGGATGTAATCGAGAAGGTGCTTGAGCGCGTGCGCCTCCTTGATGAGCGAGCGCGCGACGACCAGCCGCTGCACTTGGTTCGTGCCCTCGTAGATCTGCGTGATCTTCGCGTCGCGCATGTACTTCTCGATGGGGTAGTCCTTCATGTAGCCGTATCCGCCGAACACCTGCACGGCGTCCGTCGTGACCTGCATGGCCGTATCCGTGGCGAACAACTTGCACATCGCGGCCAGCTTCGAGAGGTTGGGGGCGCCGTCGTCGACCGCTTTCGCCGCCGCATAGACGAGGTGCCGCGCCGCCTCCACGCGCGTGGCCATGTCCGCCAGCATCGCCTGGATCATCTGGAACGAGACGATCGGGGATCCGAACTGCTCGCGACGACCCGCGTAGACCGTCGCGAACTCGAGCGCACCGGCCGCGAGGCCCACGCCTTGAGAGGCGACGCCGGGCCGGGCGCGATCCAGCGTCTGCATCGCCTGCCGGAATCCCATGCCCGGCGCTTCGCCGAGGAGATTCTTCGCGGGAACGCGGCAGTTCTCGAAGTGCAGCTCGACCACCGGCACGCACCGGATGCCCATCTTGTCCTCGACCTTCCCGATCCGGAATCCGGGGGTGCCCTTCTCGACCAGGAACGCGCTGATGCGGCGCGATTTCGAATTCGGGTCGCTGACGGCGAAGACGGTGTAGAGGTCGGCGGCGCCGCCGTTGGTGTTCCACTTCTTCTCGCCGTTCAGCACCCAATCGTCCCCGTCCCGGACCGCGCGCGCGTGAAGGCTGCCCGCGTCGCTTCCGGCATACTTCTCCGACAGGCCGAAGGAGATGAGGCGTTCGCCCTTGGCGATGCCGGGCAGGAAGCGCTGCTTCTGTTCGTCGGTGCCGCCGACCAAAATCGGGAAGGAGCCGAGCGCATTGACGGCATAGAGGACGCCGACGCCGCCGCAGGCGCGCGACAGCTCCTCCACGCAGAGGCAGAGGTCGATGACGCCGCCGCCCGCGCCGCCGTACTCCTTGGGAATCCAGACGCCCATGAGCCCCGCTTCCGCCAGCGCGTCCCGGATCTCCCACGGATATTCCTGGAGTTCGTCGTATTTCGCCGCGAGCGGGCGAACGACCTTATCGGCGACCGCGCGTGCGCGATCCCGCCACATCACGTTCTGTTCACTCAAGAATCCAGCCACGGTCGGCCTCGCACGATGAAGGAAGTTGAATCGCCCGCCGGCCTGCGGGACGGCGGGGGGAACCCCCATTATTCCCGATGCCGCCTTGGTTTGCCACCTTGAGTTTCGCCGTTTCGGACGCGCCCCGGCGAGACGAACCGGCTACGCCGTTCGTACCATCGCCACGGCATCGCGTCCCAGGGTGCGGGCGCGGTCTGACATCCGATCCGCGCGGAGGTGGCGACGTCGCGTTCGGCCACGGGCGCGCCCTGCTCGATCCACAGTACGGGGCCACGCAGGCCCTCGCGATTGTGCCGGAGGTCGAGACCGAACGCCTGCGTCAATCGCGCGGGACCGCTCGCGAGAAGATGGGGACGATCGGTGCCACGCGCGCGTTCCATGCGCGCGAGGCCCTCGAGCGGTTCCGCGGCGCGGATCAGGACCGCGGCCGGATATCCCTCGGGCTCGGTCACCGCGTTGAGCAGGTGGTGCATGCCGTAGGTCAGGTAGACGTAGGCGACTCCCGGCGGACCGTACATCACGTCGGTGCGAGGCGTGCGGCCGGCCTTGGCGTGGCACGCCTTGTCCTCCTCGCCGACGTAGGCTTCCGTCTCGACGATGCGGGCGCGCAGGACCTCCCCCCCGGGAAGACGCCGCGCGAGCACGCATCCGAGAAGGTCCCGAGCGACCGTGACGGTGTCGCGCGCGTAGAAGGATCGCGGAAGCGGCGGGGGCATGCGCCCATTGTAGTAGAATCCCGCGATGCCATCTTCCTCGGGAGCGAGCGGGCCGGGTTTCGGACCACGCCTCGCGCTCTTTCTCACGGTCTTCGTCCACCTCCTCGGCTTCGGACTGCTGCTTCCGATCCTCCCCTATTACGCGCTGGAATACGGCGCGACCGGGTTCGTGGTCGGGTTGCTGTCCTCTTCGTTCTCGTTCTTCCAGTTCCTCTTCTCGCCGATCTGGGGCCGGCTATCGGATCGCGTGGGCCGTCGCCCCATCCTGCTGGGCAGCCTCCTCGTGACGGCGGGATCGTACGTCGTCTTCGGACTCGCCCACTCGCTCCCCCTCCTCTTCGCCTCCCGGATCCTGGCCGGGATCGCGGGGGCGGTGTTGCCGACGGCGCAGACGTACATCGCGGACACGACGACGCCCGAGGAGCGGACGAAGGGGATGGGCATGATCGGCGCGGCGCTCGGGCTGGGCTTCACCTTCGGTCCGGCGATGGGCGGCGCGCTCAGCCACTACGGCTATTCGGTTCCCGCCTTTGCCTCGGCGGCCCTGGCGTTCGCCGCGGCCGTGCTCGCGTTCTTCCTGCTCCCGGAGTCGCTTCCCGCGGCGGCCCGCGCCGAGGCCGCGGCGCGGCGAAAGGAGCGGCCGCCCCTCCGATCGGCGTTCGTCGAAGCGTTTTCCAGGCGGGCGGTGCGGCCCGTTCTCCTTCTCTTCTTTCTCGCGACGCTCTGCTTCTCCGGACTGGAGGCGACCTTCGCCCTATTCGGCCATGATCGGTACGGCCTGACCGCGGCGAACGTCGGCTATCTGCTGGGGTACATGGGAATCATCATCGTCGTGATGCAGGGCGGTCTCGTGGGGATGTTCGCCAAGCGGTTCGGCGAGCCCGCGCTCGTTCGAGGGGGATTCCTCTGCTTGGGCGCCGGCATGATCGCGGCGTCGACGGCGCCTCCCTTCGCGTGGTTGCTCGTGACCCTGGCGGCCGTGGCGATCGGGAACGGACTCGCCAGCCCCTCGCTCGCCGGCCTCGCCTCCATCGCGACGGTGGCCGCCGACCAGGGCTTGGTCCTGGGCGTCTACCAGGCGCTCGGAAGCCTGGCGAGAACCATCGGACCGTCCCTCGGCGGGCTGGCGTTCGATACGGCGGGGCCGACCAGCCCGCTGTGGATTGGTGGCGCGATCCTCATCGCGGCTTCGTGGTTCACGCGATCGCTCCCGCGGCGGGATCGAGCCCCGACTTCCGTCTAGGCGCGACGCGACAATTCGCGGCTGTCGCGCGGGCCGCCCCTCGTACCGGGATCAACGGCAAAGGGGGCGCCGCGTGGCGCCCCCTTCCTCCTCCAACCGATGTGCCGCGGTCTACCGCCCGATCGCCTTCTTGATGCTCTCGCGGAACTTGTCGAGTCCCTCCGCGATCTCGGCCTTGGTGATGATGAGAGGCGGCCGGAAGCGGATCGACTGCGGGCCGCACCCAAGGACGACGACCCCCATGTCGCCGGCGTTGGCGATCACCTGATCCCGCAGCGCCCCGTCGCGCAGGTCGAACGCGCACATGAGGCCCTTGCCTCGTGCGTTCATGACGTGCTCGGGGAATTCCTTCACCAGGGCTTCGAGACCGGTCAGGAGCTCCGCGCCGCGAGCGGCCGCGTTCTCCACCAGCTTCTCCTCCGCCATGATCTCCAGATAGCGCTGGCAGCGGATCATGTCGACCAGGTTGCCGCCCCAGGTCGAGTTGATGCGGCTCGACACGTGGAACACGTTGTCCGCCACGTCGTCGATACGCTCGTTCGCGATGAAGCCGCAGACCTGCGCCTTCTTGCCGAAGGCGACCATGTCCGGCTTCACGCCGTAGTGCTCGAAGGCCCAGAACTTCCCCGTGAGACCGAAGCCCGCCTGCACTTCGTCGAACACGAGCATCGCTTCGTGCTGGTCGGCGATGCGACGAAGCTCCCGGAAGAACTCCGGACGGAAGTGGTTGTCGCCGCCCTCGCCCTGGATGGGCTCGATGATGATGGCGGCGATTTCATCCGGGTACTTGGCGAACGCGCGCTCCATCTGCGCCACGGCGAGGGCCTCCCGCGCCTTCACGTCGGCGATCCGGTCGTCCGTGAGCGGGAACGCGGCCTTCGGGTTGGTGACGCGCGGCCACTCGAATTTCGGGAAGTAGGCGGTTTTCCGCGGGTCGGTCGTGTTGGTCAGCGAGAGCGTGTAGCCCGAGCGGCCGTGGAACGCCTGGTCGAAGTGCAGCACGCGGGTGCCCCGCTCCTCGCGGTAGCCGCGCGCGAAGTTCTTGCGGACCTTCCAGTCGAAGGCGGCCTTGAGGGCGTTCTCGACGCCCAGCGTGCCGCCGGCCACGAAGAAGGCGTGCCGGAACCCGCCGCCCATGGTGTGGCGCGCGAACGTCTCCACGAATTCGGCGAACTCCGTCGTGTAGACGTCGCTGTTGGTCACGTTGTGGAGCGCCGCCTTGAGCAGCCGCGCCTGGAACTCCGGCGTCTTCATGCCGGGATGGTTCATTCCCACCGGGTTCGACGCGAAGAAGGAAAAGAAGTCCATCATCTTCTTCCCGCTCCGCCCGTCGTGGAGCCAGACGCCTTCGCTCTTCTCCAGATCCAGGACCATGTCGAAGCCGTCGGCGAGCATGTGCTTGGCGAGCGTGGCGTGGACCTTGTCCGGCGTCACGTGGACGCTCGCGCCGGTGCTGATCGGGTTCATGATGTGTGCTCCTCTCGTTCCTTGTGTCGGTTCGTGGTCTACGTTATCGATCGGACCTGCGGTCCTACGTTGCATCCACCCGGAGGCGACGCTGCTCCTTCGCCGTGGCGAGAACCATCACCGTGCGCGTCTGGCGCACCCCGCGGAGCGTGTTGAGGTGTTCGATCAGGAGCCGGCGAAACGCGGCCATGTCGGGGACGCGAATCTTGAGCAGGATCGAAAACTCGCCCGTGATGTGATGGCACTCGAGCACTTCGTCCAGCGTGCTCACGGCCTTGATGAAATGGTCCTCGAATTTCGGATGCTCGACGAAGACCTCCACGAACGCCGTGATCTCCTGGCCCATCTTGTGTGGATCGAGCACGGCGACGTATCCGCGGATGTAGCCCTCGCCCTCCAGCTTTCGAATCCGGTCGTGGATCGATGGAGCGGTCAGCCCCACTTTCTTCGCCACCACGGCCTGCGGCATCTTGGCGTTGTCCTGTAGGAGCGCGAGAATTTTCCGGTCGATTCCGTCCAGAACGTAGCCGTTGCCTTCTTTATTTCGACGTTCTTTCACCATCGCCTAATAATTTTCGGCAAAGTGGGCGTTTCGGTCAACTTATATTTTGATATCCGGTCCATCCGCGGTTTTCCCCGCCGACCTTGTCCCGGGACGCATCTAACGGTACGCTCGACGCACGCGAACGACGGCCCGAACCCTGACCCGACGGAGCACCATGAGCCGCCCACAAACGATTCAACAGCTTAGAGTTAGCGGACACCAGCCACGCACGGTGAAGGAGGAGATGCGCCAGAACCTGGTCGCCGCCATCGGGCGGGGCGACACCCTCTTCCCCGGGATCATCGGCTACGACCGGACCGTGATCCCCCAGATCGAGAACGCGATCCTGAGCGGCCACGACTTCATCCTGCTCGGACTGCGCGGCCAGGCGAAGACGCGGCTGCTGCGCAGCCTCTCGCGGTTCCTGGACGAGTGGGTGCCCGCCGTCGACGGCTGCGATCTGAACGACGACCCGCTCGGACCGCTGTGCCACGCGTGCACGCGGCGCGTGGCGGAATCCGGGGACGAAGTGAAGGTTCGCTGGGTTCATCGCGATGAACGCTACCGGGAAAAGCTGGCGACGCCCGACGTGACGATCGCCGACCTGATCGGGGACATCGATCCGATCAAGGCGGCGAATCGGCGCCTTTCCTACTCCGACCCCGAGGTGATGCACTACGGCATCATCCCGCGCACCAACCGCGGGATCTTCGCGATCAACGAGCTCCCCGACCTCCAGCCGCGCATCCAGGTGGGGCTGTTGAACATCCTCGAGGAAAAAGACGTCCAGGTCCGGGGATTTCCGATCCGCCTTCCGCTGGACATCCAGATCGTCTTCTCGGCGAATCCGGAGGACTATACGAACCGCGGCAACATCATCACGCCGCTCCGCGACCGCATCGCGTCGCAGATCATGACCCACTACCCCTTCAACGTAGAGGACGCGATGCAGGTCACCGCGCAGGAGGCGTGGGTGAAGCGTCCCGGGGGGATCGAGGTCTCCGTTCCCGACTACATCCGCGAACTCGTGGAAACCGTCGCGATCCAGGCCCGCAAATCCTCCTATGTGGACCAGTCGAGCGGCGTCAGCGTCCGGATGACGATTTCCCTCCTGGAGTGCCTGATCTCGAACGCCGAGCGACGCGCGATTCGGCACGGCGAACGCCGCGTGGCGGTGCGCATCTGCGACTTCCAGCAGGGGATCGCCTCGATCACCGGCAAGGTCGAGTTGGTCTACGAAGGCGAGCAGGAGGGCGCCGTCGCGGTCGCCAAGCACCTGATCGGAAAGGGCGTGAAGGAAATCTTCGTGAAGTACTTCCCCGACGCGTACAAGGTCAAGGAGAAGGGCGAAGGCGCGGCGTCGGAGTACGACCCCATCCTCCGCTGGTTCGCCCAGGGAAAGAAGATCGAGATCTCGGACGATCTGCCGACGCGCGAATTCCACCAGCGCCTGGCGCAGGTGGCGGGCCTCGAGGATCTTTCCAAGCGCTACCTCCCCGCGCGCGACGGCGTGGAGCTGCCGACGGCCATGGAGTTCGTGCTGGAGGCGCTCCACCAGAGCTCGATCCTGGCGAAGGAGCGGACGGACACGGCCGCGCTCGCCTACACCGACATGTTCTCCACGATGCTCGGCAAACCCGAAGAGGCCGAGGACTAGGCGCCGGCGTCGCCGCCGACGGACCCCGACATGGATTTCCGGTACTCGCAATGGGACGACACGATGCTTCGGGACATGAACTTCCTGAAGAATCTCCTGTCGCTCTACAACCGCCTGCTCCTCATGACCGACGGAAACGTGGACGAAGCGCTCCAGGCCATGGAGGAACTGGGCGAACGTTTCGGGTTCTTCAACGAGAAGTTCACGCTGGAGGACTTCAAGAAGCGGCTCCGCGAACAGGACGCGATTCGGGACGTGGACGGCAAGACGGTTCTCACCCGAACGGGCGAGCGGATGATCCGGAAGGACTCCCTGGAACGGATCTTCTCGGACCTCGCGCGCGATTCGGCAGGCGAGCACCGCGTCCCCCGCACCGGATCCGGAGGAGAGAAGATCTCCGAAACGCGCCCCTACGCGTTCGGCGATTCAATCGCCGATATCGATTTCCTCTCCAGCGTCCGCAATTCCATGCGCCGAGCCGGGGGGGAGCCGGGCGCCGATGGCTCCTCGCTTTCCGAGGAAGACCTGGAGGTCTTCGAGACGGAAAGCCTCTCCTCCTGCGCCACGGTCGTCCTGATCGACGTCAGCCACTCGATGATCCTCTACGGCGAGGATCGCATCACGCCGGCCAAACAGGCGGCGCTGGCGCTCTCCGAGCTGATCATGACGCGCTACCCCAAGGATTCGATCGCCGTGGCGCTCTTCGGAGACGATGCGTGGGAGGTGAAGGTGCGCGACATCCCCTACGCCTCGGTGGGGCCGTACCACACGAACACGAAGGCGGGGCTGCAGCTGGCGCAGAAGATTCTCGGAAGGCAGAAGCACGTGAACAAGCAGATCTTCATGATCACCGACGGGAAGCCGTCCGCGATCCACGAGAACGGCCGGCTCTACAAGAACGCGTTCGGCCTCGACCCGAAGATCGTGAACAAGACCCTGGACGAGGCCGTCCAGTGCCGCCGCAAGAAGATCCCGGTCACGACCTTCATGGTGACGCAGGACCCGTACCTGGTTCGGTTCGTGGAACGGTTCACGCAGCTGAACAAGGGGCGCGCCTACTACTCCGACCTCGACTCGCTCGGCTCCTACCTCTTCGTCGACTACAGTCAGAACCGGCGACGGCGCGTGCAGTAGACGCTGCGCGCGGGCTTCCGCCCCGCGCGGCCGCCTTGACGCCCCAAGGCCCGCGTGATGTACTGGCCGTCGGCGCGCCGGTTGCCGGCGCGGACGCGAGGAGACCCATGTCGACGCCCGCCCGGAACATCGAACATCCCGAGTTCGAGGGAGAGCCGGTTCCGCTCCACGAGGCCTACGCCGTGTGCGACGCCATCGTGCGCGCGCACGCGGA
The DNA here is from genome assembly GCA_003235575.1 of Candidatus Eiseniibacteriota bacterium. Taxonomy (GTDB): domain Bacteria; phylum Eisenbacteria; class RBG-16-71-46; order SZUA-252; family SZUA-252; genus SZUA-252. The sequence continues at coordinate 16,114 of QJVW01000094.1, read as the reverse complement.
GAACTTCCCCGTCGCCATGCGGCTGCTGGGAGCCGAGCGGCGGCTCGCCCTCGCGGCGATCTACGCCTTCGCGCGGACCGCCGACGACGTGGCCGACGCCGACGCTCCGTCCGAGCACCGGCTGGCGGCCCTGGACCGGATCGAGGCCGCCCTGATCGCGGCGCTGGACGGAACTCCGCGCGGACCGCTCCTCACGGCGCTGGCGGACGCCGTCGATCGATTCACCCTTCCCGCCGAGCCGTTCTTCGATCTGCTCGCCGCCTTTCGCGACGACGCCCGGAACACCCGATACGCGGTGTGGGACGATCTGCTCGCGTACTGCCGCGGCAGCGCGAACACGATCGGCCGCCTGGTTCTGGCGCTGCACGACATCGACGACCCGGAAACGATCCGCGCCTCGGACGCGCTCTGCACGGCGCTGCAATTGACGAACATGTGGCAGGACCTTGGCCGCGACCTCGAACGGGGTCGCGTCTTCATCCCCCTCGAGGACCTGCGGCGATTCGACCTGGAGGTGGAGACGCTCACCGCGGCGGCGTCGCGGCCGCGCCTGACGCGCCTCCTGCTCCACGAATGCAACGCGACGGACAAGCTCTTCGAACAGGGGCGGTTGGTCTGCCGCGTGACGCCGTTCCCGCTTTCGATCCAACTGCGCGCCACCGTGCTTGGCGGTCGCTCGATCCTGCGCGCGGTCGCGCGGCGCGGCTGGCGCGTGATCCACCGACGCCCGTCCCTGAGCGGATGGAGCCGGGCGCGCGTCGCGCTCGCGGCGTTCCTGGGGTTCGACGGGTGACGCCGCCGCTCGAAGCCCCCGTGATCGAGCCGCCGGGTCCCGACGGCGCCCCGGTCGCCGACCGGCGCGCCCCCGCGCCGACGCGAAGCACGACGTTCGGCGTGGCCTTCGTGCTTCTGCCGCGCGAACAGCGGGACGCCATTCGCGCCATCCACGCCTGGAGCCGCGCGGTGGACGATTCCGTCGACGAGGAGCCCGATCCCGATCGGGCCCGGCACAGGATCGAGGCGTGGCGGCGGGACGTGGCCGCCCTGGCCGAGGGACTGCCACGGGAGCCGGAAAGCATCGCCCTGGCGCCGCACGTCCGGCGATTCGGAATTCCGCTCCGGTACCTCGAGGAACTCGTCGAGGGCGTGGAGATGGACCTGGATCACGAGCGTTACGACACCTTCGCGGCGCTGCGCGGATACTGCTTCCGCGTCGCCTCGGTCGTTGGGCTCATCTGCCTGCATGTCTTCGGAGACGAGGAGGAGCGGGCGCGCGCGTATGCCGAGTCGCTGGGCTTGGCGCTTCAGTTGACGAACATCCTCCGCGACGTCGGCACGGACGCGGCGCGCGGGCGCATCTACCTTCCCGCCGACGAGCGTGAGCGCTTCGGCGTCCCGGAGGAGACGATCCTCCGGGGAGAGCGGACCGAGGAGACGGTCCGGCTCCTGCGCTACCAGGCGGACCGCGCGCGCACGTACTTCGACGCGGCGGAGCGCGAGATGCGGACCCTGGATCGGCGCCGCTACGTGGCCGCGGAAATCATGGGCCGCGTCTACCACCGTCTGCTGGAGCGGATCGAGGCGTCCGGCTACGACGTCTTCGCGCGCGAAATCCGCGTGCCGCGTCTCGAGCGCGTCTGGATCGCGGCCACGACCGCCGCCGCGATCCGGCTCGGCCGCTGAGCGCGCGGGCCATGGCGGGCGCGCCGGACGTCTTGGTGGTCGGCGCCGGCTTCGCCGGCGTCGCGGCCGCCACCGCGCTCGCGGAGCGGGGCGCCCGCGTCACCGTGATCGAGACGCGGCAGCGCGTCGGAGGACGCGCGGCTTCCTGGACCGACCCGCGCACCGGCGAGGTCCGCGACAACGGGCAGCACGTCCTCGGCTCCTTCTACGGCGAAACGCTCCGCTTGCTCGACCGGCTCGGGACCCGCGGCGCCCTCCACGCGGACGCCACGCTGCGGATTCACTTCTGGGAGCGCGGGTTCGGCGCCTACGCCCTCTCCGCGCCGAACCTCCCCGCGCCGTTCCATTGGTTGGCGGCCATCGGCTCCTGCTCGCGCCTCTCCGGGGCCGGACGCATCGCGGCGTTCGCGCTCCGTGACAAGGTCAAGGCGCTTCTCGCCTCCCCGGAAGCGGCCGAGTCGCTCACCGTCGCCGAATGGCTGTCGGGCCGCCAGGGCATCGGCGACGCGAAGGATCTTCGAACCGTTCTGGAACCCCTGGCCATCGCGGCCCTCAACGAGAGTCCCGAGGACGGATCGGCGCTCCTGTTCGCCCGCGTGCTCGATCAACTCCTCGGCGCGCCCGCTCCGAAGAGCGGCCTGGCCCTGGCGAGGCGGGGCCTCGGGGAGCTGCTCGCGGGGTTCGAGCCGTATCTCACGGCGCGGGGCGGCGCGGTCCGGTTTCGCACGACCGCGCTCGGCGTGCGCGTCGCGAACGGCCGCGTTGCCGGCGTCTCCCTGCTGGGTGGGCAGCACCTCGACGCCGGCGCGGTCGTGCTCGCCGTGCCGCACGAACGGTTCGGATGGATGCTGGGCTCCGAGCTTCTCGCCCCCTACCGGCACGTGGTGGCGACGCCATGGGCGCCCATCGTCTCCACGGTGCACACGTTCGACCGACCGGTGCTTCCTTCGCGGTTCATCGGCATGATCGGAACCGCGACCCAGTGGGCGTTCGATCGCGGGAGCCGCGTGCCGGGCCGTCACCAGGTCGGCACCATTCGAAGCGCCGCCTTCGCCGATACGACGCGCGACGTCGCCGTGATCGCGTCGGAGACGACCGCCGAACTCCGCGAGGCGTTTTCCGCGGCGCGCGATGCCCGCGTTCTGGACGCGCGGGTGTTCAAGGAACGCCGCGCGACCATCCGCTCCACGCCGATGGTCCAGGCGCATCGACCCGGCGCCGAGACGGCCGTTGCCGGTCTCTACCTTGCCGGCGATTGGACCGATACCGGCCTGCCGGCCACCATCGAAAGCGCCGTGATCAGCGGGCATCGCGCGGCCGAACGCATCGCGTGACGCCGACCCGCCGGCGGTCCGACCGCGACGACGCGGCCCGCCGCGCCGCGCTTCTCCGCTGGTACCGCGTCCATCACCGCGACCTTCCGTGGCGGCGCACGCGGGATCCGTACGCGATCTGGGTGAGCGAGATCATGCTGCAACAGACGCGCGTGGAGACGGTGATCCCGTTCTTCGAACGGTTCCTCGCGCGCTTTCCGACGGTTGGCGCGCTGGCCCGCGCGCGGGAGACGGCGGTCCTGACGGCATGGTCGGGCCTCGGCTATTACCGGCGCGCCCGCAACCTTCATCGTGGAGCGCGCCTCGTCGTCAGGGAGCACGCCGGGGCGGTGCCGCAATCCCTCGACGGGCTGCGGGCCCTTCCGGGCATCGGCGCCTACACGGCCGCGGCGATCGCGAGCATCGCCTTCGGCGTACCGGCCGCCGCGGTCGATGGGAACGTCGTCCGCGTGATCGCGCGCTGGGATGGCCGAAAGGGCCGGCGCGACGATCCGGCGCTCCGCCGTGCGGTGACCGCGCGGGCGGAGGCGCTGGCGCCGGGACCGCGACCCGGAGACTGGACGCAGGCCCTGATGGAATTGGGCGCGACGGTATGCCTCGCGCGGGATCCGCTCTGCGAGCGTTGTCCCGTCGAGCGATGGTGCCGCGCGCGACGCAGCGGCCGCCCCGACCGCTACCCCGAGGCGGCGGGGCTACAGACTCCGCGCAAGGAGCATCGCGTGATGCTCTTGGTGCGGCGCGGTCGTCGCGTGCTGCTGCTGCCCGATCCCGCCGACGGCGGCGCGACCGTCGCCCCGCCCAGCATGGCCGTATCTCGGCCGCCCGCCGCCCGCCGCGCCGCCACGTTCCTGGCTCGAGCGAACGGCGTGCTGGATCCACCGCGCGGCCCGCTCCGAACGATCCGTCACCGCACGTACTCGCACGACTACACGATCGAAGTCTGGGAGGTCGCGGCTGGGTCCGACCAGCATGGGGGGAATGCGCGCTGGGCAACCGCCGCCGGCGTCCAGCGCCTGCCGGCCAGGGCCGCTACGCTGAAAGCGCTGAAGGGTTTATAGCCGCCCCACGGGGCTTGCCACAGGCACGCCCGATGCTTCAAAATTATGAGGCTAAGCTAGGCTGTTCATCCCCGCCCGCGGGCGCCCTGAGGACCTGCCATGCACTCGTGCCGACATCTCCGCGTCCTCGCGATCGTCGCGGCGCTTTCGGGCATTCTGGGCGTCGCGCTACCGGCGACCCATGCCAGGGCCACCCCGAAGTCCGTCTCTCCCGCGCTTCGCCACGTTCGACCGGATGCCGCGATGGACGCGCGGTTCCTTTCACGCCGGTCCGACGGCTCCCTGATGGTCGACCTGATGATCGAGGGCACGGTCGCGCCCGGGCTCCTCCGTGCGCGCGGCATCGAGATCAATACGGTGGCCGGCGGATGGATGACGGCACGCTGCCCCATCGGACTCCTCGGCGCGTTGCTCGAAACGCCGGGGCTGGAACGGGTCGAGGTCGCCACGCGCTGCGAGCCGCACCTCGACCTGAGCGTTGCGGACGCGGGCGTCGCCTCGCTACGCACGGTCGGCGCGATGGACATCACCGGGCAGACGGGCGAAGGCGTGGTGATCGGCATCGTGGACAGCGGCGTCGACCTGGATCACGCGGACCTGAGACGATCCGACGGCACGACGCGCATCGTCTCGCTGTGGGACCAGTCCAACGAGACTGGACCGACGCCGGCGGGATTCACCTACGGCACCGAGTGGGACTCCACGGCCATCAACGCGGGCACGGCGGTCGAGGCCGATACCGACGGACACGGGACGCACGTCATCACGATCGCCGCCGGAAACGGCCTCGCGACCGGAAACGGGCAGCCCGCGCACACCTACGTCGGCGTCGCGCCGAAAGCGGACGTCATCGTGGTCAAGACCCTCTACACATCCACGGCGATCGTGGACGGCGTCAAGTACGTGTTCGTGCGCGCCGCGGCGCTCGGCAAGAAAGCCGTCGTGAACCTGAGCCTTGGCTCTCAGGAGGGACCGCATGACGGCACCTTCTCCTTCGACAAGATGGTCAGCGCGCTCACGGGTCCGGGAAAGATCGTCGTCACCACGGCCGGGAACAAGCAGGACGACGACATCCACGGCCGCGTCACGGTCGCCGGCACCGCGCCGGACTCCATGCAACTGACCGTCCCGAGCTACACGAAGAATTCCGGGACCGCGAACGACTACCTGCTCTTCTCGGGTTGGTACTCGGGCCTCAACGAAATCGATGTCACCGTCCGGACACCGAGCGGCGACGTCGTGGGACCGGTCTCCGTGACGCAGGATCAACTGCTCGATTCCGGGGACGGATTCATTCACGTGTTCAACGGGACGACCGTCCCGAGCAACGGAGACCACGAAATCTACATCGAGATCTTCGACCAGTCGTCGGCGCGCGTCCCGAAGCCGGGCACGTGGACGTTCCGGTTCACGCCCGTGACGCTTGCGGCGCCCGGCGTCGTCGACATGTACTTGTTCGGCAACGTCCTCGGCTCGAACGGCGCCGCCGCGTTCTGGACGACCGGAAACGCGCCGTTCGGCGTCATCGGCTCGCCGGGTAGCGCGGACTCCGTCATCACGGTCGCGGCCCACGCGACGAAGGACTGCTGGGATGCCGCCGACGCGATGACCCATTGCTGGAACCCGATTCCCACGCTCGGGCAGATCGCGCCCTACTCGAGCACGGGACCCCTTCGCAACGGCAGCCTGAAGCCGGATCTCTCCGCGCCGGGGCTCGGCGTGGCCGCGGCGCGGTCGGCGGCGGCCTCCTTCACCCTCGACGTGGTGGTGACCGACGGCGTTCACGCCATGGAATCGGGAACGAGCATGGCGGCTCCTCACGTCGCGGGCGCCGTGGCGCTGATGCTGGCGCAGCCCGAGTGGGCCTCCGGCACGCCATCGCTGATTCGAAACCGCCTTCAGGCGACCGCGACGACCGACGCGTTCACGGGCGCGGTGCCGAACACCACCTGGGGCTACGGCAAGCTGAACGCCGCCGCCGCGGTGGCGCCGCTTGCGACCCTTCAGTTCACGTACCCGCCGAAGGGCTTCTTCATGCCGCCCGGAAAGACCGACTCCGTGACGGTGGTCATGACCGGGGCCACGGCGGACTCGATCGTGCTGGATCTGTCGACCGACGGCGGGGCGTCATACACGGTGCCGCTCGGGACCCTGTTCGCCGTCGCGCCCGGCCCGCCGCGGACGCTCTCCTTCTTCGTCGAACCGGCGTGGGGAACGCTCCAGGCGAAAGTGCGCGGCACGGCGCGCGTCGGAGCCTCCACCGTCGTCGGACTCTCGGACTCGCTCTTCGCGATCCAGGCGCCGGCCGCGGCGGAACTCGACGCGGTCCCCGGTCCATCGCCGCATTTCGCGCTCCAGCGCAACCGCCCAAACCCCTTCAACCCGGCGACGGAAATCGCGTTCGAGCTTCCCGTCGCGGAGCGCGCGACGTTGCGGATCTACTCGGTCCGGGGCGCGCTGGTGCGCACGCTCGTCCGTGGCGTGTTGCCGGCCGGACGGCACACGGCGCGGTGGGACGGACGGGACGACGCTGGCCGGCCCCTCGGGTCCGGGGTCTATGTGTGCGAGTTGGTGTCCGACAGCGGACGACGAACGCGAAAGATGAGCCTCCTCAAGTAATAGCCTAGCCCCGCGTCACGACCGGAACCGCACAGCGCCGTACCCCGCCTCTGCCCCAACCCGTCCCTACTCTACCTGTCAGGATGTCAGTAGAACTCCTTACAGGCACGCCAGTTGCATCACCTGGTAGCAGAGCCCCACCTCACGCGGCCGATTTCACGTGCATCGATTGTCATCCTCTTATGGCCAAACGACCTGGAAGGACGTGCCGCCATGGGCAGTAGCATTGTGCAATCTACGACAACGTACCCCGCACGGCAGAATGAGACCGCTCGTACCGTCTCGCCCGATGCCGTGGCCCTGGGAGTAGCGCTCTTCGTCCCGGCGGCGGTAACCGTGTGGGGCGCCACCTACTACTTCGCCACGGTCGCGGACCGGGTCCGCCACCCGCTTCACGGCCTCCTGAAGGCGTCCGGCGACGTGGGGCAGGCGTTCGGCGTGCTCGGCCTCGCCCTCTTCCTCTTCATGTGGCTCTACCCCGTGCGCAAGTGGTTGGGTGCGATCCGCGGCCTGGGGTCGGTCGCGAACTGGATGCGCATTCACACGGTCGTCGGCCTTTCTCTTCCGCTCCTGATCGCGGTGCACGCCGGCTGGCGGTTTCGCGGCGTGATCGGGCTGGGCTATCTGGCGATGCTCGTCGTCAGCGCCAGCGGCATCATCGGCCGTTACCTCTACGGCCGCATTCCCCGCTCACGCGCCGGGCTCGAATTGACCCGCGACGAAGTCGCCGCCCGGCGGCGGGCCCAGGTGACCGAGATCGCGGCGACCCTTCGGCTGGATCCACGCCAGATCGAGGAACTGCTGGCGCCGGCGGATCCGGGGGGCTCGGTGGGGGGCATCGCCGCCACGTTCCGCCGTCTCGTGTCGGACGACTGGACACGATGGAGGATGCTGGGCGCGCTGCGGCGTCGGTGGCGCGCGCTTGCCGAGCATGGCGCGCAGGTGGACGGTCGGGCGGTCGAGCGCGCGCTGCGGCTCGCGCGCGACGAGATACGGTACGCGCAGCAGCTCCGCGTCCTGGACGCCACGCAGCGCGTCTTCCGCTACTGGCACGTCGCCCACCGCCCGGTCTCGATCACCGCCCTGCTCGCGGTCCTGATCCACGTCGGCGTCGCGATCGCCATGGGCCAAACCTGGCTCCGGTAGGCGGATGATGGAATCCTGGCTGACACTTCTCTTCTTCGGTCTCATCACCGCGGGCAGCGTTGCCTGGCACCTGCGCGCCACGGGACGCCGGACCCACCCGGCGTCCGGTGCGAACGCCGCTCGCTGCGTGGGCTGCGGCGCGAAGCACGAGCCTCGGGCCGAGCGCTGCCCTTCCTGCGGCGTCCCCCTTCAGGTGTACGAGATCGTCGGCGCGCCGATGGCGTCCGGATCCGCGACCGAGGGCGCGGCGCACGCCGTGGTCCGCGCGGACAGCTGCGTCGGTTGCGGCGCGTGCGTCGACGCCTGCCCGGAATCCGGCGCGATCCGACTCGAGGGACGGATCGCCGCGGTGGATCGCGACCGCTGCAAGGGTCACGGCGCGTGCGTGCGGGCGTGCCCGGTGGGCGGGATCTTTCTCAGCACCGGCGACGCCGTCCAGCGGATCGAAGTGCCATCGCTGGGAGCGCACTTCGAGACGAACGTGCCGGGCCTCTTCGTCGTCGGAGAGCTCGGGGGCCGCGGCTTGATCAAGAACGCCGTCAACGAGGGGCGCGTGGCCATGGACGAGGTAATCCGCCGCGTTCGCCGGACCGGGCCGGGGCGAAACCGCTACGACGTCATCATCGTGGGCTCGGGCCCGGCGGGGCTGAGCGCCGGGCTCGAGGCCCACGCCGCGGGGCTTCGATACCTCCTGCTCGAGCGGGGGGATCTCTCCGACACGATTCGCCGCTACCCGAGGCACAAGATCCTCATGGCGGAGCCGGTGAAGGTTCCGATCTACGGCCAGCTGTGGGTCGCCGACGCCTCGAAGGAGTCGCTGCTCAAGGTCTGGCAGAACATCGTGGACCAGACCGGACTCCGCGTCGAGACGGGGCAGGAAGTGCTGGCGGTGACCCCCGAAGCGGGATCGATCGACGTGCGGACCGCGACGGCCACGCACCGCGCGCCGCATGTCGTCCTGGCCGTGGGCCGCAGGGGCACGCCGCGAAAACTGGGCGTGCCGGGCGAATCGCTCCCGCACGTCTTCTACGACATCGTGGAGATGGAAGCGTTCCAGGGCGCATCGGTGCTCGTGGTCGGCGGCGGCGACAGCGCGCTCGAGTCCGCGGTGGGCTTGGCCCACCAGGACGGAACGAAGGTCGTGCTTTCCTACCGCGGCGATTCCTTCGCCCGGGCCAAGGAGCGGAACCGGGAAAAGCTGGAGCGGTTGCGCGCGGAGGGCCGGCTGGAGGTCGTCCTTTCGAGCCAGGTTCGCGACATCCGACCCGGCGAGGCGACGCTCGCGACCGGGGAGGGCGCGACGCGTCGTATCCCGGCCGAGTACGTGGTGATCCGGATCGGGGGGGAGGCGCCGTACGAACTGCTGCGGCGCGCGGGGGCGTCCATCGTGGCCAAGGAACTGAGTGTCGGCGGCCCGGCGGAGCGGGCCGTTGCGTGAGGCCGCGCCCGGGCGGCGCGCGGCGCGTGGCGGCGGGGTTCTCCTCGCCGCGGCGGCGCTGCTGTGCCTCGCGAGGCCGGGAGGGGCGCAAATCAGCCCCGGCCCCTTGGCGGCCGCTCACGGCGAGTGGGATTCCCTCGCGAAGTGCTTCTCCTGTCATTCCCGGAGCGAGACCATGAGCCAGCGCTGCATCGCGTGTCATACGGAGATCGGCTGGTCCCGCGGCGCGAAGCGCGGGCTGCACGCGCGGTCCGACTACGCGGAGTGCGCTTCCTGCCACCCCGACCACGCCGGCCGCGGATTCGCGCTGGTGCGCTGGGAGGAAGGATCGCCCGAGCGCTTCCGACACGAGCGCACCGGGTACGCCCTGGAGGGATCGCACGCCCGCGTTCCCTGCGCGAAGTGCCACGCCGCGGCGAACCAGAAGGCCCCGGTGGCCGCCCGAATCCGGAAGAAGGACCGGGACCACTCGTTCCTTGGGCTGGAGCGGGCGTGCGCCACCTGCCACGCCGACCCCCACGCCGGCCGGTTCGGCGCCGGGTGCGAACGATGCCATCGCGTCTCCGCGTGGAAGGATCTCGACGCCGCGGGCTTCGACCACGAGCGAACGCGCTATCCGCTGCGGGGCCGCCATGCGGCCGTCGCCTGCGCCGATTGCCACGACGAGACGCGGGCGTGGGGCAAGACCCCGCGCTTCGACCGATGCGACGCGTGCCACAAGGACGCGCATGCCGGGCAGGCCAAGCGCTCCGGCCGCGTGGTCGATTGCGCCGCCTGTCACGGCGTCGACGCGTTCGCCCCCAGCACCTATTCCGAAGCGATGCACGCGACGAGCGACTACCCGCTCGAAGGTCGCCATCGGACGGTGGCGTGCGCGGCGTGCCACAGGCAGGCCGCGGCGGGCGCTTCCAAGGCCGCGCTCGGAAGCGCGGGGTTCTCGTTCCGGCCGAAGCACGCGGCGTGCACCGACTGTCATTCGGATCCGCACGGCGGCCAGCCCATGCCGCGCACGGCGGCCTCCTGCGTCTCCTGCCACGACCTGCGGGCGTTCCAGCCCGCGCGTTTCACGGCCGGCAACCACGCGAAGACGGCCTTCCCGCTGGATGGAGCCCACGAGGCAGCGACCTGCCGCGCCTGTCACGACGCGCACCGAACCGGCCTGGCGCCGCTGCGGGACCCGAAGCGCTTCGGCTCCGCCGGCTTCGCGATGCAGATTCCGGAACGCGCCTGCGCGGAGTGTCACGCCGACCTCCACAAGGGCCGCTTCACGGCCGGTTGCGCCTCGTGTCACGGCGACGCCGCGTTTCGCCCCGCCGGCGTCAGCGTCGCCGAACACGCCGCGTACCGCTTCCCGTTGGAGGGCGCGCACCGCGCGGTTCCGTGCGTCGATTGCCACCGCGAGCTCGGACGCGCCTCGAAGGGCTCCACCCTCGTCCGTGCCAAGGCCCGGATTCCGGCGATGACGTTCGCCATCGCCGAGCAGGCGTGCGCCGACTGCCACAAGGATCCGCACGCGGGCCAGTTCGGCAGACCGGCCGCGCGCGCGGCGACGTGCGAGCGGTGCCACGATCTCGATCGCTTCCGATCGGCGTCCCGCTTCGACCACGGCCGCGACACGGCGTTCGCCCTCGATGGCGCGCACCGCGGCGTCGCCTGCGCGGCCTGCCACGTCGCGGCGCGCGGGGCGAAGGGCGCGGGCGTGATCCAGTACCGCGGCGTTTCCTCGAAATGCGAAGCATGTCACACCGTCACGGGAGGCAAGTCATGAACCCATCCTCGACGCTTCGACGGCTGGCGCCCATTCTGGCGCTGGTGGCGATCGTGTGCGCCGCGCCGGCGCCGGCGCGCGCCACGACGCCTGTGACCAGCCCCCACGGGTCGCTGAAGGCGGAGTGTTCGCTTTGCCACGGTGCGAAAGGATGGGCGCCGGCGGAGATCAGCAAGGAGTTCGACCACGCGGCCTACGGCTTCGGGCTGGAGGGAGCGCATCGGTCCGCCGCCTGCACGGCGTGCCACCGTTCCCTGGAATTCGCGCAGGCCGAGACGGCGTGCGCGTCGTGCCACCTCGATCCGCATCGTGGAGAGCTGGGCGTCGCCTGCGAGCAATGCCACACGCCGCGCAGCTTCCTCGATCGCGCGGCGATGACGCGCCGGCACCAGGAGACGCGGTTCCCCCTCATGGGCGCGCATCTCGCGGCGGATTGCCGGCATTGCCACGAACCCCAGCAGGCGGGCGGCCTCCAATTCGTCGCCCTCCCGTCGCTCTGCCAATCGTGCCACCTCTCCGAGTACCAGGCGGCCAAGAGCCCGGACCACGCGGGAGGCGGATTCTCCCTTCAGTGCGAGTCGTGCCACCGCCCGTTCCGCTGGGACACGGCGTCGTTCGATCACGCGGCATCCGGCTTCCCGCTGACGGGCGCGCATCGCACGACGGCCTGCACGTCCTGTCACGTCGGAGGCGTCTACGCCGGGACGAGCACGGACTGCTTTTCATGCCACCAAGATGCGTACGCGGCCGCGGCGAACCCGAACCACGCGCTGGCGGGATACTCGACGCTCTGCGAGCAGTGCCATCAGACGTCCGCCTGGACCCCGGCGGCCTTCAACCACAACACCACGAATTTCCCGCTGACCGGCGCGCACCTTGGCGCGGCGTGCGTCTCGTGCCATGTCGGCGACGTCTACGCGGGCACCGGCACGGCGTGCGTCTCGTGCCATCAATCCGACTACGATGCGACGACAAGCCCGATCCACAGCGCCGCGGCATTCCCGGTCACGTGCGCCTCGTGCCACACGACCAGCAACTGGAACAGCAACTTCCTGGAGCACGATTCGCTCTACTTCCCCATCTACAGCGGGGCGCACCGCGGACGATGGAGCGATTGCGCCGAGTGCCATACGCAGCCGTCGAGCTTCGCCTCGTTCTCCTGCATCGGCTGCCATCCGCACAGCGATCAGCAGAACACCGACGGGCACCATGCCAGTGTGTCGAGCTACCAGTACCTGAGCGCGGCGTGCTACGCCTGCCATCCGCAGGGACGCACGTGAGGCCCTCCGTCGGCGGTGCGCTCGCGGCGCTCCTGGTGCTCGCCGGGTCCCCCCACGCGATGGCGGCGACGGGCGGGAGCGCCACGACCCGCGTGACGTACGTCTCGGGCGGCTCGGTCTACCTGGAAGCCGGCCGCGACCAGGGCGTGGCCGCGGGCGACACGGCCGAGGCGCGACGCAACGGACAGCGGATCGCGGGGCTCCTCGTGCGCGAGGTGACGAGCCGCCGCGCCGTCTGCGACACGTTCGCGACCGCCGCGATGCCGCGGATCGGCGACGAGGCGCGCTACCGCCCGCACGCGAAGACCACCGTCGTGGCGGAGCGAGCGGCCCCGGACTCCGGTCGCGCGGGGCGCGCCGCGAGCGCGGGGAACGCGCCCGCGCGCCGCCGACACGCGCGCACCTGGCGCGGACGCGTCTCCCTGGGGTATCTCGGCGTCGATTCCGACGCGGGGAGCCGCATGCGACAGCCGACGCTCGATCTCCGCCTCGACCGGATCGGCTCGGCCCTCAATCTTCACGCCGACGTACGCGGGCGGAGCACGTCGCTCGACCAGTCGACCGAACGGCAGGCCCGCGTCTACCGCTTGGCGGCCACATGGCACGACGCCCTGTCGCAGCGGCGACTGACCGTCGGTCGTCAGGTCCTTTCAGCCGCGCCGGGAGCGGCGTTCTTCGATGGCGTGGTCGGGGAGATCGATCGCGGCGCCTGGACCCTGGCGCTCTTCGGCGGAGGGGAGCCCGAAGCGTCGACCTTCGAGCCCTCGTTCGCCCAGACCCAGGCGGGTGGATTCGCCAGGCTCCGCCGGGGACACGCCGGGCGCGTCTGGAGCGCCACCCTCGGAGTCTTGGCGGCGCGCTATCGCGGCGAAACGGACCGAAACGCCGCGTTCCTCGATCTTTTCCACGTCGCCCCGAATCGCTCGATCTTCTTCAACCAGCAGATCGATGCCAATCCGTCGTGGAAGCGCGCACTGGGGGATCCGGCCGTGAGCGCGACGTCGACGTTCCTCTTCGCGAGACAGCGGGTCGGTCCGACCGTCGCGCTCCAGGCCGGCTTCGACAACCGGAGGAGCATCCGCCTCGCCAGGGACCGCGAGACGGCGGAGACCGCCTTCGACGATCGCTACCGCCAAGGCGGCTGGAGCGGCGCGACGTGGGACCCGACGCCCTGGCTTCGCCTCGATGGTTCCGGGAGGTGGCTCTCCGGGGTGACCGCGGCCTCCCGCGCCTACACCGGCGTGCTCCTGCTTCGGACCCCCCGCCGTCACGAGCTGGCGCTTCGGCTCCGCGCCACGAGGACACTGGGCGCCACGGATGGCCGGCTGGAGGTCGTGGAGGGCGAGTGGCGCTTCGCGGGTGACCGGAGGCTGCTGATTCGGGCTGGTCGGGAGGCGTTCAACGACGCGAACGGGCTCACGACCACCCGGAGCGACTGGCAGGGCGTGGAACTCGAAAGCGGTCTGGGCGCAAGGATTTACGGCTACGCATCCGGCGAGGTGCGGCGTGGCGACAGCGAGCGGTCGCTCCAGAGCCAATTCGGTCTGAGCTGGTTCTTCTAGGCCCCGGCCGCCGGCCCTGGCCGAGCCCCCTTTCCCCAATCCGGTGAAACCGGGCCCCCGGCCGCGACGTATGACGTGTGTCCCCCCACCCATACGTCGGCAGGCCAGGAGGTCTCACATGCAAACCCGGACGGTTGCCCGGAGCCAGACTGCTCCGTTCCTATTCGCGATCCCGCTCATACTCGCCGCGCTCCTTCTCGCCGCGGTAGCGCGCGCCTCCGAGGAGAAGCCGGGCCACCACGTCCTCCGCGGCGAGAAGGTCCACGTCACGAACGTGATCGGAACTGTCACGCTCCTTCCGGCGGAAGGCCGGGATGTGACCGTCGACGTCGCTCCATCCGGAAGGGATGCCGACCAGCTTCGCGTGGAGGTACTCGACTGCCGCGGCGCGAAGATGCTCCGGGTCGTCTATCCGTCCGACCTCGTGGTCGATCCGGACATGGGGCGGCACTCGAGCAGCGAAGTTTGGCTCGACGACTGTGGGCATGGACGGAGGATCAAGTTCACCCGTTCGGGCAAGGGCCTCGACGCGCGCGCGGATGTGACGATTCACGTGCCGCGGGACCAGACGCTTTCCGTGGATCTCGGCAAGGGCCGCCTGAAGGTGTCGAAGACGAACGCCGACCTCCACCTCGAAACGGGCGCGGGGATGATCTCCGCCGCCGACGTCGTGGGATCGGTATCCCTCGAAACGGGGTCGGGATCGGTCGACGTCGACGGCGCGACCGGCGCCATGTCCATCGAGTCGGGGAGCGGCGAAGTGGAGGTGCGCAATCTCGACGGTTCCCTGAGCCTGGAAACGGGCTCGGGCGCGATCACGCTGGACCGAATTCGGGCGGACCAGGTGTCGATCGAGACCGGCTCCGGCGGCATTTCAGCCGAAGGGATCATCGCGGCCGAGTTCACGGCCGAGACGGGATCGGGGGGCATCAGGATCGACCGACTCAATGCGCCGCGCGCCGTGCTGGAGACGGGGAGCGGCGGCGTCGCGCTCGACCTGGAGCGCTCGCCGGAATCACTTCACATCGAGACGGGGTCGGGGGGGGTCACGCTGACGACGCCGAGGGACCTGAACGCGAGGCTGGAGATCGAGTGCTCGCGACGGCTGCTCGACATCGATTTCCCGCTCGACGTCGAATCCCAGAACTCGCGCCGGTTCCGCGGCCGCGTCGGAAACGGCAAGGGCTCGATCGAGATCGGGACCGGCTCGGGCCGCGTCGCCGTGCGTCCCCGCGCGAGCTGACGCGGGCGTCGCTCCCCCCTCCCTCGTCGCGCGACCTCCCGCGCGAAGGCGGCGCCGGGCTCCACGTGCCGGCGCCGCCTTTCCCTTGCTCCCGGACGAGAGGGCGCCCGGGTGGAAACGATGCTACAGCCCGTACGCCTCCGGATCCCACGTCAGACCCAGCTCGGACGGCGGCGCCATGTAGCCCGCCAGCGCGGACGAGGCCACGACGGCCGGACTGGCCAGATATCCCTCTCCGCCGACACCCATCCGGTTTTGCCAATTCCGGTTGAACGAGGTAATCGCGCGCTGCCCCGAGGTCAGGGAATCCGGGCCCTGCCCGAAGCAGGGGCCGCACCAGGAGGCGCGGATCTCGGCGCCTGCGGCGCGGAATACGTCCGCGATCGACGCGCCGCCCAATCGTGAGTCGGGTTTCTCGATCAGCTGCTTGACCGTGTTGCTTCCCGGAAAGACGACGAACTCGGAGCCCTTCGCCGCCCGTTCGATCCCCTTCGCGCGCGCCGCCCGAATCACGAGCGCCGCCGCGAGAAGGTCCGTGTACCCCCCGTTGGTGCAGGAGCCGATCATCGCCTTGTCGAACGTGATGCGCTCCCGGGCGACGTCTTCGGCCGGAAACGCGTTGCCGGGGCTGAACGGCTTCGCGATCATCGGGGCGACCTCGGTCAAATCGAGCGTCTCGTCCTTCTCGTAGACGGCATCCTCGCCCGGCACGACGCGTGGATAGGGCATCTCGATGCCGCGCTCCACGAACCACGCTTCCGTGATCTCGTCCCGCGCGAAAATTCCGTTCAACGCCTCGCCCTCCGCCATCATGTTCGCGATCGTGTTGCGGAACGGGAGCGGCAGTTGTTTGTCGCGGTCGATGAACTCGACGCTCATCCCCTCCGACTGTTTGGCGCCCCAGCCCGCCAGGAGCCGAAGCACGATGTCCTTGCCGCTGGCCCAGGGCTGGAGCCGTCCGGCGAACGTGACGCGGCGCTGCC
>QJVW01000144.1 GCA_003235575.1 Candidatus Eiseniibacteriota bacterium | reverse complement strand
CCAGAACGACGGCAGGAAGGAGCCGCGCACGGAGATTGCGGAGGCGCTGGGGGCGCCGCACGGAGGAGAGGAAGCGTGAGCCCGGGCGGCGCGAAGGATCTGGCGTTCGCGGTGGAGCTGGCCCGGGAGGCCGGCGTGCTGTTGCGGCGCCACTTCGGGGAAGCCCAGGAAATCGACTACAAGGGGCGCATCAACCTCGTCACGCGGATGGACCACGAGGCCGAAGCGCTGATCGTCGGCCGGATCGCCGACGCCTACCCCGGCGACGACGTTCTGGCCGAAGAGGGAAGCGGCCACAGCGCCGGCGCCGATCGCGTCTGGATCGTCGATCCGCTCGATGGCACGGTGAACTACGCGCACGAGTACCCCGTTTGGTCGGTCTCCATCGCGCTCCAGGTGGCGGGGCGGCTGGAGGTCGGCGCGGTCTACAACCCGCTGTTGGACGAGATGTATGCCGGCCGGCGCGGCGGTGGCGTCACCCTGAACGGAACGCCGCGGCGCGTCTCGGTGGAGTCGCGCCTCGATCACGCGATGCTGGCGACGGGATTCGGTTACGAGTTGGGCGCGGACGCCGAGCGGAACAACCTGGGTCCCTTTTCGCGATTTCTGCTCCGCGGCCGCGCCGTGCGGCGCGCGGGCTCCGCGGCGCTCGCGATCTCCAAGGTAGCGGTCGGGCGGACCGACGGGTTCTGGGAGGGCGGCCTCCAGCCGTGGGACATGGCCGCGGCGATGCTGCTGGTCGAGGAGGCGGGCGGCCGGATTTCGAACTACGCCGGCGGGCCGGCCCGCGTGGACGGGCGGCAGTTGATCGCCTCGAACGGGCCGCTTCACGACGCGATGCTCGCCGTGATCGCCGACCATCCGCGCGCGGACTACGGCCAGCCGTCCGCGGACGGCGATCCGCCTCCGCGGGACGAGATGATGCTCTACTACGTGGGCTGGCTCCACCGGGGACCGAACCAAGATCTGTCGGAGGAGGAAGGAGACAGAATTCAGCGCGCCCACCTGGCGTACATCCGCCGCCAGAAGGACGCGGGGAAGTACCTGCTGTCGGGCCCCTTCGCCGACAAGGCGGACCCGCGCGGAATCCTGGTCATTCGGGCCGCGTCACGGGAGGAAGCGGAAGCGCTGGCCGCGGCCGATCCGGCCGTTCAGGCCGGCGCGCTGCGACTGGAACTGCGCCCCTGGTATTCCGCCAAGGGGATCACGATCGTGCCCCCGAACGAGCCGGCGCCGGCGACGGGGATCCGGTCGTGACGAAGCCGCCCCCTCCCGAATACGCGATGCGTACGTACGTCCTGGGGTTTCTCTACCGCGGTCCGAACCGGATCGACGATCCCGAGCGCTCGAAGGCCCTGCAGGCGGCCCACCTCGCGAACATCGGGAGACTGGCGGGGGAGTCGAAGATCATTCTCGCCGGTCCCTTTCTCGACAAAGGCGATTTGCGCGGGATCTTTCTGTTCGACACCGACTCCCTGGAGGTGGCCCAGGGCTGGTGCGACACCGACCCGGCGATTCAGGCGGGCGCCCTTCGCGTCGAACTGAAGCCGTGGTACTCGGCGGAGGGGATCATGGTTCGACCGCCCGGCACGCAGGACGCGAACACGGGCTCCGGGGAAGGGCCGGGATGACGAACGGACTCCCCATCGTCTGCCGCCCGATGCGCGACGAGGACGCCGCGCGCGTCGCGGCATTGGCCGAGGAGTTGGGGTACCCCTCGACCGCGGAGCAGATCGCCGCGCGAAAGGCCGTGCTGGACCGCGAGGGGCGCCACGGCCTGCTGGTGGCGGAAGACGAACGCGGCGCGGTGCTCGGCTGGATCATCGTTTCGGAGATGACGTCGCTGGAACTCGATCCGCACGCGGAGGTGAAGGGCCTGGTCGTGACCGAGGCCGCGCGAAGCCGGGGCGTCGGCCGGAAGTTGATGGCGGCGGGCGAAGCGTGGGCGCGCGCGCGCGGATTGCGGGAGATCGTCCTACGCAGCAATGTCATCCGCGAACGGGCGCACGCGTTCTACAAGGCCATCGGCTACGACGAGCAGAAGCGACAGGTGAAGCTGAAGAAGCAGCTACCCTGACGTCGACGGTGACGAGCGGGAAAGCGCCGCCACCGCCCGCAGGTCCGTCGCCCAGCCCGGGGCGTCCTCGCGGGGCTCGAAGGAGAAGATTTCGGTCACGCGTTTCCCCACGGCACGGATCCTGATCCGCGACTTCTCGCGCTGGATCTGGATCCGTCGCCTCGTGCGCGGCGTGATCTCGAGCAGCACGCGCTCCCCCTGGTGGATCAGCACCGTTCCCTTCGTCACGAGCACCGAGGCCAGCCGATCCTTGTACCCGGTGTCGTAGGGGCCCTCCTGGCGCGTGTGGCGGACGATCACGTTGTCGGCGCGGCGGACGATCCCCTCGGTCTCGAAGCGCTGCTGCCACGCGGGCGTCAGGCCGCTCGTGTCGGGCGTGCAGCCGAACGCCGCGATCGAGAGCGCGATGGCCAGGATCGCCCCGGCGGCCGTGCGTCGGTTCATCCCGTCGCTCCTAGAACAACTGGTACGTGAGGCCGAGGGACAGCGCCTCGCGGAACTGGCCCTGCTTGCGGATGTTTCGCCGGATTTCCGTGTCCAGCGCCGGGTCGGCCAACGGAATGTCGAGGTTGGCCGCCGTATCGAACTTGTCGTAGACGAGCTGCGCGGCGAGCCCCACCTGGAGCGCCTGCGTGATCTGCGCCGTGAAGGCGCCTTCCAGATTGACGTCGATGCTCTTCCAGTAGTCGGACACGGCTTCCCGCGCGGGGTCGGTCACCAAGCGCTGCGCGTCGTACGCCTCCAGGGCGTCGCTCTTGGAATAGAAGAGCGGCTTGAAGAAGCCGAACGTTCCCTTGAAGAGGACGCGCTTTTCCAGGAGCGGCTTCTTCACCGTGGTGGTCCAGTCGACGCCGCCGTCATTGGAGGTGAAGGACCCCCGCTCCGTCGTCGGGGGGTTGACGAAGGACGTCGCGAACGTCTGGCGGAAACCGAAGCCCAGCCGGGACAGGATCTCGCTCTCTTCCGTCTTCTCGATCACGTGGGCGATCCCGGCCGTCTCCTTGATCTTGATCGGATTGAGCCAGATCGTGCCGACGGGGGAGGATTGATCGCGGAATTGACTCTCCGCGTTGAACGAGAAGAACGGGTCCGCGAACTTGTGGAGCGTCCAACGGCTGAGCGACTCGAACGCGATCGCGTCGGTGGACTTCTCGGGGCGGTCCCAATTGGTGTCGGCGGGATCGTTCGGATTCTGGACCTGCTTGCTCGTCTGCCCGTACGCCAGTTTGAGGCTGTTGCTCATGTTGTACTTCGGACCGAACTGCCGCTGCATGGTGAAGTCGGCTTTCGCCACCCACACGATGGAGCCCTTGTCGCCCCCCTTCCAGTTATCGGAGAACGCGCTCTGCGAGAGCGTGGCGCCGAGCGTGCCGGAATACTTCCACGGCCCGGGTTCGCCCGTGGTGGAATCCGCCGCGCGGGCGGGAGCGACGAAATAGGACACAACGAGGAGCGCACATCCGAACGACCAGGCACGAGACCGCATTCCATCCTCCAGAAGGCAGCGTAGGGGAATGGCGGTGCGGTGGGATCGATCCGGCGCCTAACTCCCCGCGACGCCGCCTATCGTGTCGGGATCGAGCGCGGTCGTCAAGAACTCGACGCGCAGCGTATTCATCTCGCGCTCTCCCTCCGTGGGTCCGAGCCTGCGCGTCGCGCGAATCCAGGCGAGGAGCGACTTCGCTTCCTGCTTCGTGAAGACCGAGAGGGTCGCGGGCTCGGTTCGGCTCTTGCCTTCCCAGGCCGCGGCGCAGGCGCACGAAAGGTACATCGCCGCCGTGTCCGGATCCCGTTCGCGGACGGCCTGCGCCAAGAGCCGAAACGCCCGCGCAAGCCATCCGTAGGACTCGTCTCGGTCCCGATCCAGCCCCACGGCGTCCTGGAACTGCTGCACCGCGTCGCGCAGGAGGGGCGCGCCCTGGGAGATTTCCGCCTCGCGCGTGGCCACCTCCACCAGCATGCGGCCCCGGTGCATGGCGTCTTCCCAGCTCTTCGTTCCTTCGCGGACCAACGCCAGCGTCTGCTCGATCTTGTCGGTGTCCATGGTCGCTCCTTCCGTAGGTGTCGGGGTGGAGTGGAGATAGCAAGAATGGGGCGCGTCCGGCATGGCGTAATGCAGTAGGAAAAACTCACAACGTATTGCGTGGCAAAGGCATGGCAAAACGCATCGCGCGTCCGATCCGCGTGGCGAATGCAGGCCGCCGATGGGGGGTGGCGCGATGCAAGGGGGTCGCGATCGCGGCGTCGGATCGGGGTCGGACCCGGGGCGTGGCGAGGAGCCCCGCGTACCTTCCGCGCACCGTGAATCGATACACCAGCGTATCCCAGCCGATACGATTCGCCGCCGTCCTGTCGCCGTTCCGTCGCGAGGCGCCGGCGAAGCGAGTCCGCAACTCCTTGTCCGCGCGCGGCGTCGTGCGCGGCGCGGTCACAGCCCGCGCGTGGCACGTTGATTGAGTAACTCCCCCTCGGCGTCGAGACAGACCGAACGCGCCCCACGCCGTGATCGCCCGTGACGGCGATGGCGCGCGACGGTCTCGCGGTCTCGGCGATCCATCGGAAACGGGGGCCCGAACGGGGACCGCCGGTGTCTTGCGAAGCGGGCGGCTTGGAGGACGGAATCATGAAGGTGCCGAGGGGAAAGCAGTTCGTTGCGATGGCGGCGCTCGTCGCGCTCACGGTGTTCTCGGGGTGGGTCGGCTGCTCCCGGGACGACGAGGCCTTGCGCGGCGGCATCGTCGGACCCGATGCCGAGGGTTCCTCGATCGCCGCGAAGGGGGCCGGGGGCAGGCTGGTCGCGAATCAAACCGGGGCAACACCTCCCGCCGAGCTCGTCACGCTGTCGCAGAACGGGCAGACGCTCCGGTTCTGGCCCTATACCGGCGGCGCCCTCGACGGCACGCCGTCGGATCCCGTGAACCTGGTCTTCGTGGGGAATGCCGATCCCGTGCGAATTCGGGCGGCTCTCCTCGCGCTCGACGGGGATCGCTCCGCCTTCGGCTTGCCGCCGGTGGCTCCGTTCGACGCCACGTGGTCGGACGCGATCGGAGACGTCCAGGCCTGCTACGCGGAGGGTGAAGGCTGGCAGGGGAGCGCGATTCAGCTGGCGCTCGGCTCCTACGCGCCCGCACGCGTCCATCTGCGGCTCTTCCGGACGGGCGTGCCGTTCGGCGAGAATGGGACGTGGACCCTGGGCGCCGCGCACTTCGAAGTGCTGATTCCCGGCACGGCCGATCACCAGGTGCTGAGCTGGGAACGGGCGGAGCAGATCGTCGCGATCGACTTGATTCGAAGCGGCCTGGTCGAACCGGCGGGCGGCGCGATGCCCACCGCCGCGATCAACGCCGCACCCGCGTTCCGCTCGATTCCGGCCGTGATCTACAACGGGCTGCCGACGGATATCCGTGCGTTCATCGAGGGACCGCTCGGCGATGTCGCCGAAGACGTCCCCCTGGGGAACGACGGCAGCGCGATGCTGCTACACCTCTCCGGCGTCGCGCC
Organism: Candidatus Eiseniibacteriota bacterium; assembly: GCA_003235575.1. Lineage (GTDB taxonomy): Bacteria > Eisenbacteria > RBG-16-71-46 > SZUA-252 > SZUA-252 > SZUA-252. Next base: position 21,635 of record QJVW01000144.1, on the reverse strand, counting down.
GATCCTCGCGGACGCGCGTAGCGAAGCGCTCACGTTGCACTACCAGCAGGTCATACCCAAACCCTTCTGCTCGGACGGTCCCCTGGACTACGTGCTGGTTTCCGGTCCCGTGGACCTGAGCCGGACCACGACGGTCGACGCGGAGGGTCGCTACAGCTACGAGGCCACGATCCACGGCCGGCTGTCGGTCACGCCCATCGATGTGACCGCGAATCCCCCGGCGCCATCCGGGGAAACGTACTTCGCGGAAGTCGGAGACGTGCAGTCGGGCGAGGCCGATGCGTTCGGCACGCAGGCCATGGCGCACACGCGCCGCATCGCGCCCCACGCCGGCGGAAGCGAGATGCTGGGGACGATGCTCCGGGTCTCGTCGCGGGGAAGCGACGCGTACCGTGCCTGGGCGCTCTGCCCGTAGGCCCGCGAACAGCCGCCCTGCGGCAGACGGAATGGGCCGGGATTGGGGCGCGGGGGTTCGGCAACCCCGCGCCCTAGAGTCCGTACGTCCGAATCAGCCGATTGAGAAAGGTCCGCTGCAGGCCCAGCCGCTCCGCGGCGACTCGCTGATTTCCTCCGGCGTCCCGCAGGGCGCGGGCGAGGTATCGCTTCCGGAATTCGTGGACGGCGTCCTTGAAGGGCAGGTCGGTCGGCTCCGCGTCGGAGGCGGGGGCTCCGTCGGTCAGTTCCGGCGGGAGCAGGTCGGGCGTCAGGATCTCGCCGGGCGCCAGGACCGCCATCCGCTCCACGGCATTCCGAAGTTGTCGGACGTTGCCGGGCCAGGCGTAGCGCGTCAGGATGCCCAGCGTCTCCGGGGCGAACCGCAGCGCGCCGCGCCGCAACTCCGCCGCGAAGCGGGCCAAGAATGCTTCGGCGAGTTCGGGAATATCCTCCGTGCGCTCGCGGAGCGGGGGAATGCGGAGTCCGATGACGTTGAGACGAAAGTAGAGATCCTCGCGGAACGCTCCCTCGCGCACGGCCGCTTCGAGATCGCGATTCGTCGCCGCGATCACCCGGCAATCGACCCGGATCGTGCGGGTGCCGCCCACGCGCTCGAACTCTCCCGATTCCAGGAAGTGAAGCAGCTTCGCCTGGAGGCGCGGGGATACGTCGCCGACTTCGTCCAGAAACGCGGTGCCGCCGGCCGCGGCCTCCAGCCGGCCCTCCTTCCGACTGACGGCACCGGTGAACGCGCCGCGCTCGTGCCCGAACAGGGTCGATTCGATCAGTTCATCGGAGAGGGCCACGCAATTCAGGTAGACGAAGGGTCCGGCGTGGCGGGGACTCTGCGCGTGCAGGTACTCCGCGAGCACTTGCTTGCCGCTTCCGCTCTCGCCCGTGAGCAGAATGGTCGTGGTGCCCTGCGCGGCCCGCGACGCGGTTTCCAGCAGCTGCTTCATGCCGGCCGACGAGCCCAGCACCACCGGGCCGGCGCTCTGGACCCGTTCCACCAGCGACTGATTCACGCGCACCAGGCGGCGCTGTTCGAGCAGGCGATCGATGACCGCCTTCAGAAGGCTGAAGTCCGCGGGCTTGGTCAGAAAATCGGCCGCGCCTCCCCGAATCGCCTCCACCGCCGATTCGATCGAACCCTGCGCGGTGAGGACGACGACGTCCGCCGTGCAGCCGGCCTGCTTCAGGTCGCGAAGCACCTCCAGGCCGTTTCGGCCCGGCATGAGGAGATCGAGGAGAACCACGTCGAACTCCGCCGCGGACGCGGCCTTCATCGCCTCGTCGCCATCCTTGGCCTGCGCGGCGCGATGCCCCCAGTGCCCCAGGCGGTCCACGAGCGCCTGGCGGATTTGCTCGTCGTCGTCGACGACCAGCACGTTGCCTGTCACCATGTCCTCCTCACGCGTTCTCCCAGTCGGAGAGCGTGCATTCGAACCGCGCTCCGCCCTGGGGGTCGTTGGTGGCGGTAATGGATCCACCCATTCGTTCGATGGCCGCACGCACGATCGTGAGCCCCAGGCCGGCTCCCCGGTGCCGCGAATAGGGGCTGGGGCGTCCCTGCTGGAACTGCCTGAAGATACGCTCCCGGTCCTCCTCGGGAACCCCGGGACCGTGGTCGCGCACCGTCATCGTCTGTCGGCCCCGCCCCGCGCGGCGCAGCGAAATCTCGACCTGTGAGCCGGGAGGCGAGTACCGGATCGCATTTTCGATCAGGTTGGAGGCGACGTCGACCAATTTGCCGCGGTCACCCCGCACCGGCGGGAGCGCGTCGTCGCACCGCACGACCAGCGACACGTTGGCGACCCCGCCAAGGGGACGCAGCGCGACGAGGGCCTCGTTCACGACGTCCGCAAGCGCGACGGGTCCCGTTTCGAGCGGGAGGTTCGGATTCTCGAGGCGGCTCACGTCCAGGATGTTCGACGTCAAGCGCGCCAACTGATTCGTTGCCGCCAGGACCGATTGCAGCGAGGGCACGTGCCGGGGATCGACCGGTCCCATCACGCCGTCCGCCAGGTTCTGCACCGTCCACTGGATCGATGTGAGCGGCGTGCGGAGGTCGTGGGCGGTTCTGGCGAGAAATTCGCTCTTCATGGCCTCCAACTCCTGAAGCCGGCGCTGCTCCTCCGCATCCTCGAAGACGCGGCGGATGAGATGCACGCGCTCGAGGGCCGTGGCTGCCTCGTCGCCGACACGCGCCAGCAGATCGAGATCCTCCTTGACGAACCGGCGCTCCGACTCCTTCTCCCCGACCAGGAGCACCCCGAGGAGCTCGTCCCCGCCGACGAGCGGCACGGCGATGCGTGACGGCCAGTCCATCACGTCGGCCGGGAAGTCGTCGCGCTCCCACTCCGGCAGCCCCGTGCTCTCCGGGGCCGCGACGAGCCTTGGCGCGGGAAGGAACAGGCGCTCCAGCCTGGCCAGCGCGTCGCCGTGGGGCTCCCGGCCGGCGGGCGTCGGGTACACCCAGCGGTTCTCCTGACGCACGAGCACCGCGGCTTGTTTCACCATGAGCGCCCGAAGCAGGAACGACTGCACGATGTCCGCCAGCTGCTGTGGGCCGACGCTCGATTGCAGCGCCCGGCGAAACTCCACCAACGCCAGGCCGTGGTCGTACCGGATCTTGAAGAACGTTCGGTCGACCCACGTGCCGATATGGCGGCGCGTGGTGGTGAACAGGACGACCGGCGCCGCGACGACGAGCAGCTCCAAGAGGTCGCCGTAGTCGGGGAATCGAACCCGCAAGGTTCGCGCGACCAGGAGTCCCGCGAGGAGATACCCCGCCGTCAACACGCCCGCCGAGATGCCGTAGATCAGACTCCGGCGAATGATGATGTCGATGTCGAGGAATCGGTACCGGACCACGGCGAAGGTGAAGGCGAGGGGAATGGCCAGCTCGGCGAGCCGGTCGAATTCCGCCGGCAGGGGAGGGGGAACGCCGAGCAGGCCCGGCAGCGTGCGCAGGAAGACGTAGGGCGTCACCCCGACGGTGAATCCCCACAGCAGCCACTTCACCTGGTCCCGCTCCCGCGAGAGCTCCAATTGTGCGCTCCGTCGGTAGAGGACGATGCACCCGGCGGCGACCGAGGAGACGAGATACCCGGCCGCCAGCGCCCGCGGAAGGAGCAGCGAGCGCCAGGCCGCCGGCCCGGGCTCCAGGAAGTAGCGGCCGTAGGCGAGCCACTGCCACAGCACGAGCCCAACGCCGACCGCCGCGAGCGCCGCCATGGCGGCGGGGTGCCGATCCAGGAAACCGCTCCGCCGCGGGAACGTGAGGCTCATGTGAAGGAAGAGGACGGGGAGCAGGCCGAGGCAGGCGATCCATGCCGCGGGCAGAACCCACTCCGTCCACGAAGCGGTTCGGGGAAAGTAGATGCCCCCGATCAGGATCGCGACTCCGTACAGCAGCGTGCACCAGTAGAAGTCGCGCACGGGTCCGCGGTCGAGCCGGGGCCAAAACACCAGGTGGCTCACCGCCAGGAAGAGGAGTCCCTCGAACAGGACCAGATAGAAGTGGGGCCGGGAGAGCTGGGGGACGAGAGGGATGCGATGAACGACGGATCCGGAAGCGACCTCGACCACCGATCCGGATGGATGCGACTGGAGAAGGAAGCGGAGTTCCGCCGGCGACCCGACCGTGACGGGGCCCACGCGGGCGGGGTACGAAAGATCCGCGCCGGCGCCGTCGGCGGGCGGGGCCGAGAGGCCCCAGAGTCCCTGGGCGCCCCAAAGTCCCAACGCCAGCGCCAGCGCCGATACCAGCAGATACCGGGTGCGTCGCGAAGAGACGGCGCGCATCCATCCCCCCCAAGCGTGAAGGACGATTTGGCGACGACTAGGGGATCATACCTCCCCGCGCCGCTTCGTACCCCTCTACGAATCGGCGAACCACCTCCGCCGCCGGGATCACGTCCTGGATGAGACCGCTCGACTGCCCGGCCTCCAATTCGCCTTCCGTCACGTCTCCCTCGAGGATGCCTCGTCGCGCCGCCGAGCGCCCATAGACGTCCAGCAGCTCGTCCCGTCCCGCGCCGCGCGCCTCCGCGGCGCGGACCCGCGCCACCCACGCGTTCTTGATCGCGCGGACGGGAGCGATCGGCTTGGCGAAGAGGGCGGTCGCGCCGTCGCCCGCTTCCACCACGGCGCGCTTGTAGTTCTCGTGCGCGCTCGATTCCGGGGTCGCCGCGAACCGCGTGCCGACGGAGATTCCCTCGGCGCCGAGCGCGAGCGCGGCCACGAATTGCCGGTGATCCGCGATCCCGCCCGCGGCGATGACGGGGATCGACAACGCGTCGACGAGCTGGGGCACGAGGCAGAACGTCGTGACCTCGTCGGCGCCGTTGTGTCCGCCGGCCTCGAAGCCTTCCCCGATGACGATGTGCGCGCCGGAGGCCTCGGCCTTTCGGCCGTGTTTGACGGTGGGAACCACGTGGATCCAGGTGGCGCCGGCGCGCTGGACGCGTTCGGTGACCAGCGCGGGATTCCCGGCGCTGGAGATGATGACGTCGATGCCGGCGTCGAGGGTGACGTCGAGCAAGGCGGGCGCGTCGCCGCGAAGGAGCGGGATGTTCACGGCGAGGCGGCCGGTGGTGGCGGTCCGCGCCTTCGCGATCTGCCGCTCCAGGTGATCGGGTTTCATGGAGCCCGCGCCGATGCAGCCGAGGATGCCCGCCTCCGCACAGGCCGCGGCGAGCCGCCAGCCCGACGCCCAGACCATGCCCGCCTGGAGGATCGGGTAGCGTATGCCCAGGATCTTCGTGACGCGCGTCGGGATCGCGTCGATCAAACGGGTTCTCCGCTCGCCGGTCTCACGCGGATCGACCGCCCGGGGGCCAGGTGAGTCCGGGATCCGGGCGCGTCGCCTCGACGGCGCGCTGCCGGAGCCAGTGGTCGGCGAGGACGAGGCACGTCATCGCCTCGGCCACCGGCACGACCCGGGGGCAGAGGCAGGGGTCGTGGCGGCCCGTGACGGCGAAGTCGCGCGCCTCGCCGCTTCGGTCGACGGTCGTTTGCGGCTTCGCGATCGACGAGGGCGGCTTCACCGCGATGCGGAGCACGATCGGCTGCCCCGTCGAGATACCCCCGAGAATTCCGCCCGCGTGGTTCGACTCGAAGCCGGCGGGGCTCATGCGATCGTTCATCTCGGAGCCGTGCAGGCGGGCCGACGCGAAGCCGTCCCCGACTTCGAATCCCTTCACCGCGCCGATCGACAGGAGTCCGTGGGCGAGCGTGGCGTCGAGTTTGTCGAAGACCGGATCGCCGAGCCCGGCCGGCACGCCCGCCGCGAGGATCTCGACCACGCCGCCTAGGGAATCGCCCCCCTCGCGCGCCTCGAGAATCGCCTTTTCCATCCGCTCCGCCGCCTCCTCGTCGGGGCAGCGGACCGCGTTGCGCTCGGCGACGTCCCAGTCGCGCCCGTCCGCCGTCAGGGAGCCGACCTGCACGGTCCCGGCGCGGACCGAAATGCCGGCGCGGGCGAGAAGCGCGCGCGCGACGGCGCCCGCCGCGACGCGCGCCACGGTTTCGCGGCCCGAGGACCGGCCGCTGCCGCGGTAGTCACGCACGCCGTACTTGGCCAGGTAGGCATGATCGGCGTGTCCCGGACGGAACAGTTCCTTGAGGTTCGCGTACGCCGCGGGATCGGCGTCGAGGCTACGAACGATCATCGCGACCGGCGCGCCCGTGGTCACGCCCTCGAAGACGCCCGAAACGATCTCCACCGAGTCCGGCTCGCGCCGGGACGACGTCACCGCGCTCTGACCCGGCCTCCGGCGGTCGAGGTCGCGCTGCACCAGGGCCGCGTCGACCGCGACCCCGGGCGGACACCCGTCGAGTACGGCGCCGACGGCGGGACCGTGGCTCTCGCCGAAGCTCGTGAGGGTGAGGAGTTTCCCGAAGACGCTGCTCACCGGGAGCGCTTCTTCGGCTTCTTGCCGCCGGCGCTCTTCGCGGATTTCGCCCCGAGCCGGGATCCCGCCTCGATCACCGCGGGCGCGGTCGGATAGGTCGCCTCGCGCCACGCCATGTGGCGACGCGCCATGCGCTCCAGGTTCCAAAGGTACGTCGGGCGGATCACCGCGCGAGCGCCCGGTACGACGGCCTTCACGCGGTTCCAGACGACGATGTCCTCGCCGTGGGTGTCGAAGAAGAGCTCCTCGTTCAGGACGCCACGGTTCACCATGCCGGCGACCAGCTCCCAGTACGACGTGACCATCCGAAAGAAGCGGTCGGTGTCGCTGCCGGTCAGATACTGGGACTGCATGTCGTCCCACGACGTGGCGTTGAACTCGGAGATGATGAAGTGCCGCGCCCTGCGCATCTCGGGATCGCGGCGCAACTCGTAGAGGCGAAGCAACAGGTCGGCGTCGGAGATGGACGGCTTGGCCATGGCGGGTACCTCCGTGGACATTGTCGTGATCGCGGGGATTGTCGCCGTCCGATGAGTCGTTGTCAAACCACGCTCCCGGCGGGTAGTGTGCCGGCATGCGTTACCGCGTACACACGGACGGAGCGGCCCGGGGCAACCCCGGCCCGGCGGCCATCGGCGTCGTCGTGCAGGACAAGGATGGCCGCACCGTGTTCGAGGCGAGCCGTTCCTTGGGCACGAAGACCAACAACGAGGCCGAGTATCTGGCCCTGATCGCCGCGCTGGAATACCTGCGCGAGTCGCGCATCACGAAGGCGGACTTCTTCCTGGACAGCGAGTTGATCGTCAAGCAACTGAAGGGGGAGTACCGGGTCCGCGAGCCGCGCATGAAGGCGCTCCACGCCAGGGTCACCATGCTCCTGAACGTCGTGCCCGACCATTCGTTCACGCACGTGAAGCGCGCGGAGAACGCCCGGGCCGACGCGTTGGCCAACGAGGCGCTCGACGCGGAGGCCGGCACCAACCCCCCCGCGTAACTCCATTTCAACCGGCAAGGGGCTTGCGCCCGCGTCCGGCGGTGTCGTCGGCCCCGCTAGCCGATCAGGCTTTCGGCGAACGCGGCCAGTTCCAGGAGATCGCCCACCGCCACATCCTTCGGACCCGGCCGCGCGTGGGGCCGCGCGACGTAGACGCACGTGAGCCCAAGGTCGCGCGCCGTCACCAGGTCGTAGTCGGCGTAGGCGGAAACGTGCCACCAGGTGGGGCCGAACGCGGCGCCGCGCCGCTCCGAGACGAAGCGCCACACCTCGGGGTCCGGCTTGTAGCAGCGGCTCTCCTCGGCGCAGATCCAATCGTCCAATCGGAATCCCAGCCCCTTCTGCGCCTGGACGCCGTGGTGGAGGTCGCTGTTCGTGATCGCGACGCACGGCGCGATGCGCATCAGGCGCCGCAGCCCCTCGGCGGCGTCCGCATACGGCGGCCAGGTGCCGACGTCCGCGCCGATGCGCGCCGCGGCCTCCGGCGACGCGCCGAGCACCGACTCGAGGCTCTCGGCCGTGATGTCGGCGTAGCGGCGAAAGGACCCGCTCTCGGCCGCGGCCTGGGCATCGATCACCCGGTCGAACGCATCGTCATCGAGGGAAATCCCCTCGCCGGCGAGCGCGTCGCGAAGGCCGCGCCGCCAGTCGAGCACGGTTCCGAAGACGTCGAAGGTGAGAAGGGTGGGCGGCGCCAGGGTCTCCATTCCTTGATTCTCGCGCCCGCGAATTCTAGAATCAAGATGGCGTAACAGGCAGGAGTGGCCGACTTCCGGAGTGCCACAGGCGGCCGCGGGTCGCGCAAGCGACGCGAGGAAAGTCCGAGCTCCACAGGGCAGGGTGCTGGGTAACCCCCAGCGGGAGCGATCCCAGGGAAAGTGCAACAGAAAGCAAACCGCCTCGGGCCTTCGGGTCCGCGGTAAGGGTGAAACGGTGCGGTAAGAGCGCACCAGCGGGGGGGGCGACCCCCTCGGCTCGGTAAACCCCACCTGGAGCAAGACCAAATAGGGGACGAGAGGTTGCCCGCCTCGCTACCAGTCCCGGGTAGGTTGCTGGAGGCGCGCGGTAACGCGCGTCCTAGAGAAATGGTCGCCACGGAGAAATCCGACAGAACTCGGCTTACGGGGCGCTCCGGAGTCGCACATTCCCTGATGCAGCAGTCCTCTTCCTCACGCGAGGTCCGATACCGAACATGAGCGTCCCCGAGGGCACGCCGGCCCCGTCCGCGCGCGCCGAGCGTCCCGCGTCCACGCTGCCCACCCTCACCATCGGTCCCTACACCGTTCGTTTCGTCTCCGGGGGGCGCTTCCGCCTGGACGGCGGCGCCATGTTCGGCGTCGTCCCCAAGGTTCTGTGGCATCGCGCCGCGCCAGCGGACGAACGGAATCGGATCCAGATGGGCATGAACTGCCTGTTGATCGAGGGGGACGGAAAGCGCGTGTTGGTCGACGCGGGGTCGGGCACCAAGAACGATCCCAAGTTCAAGGAGATCTACGCGATCGAGGATCCCGAGGGGCTGCGGACCGACCTCGCGGCGGCGGGCGCGGCGCCAGAGCAGATCGACATCGTGGCGATGACGCATCTTCACTTCGATCACTGCGGCGGCGGAACCGTTCGCGACGCGGACGGCTCCGTCCGTCCCACCTTTCCGAACGCGACCTACCTCGTGCGGCGTCAGGAGTGGGATGACGCGCACCACGCCAACGAGCGGAACCGGGCGTCGTATTTCTCCGAGAACTACGACCCGCTGGAGAAGGCGGGCCAGTTGAAGCTCCACGACAAGGACCTGGAAATTCTCCCGGGCGTCTTGCTGCGACATCTCCCGGGGCACACCCTGGGGCATCAGGGCGTCTTCTTCGACATCCCCGGACAGAGGGCCCTCTACACGGTCGACCTGATTCCGACCGCGGCGCACCTACCCCTTCCGTACATCATGGGGTACGACCTGTATCCCATGACCACGCTCGAGACGAAGCGCCGTATCCTGGCCGACGCCACCCGGGAGGGCTGGCTTCTCCTGTTCGAGCACGATCCGGCCCTCCACGCGGTACGAGTTTCCGGAAGCGTGGAGAAGATCGCGGTCGAGAAAGTGGCTTGACAGGAAGCGAGCCAAGTTCCTATCCTGCCGTGATTAGCACCTTTTTTCACGAACTCGCCGCCGTTCGTTCCTAAGGCGGTTCGACCCCTGCGGGGAGGCGAAGGAAGTCGGTGAGCCCGATCGATCCGAATAGCGTCGCCGCGTTCGTCCCCATCCTCATCATGCTGGTGGTGGCGACGGGATTCGCCGCCTTCACGCTCGGCGCCTCCCATTTTCTGGGGAAGCGCGTCAACGACCCGGCGAAGCTGGCGCCCTACGAGTGCGGCGTCACGCCGGTCGGCAACGCGCGGGAGCGCTTCCACACGCGCTTCTACCTCGTCGCGATGCTATTCATCGTCTTCGACATCGAAACCGTCTTCCTGTATCCCTGGGCGGTCGTCTTCAAGCAACTCCATATTTTCGGCCTGATCGAGATGGGGATCTTCCTTCTGATCCTGCTCGCCGGATTCATTTGGGTCTGGGGCAAGGGAGCCTTGGAATGGGATTGAGACCCGAACCCGACCAGCTCGACGCGCTGACCGATGACCAGACCAAGGTCGTCGAGCGGCTTCGATCGCAGTTCGGCGACGCAATCCTGGATCACCAATCGTTTCGGGGGCAGCTCTCCGTCTGGGTCCGGAAGGAGGCGCTGCTCGACGTGCTGCGTTTCGCCAAGTCGGATCCCGAGCTCCGGTGCGACCTGTTGACGGACGTCACGTCGGTGGACTATCTGCGCCACCGCGGACCGGACGAGGCGCGCTTCGAGGTCGTTCACAACCTCTACTCCATCCCGTTGAACCGCCGCCTTCTGATCAAGACGCCCGTCCCCGAAGGGGAGACGGTGGCCTCCGCGGTGTCGGTGTGGGGCAGCGCCGACTTCATGGAACGCGAAGTCTACGACCTCATGGGGCTGGTCTTCGACGGGCACCCCTCGCTGGAACGAATTCTCACGCCGGACGGCTGGCTTGGTCACCCGCTTCGCAAAGACCATCCGACCCGGACCGACCAATTCCCGAACGTCGAGAGCTGATCCGTCGTGCTATCCGCCCAAGCCCGCCAAACGATCGAAGCGCTGAAGTCGAGCCACGAGACCAACCAGTCCGCACTGATTCCGGCCCTGCATGCCGCCCAGGCCGACCAGGGGTGGCTGAGCGCGGAGACGCAGCGGGAAGTGGGCGAGATCCTGGGCCTTCCCGAGCAGACGGTGCGGGGCGTCGTGTCGTTCTACACGATGTTCTACCAGCGTCCGGTGGGGAAGCACGTGCTGCAGGTCTGCCGGAACCTTTCGTGCTGGCTTCGGGGCGGCCACGATCTGCAGCGGCAGATCTCCGAAAAGTTGGGGATCGCGGACGGCGAGACGACGACCGACGGCCGCTTCACGCTGATTTCGGTCGAGTGCCTCGGATCGTGCGGGACGGCGCCCGTGCTCATGGTCAACGACGACTACCACGAAAACCTGACTCCGGAAGCGATGGAGCGACTGTTGACGGAGCTCACGTAGCCTCCCGTGGATCTCGCGACCATCATCGAAGCCGTCGTCAAGGTGCTGATCGTTCTCGGTTTCGTCCTCATGGGCGTGCCGCTCATCGTCTGGATGGAGCGAAAGGTCCTGGGGCACATGCAGGACCGGATCGGTCCCGAACGCGTCGGGCCGTTCGGCCTCCTGCAGACGATCGCCGACGGCATGAAGCTCTTCTTCAAGGAAGACATGCTTCCGGCCCAGGCGGACAAGGTTGTCTTCTTCTTGGCGCCGGGCCTCTCGATCGTCACGGCCCTCGTCGCGGCCACCGTCGTCCCGTGGGGCGATACGGTGACGCTCTTCGGTCGGGAGATCGGGCTGCGCATCACGGACGTCAACATCGCGCTTCTGTTCCTGCTTGGCACCACGTCCATGGGCGTCTACGGCATCGTGCTGGGCGGCTGGGCCTCGAACTCGAAGTACCCGCTTCTGGGCGGGTTGCGCTCCTCGGCCCAGATGATCTCCTACGAGCTGGCGCAGGGCATCTCCCTGGTGCCGATCGTCATGATCACGGGCAGCCTCTCGCTCAGTCAGATCGGCCGAGCCCAGGAATCGATGTGGTTCGTCGTGCCGCAATTCTTCGCGTTCGTCATCTTCGTCATCTGCGCCGTCGCGGAGACCAATCGCGCTCCGTTCGATCTGGCCGAGGCGGAGACGGAGCTCGTGGCCGGTTTCCACACCGAGTTCTCCAGCATGAAGTTCGCGCTCTACTTCCTGTCCGAGTACGCGAACATGATGGTCGTGGCCGGCGTCGCGATCACCTGCTTCCTGGGCGCCTGGCACGGCCCGGGGCCGATTCCCGGCGTGCTCTGGTTCCTGATCAAGCTGTCGCTCTTCCTGTTCTTCTTCATCTGGCTTCGCGCGACGTTCCCGCGCCTTCGCTACGACCAACTGATGGGGTTCGGGTGGAAGGTGCTTCTTCCCGCCTCGCTGCTGAACATGGCGGTGACGGCGGTCGTCCTGGTGATGAAGGGGTAGGGCCCACACGGCCATGACCGAGATCATTCTCTTTTCCCTGTTCGCGCTGACGGCGGTGACCTGCGCGCTGGGCGTGGTCTTCCACAAGAACCCCGTCCACTGCGCGCTGCTGCTCGTCGCCGTGCTCCTGTCGCTGGCGGGGCTGTTCATCATGCTGCACGCGCAGTTCATCGCCGCGCTTCAGGTGATCGTCTACGCGGGCGCGATCATGGTCCTCTTCCTGTTCGTGCTCATGTTGCTGAACGTGCGCCGCCACGAAGACGTGCTGACCCCGGGCGCCGCCAAGGGGTTCGGATTCCTGTTCGCGCTGATCGTCTTCGTGGAGCTGCTGTGGGTCGCGCTGTCGCCGGGAGGCGGCGAGCAGGGCTCCGTGGGGGCGCCGGCGGCGCTGCCGCAGGAATTCGGCTCTCCGGCCGCGATCGGTCGGATTCTCTATACGACCTGGCTCTACCCGTTCGAGATCACCTCCATCCTGCTTCTGGTGGCGGTGGTGGGCGCCGTGCTGCTCGCCAGGAGGAAATTCGTAGGATGAGCACGATCGCCGTTCCGCTTGCCGCCTACCAGATCCTCGCCGGGGCGCTGTTCACGATCGGCGTGGTCGGCGTGCTCGTGCGGCGCAGCGCGCTCATCGTCTTCATGTCGATCGAGTTGATGCTGAACGCGGTGAACCTTTCGTTCGTCGCGTTCTCCCGGCAGCATGGATCGATGGACGGACACATTTTCGTCTTCTTCGTGATGGCGGTCGCGGCCGCGGAAGTGGCCATCGGCCTCGCCATCCTGATCGCGATCTTCCGCAAGCGCGAAACCGCCAACGTGGACGACGTCCACCTGCTGAAGGGATAGCCGGCGATGTCCCTACAACTCCTCTGGCTGGTGCCGATCCTTCCGCTGTTGGGCGCGCTGCTCAACGGGCTGGGCGCCGGCCGTCTGCCGCGCAAGGTCGTCAGCGCCATCGGCGTCGGCTCGGTCGGCGCGGCGCTCGTCATCGCGCTCGGGTGCTTCGCGACCCTGCTCGGGATGCCCGGCGAGGAACGGTTCTTCGCCCAAACGCTCTTCTCGTGGATCGATTCGGGCGATCTGTCCGTGGCCGTGCGGCTGGGCCTCGATCCGCTCTCCGCGGTCATGATGCTCGTCGTGACCGGCGTCGGGTTCTTGATCCACGTCTACTCCACCGGGTACATGAACCACGAGAAGGACTACGGGCGGTACTTCTCGTACCTGAACCTCTTCACGTTCTGCATGCTGATGCTCGTCCTGGCCGACAACTTCCTCGTCATGTTCTTCGGCTGGGAGGGCGTCGGGCTCTGTTCGTACCTCCTGATCGGATTCTGGTACACGAAGCCCTCGGCGGCCGAGGCGGGGAAGAAGGCGTTCATCGTCAATCGCATCGGCGATTGGGGCTTCCTGATCGGGATCTTCCTTCTCTTCGTGACGTTCGGCTCGCTCGACTTCGGGCGCGTGTTCACCGAAGCGCCCAGCATCCTGCCCCTGGGCGGCGGGATGGCCACCGCGATCGCCCTTTTCCTGTTCGTGGGCGCCACCGGCAAGAGCGCGCAAATCCCGCTCTACACCTGGCTCCCCGACGCCATGGAAGGTCCGACTCCGGTCTCGGCGCTCATTCACGCCGCGACGATGGTGACGGCCGGCGTCTACATGATCGCGCGCTGCCACGTGCTCTACGCGCTGGCGCCGACGGCGCTCCTGGTCGTCGCGGTCGTGGGCGCGGCGACGGCGGTCTACGCGGCGACCATCGGCCTGGTCCAGAAGGACATCAAGCGGGTGCTCGCCTACTCGACGGTGAGCCAACTCGGGTACATGTTCCTCGCGATGGGCGTCTCGGCGTTCGCCGCCGGCATCTTCCACCTCATGACGCACGCGTTCTTCAAGGCGCTGCTCTTCCTCGGGGCGGGCAGCGTCATCCACGCGCTCTCAGGCGAGCAGGACATGGATCGCATGGGCGGCCTGAAGAAGCATCTCCCGCGAACCCACGCCACGATGCTGATCGCCACGCTGGCCATCGCGGGGATCTTCCCGTTCGCCGGGTTCTTCTCGAAGGATGAGATCCTCTGGAAAGCGTTCTCGAACGGCGGGCCGATTCTGTGGGCCGCCGGCGTGATCGGGGCCTTCCTCACCGCGTTCTACATGTTCCGCCTCTACTTCATGACGTTCCACGGAAGCGAACGCCTTACGCCCGAGGCGAAGGGGCACCTGCACGAGTCGCCGAACAGCATGACGATTCCGCTGATGCTCCTCGCGGTGCTCAGCCTGATCGGCGGACTCATCCAGGTGCCGCTGCTGCAGGGAGGGCAGCGGCTCGACGCCTTCCTCGAGCCGGTCTTCGCGGATCTCGCCCGCGTCGGCGGCGCGGCGGCCCACGGCGCGGCCGCCGCGGCCGGGCACGGCGCGGCGCATGCCGCGCACGATCCGGGCCAGGAGATCGCGCTGATGCTGGTCTCGCTGGCGATCGCGCTGGCCGGCATCTACGTGGCCCACCGCTTCTACGTCAAGGATCCGCAGGCGCCGCATCGCCTGGCCGCACGCGCCCGGGGATGGTACGACCTGCTCTGGAACAAGTACTGGGTGGACGAGATCTACGACGCGCGCATCGTGCAGCCGATCGTCCGGTTGTCCAACCGGCTCTGGAAGGACGTGGACGCGGCGGTGGTCGACGGCGCGGTGAACGGCATCGGCCGGAAGATCGAACAGGGGGCGGGCTGGCTGCGTCTCGCGCAGACGGGCTACGTCCAGCTCTACGCCCTGATCCTCACCGTGGGACTGGTGGTCGTCTTCGGCTACCTGGCGCTCCGATGACCCAGCCCCTGACCATTCTCGGCATTCCGATCCTGTCGTTCGTGATCTTCTTCCCCTCGGTGGGCGCGCTGATCCTCCTGTTGCTGCCCTCGTCGCGGACCCACGCCATTCGGGTGACCACCCTCGTCGTGGCGCTGATCACGTTCGCGGCGTCGATCCCGCTCTTCACGGCGTTCCAGGTGGCCCAGCGGGGCATGCAGTTCGTCGAGCGCGTGCCCTGGGTGCCCAGCCTCGGCATCCAGTATTCCCTCGGCGTGGACGGGGTGAGCGTCCTCCTGATCCTCATGACCACGCTCTTGTCGGCGATCGCCGTTCTCTCGACGTTCTCGGCGGTGACCGAGCGCGTGAAGACGTTCATGGCCCTGCTGCTCGTCCTGGAGACGGGCATGCTCGGCGTGTTCGCCGCGCTGGATCTGGTTCTCTTCTACATATTCTGGGAAGTGGTCCTGATCCCCATGTACCTGCTGATCGGCGTCTGGGGAGGACAGCGGCGCATCTACGCGGCGGTGAAGTTCATCCTCTACACGGTGGTCGGCAGCCTGCTGATGCTGGTCGGCATCCTCTATCTCTACTTCGCGCACCAGGCGGCGTTCGGCGAGTTCACGTTCGATCTCCTGCGCCTCTACGACACGCCCTTGACGCACGGCGCCCAGCTCTGGCTGTTCGGCGCCTTCGCGCTGGCGTTCGCCATCAAGGTGCCCATGTGGCCGTTCCATACCTGGCTCCCCGACGCCCACGTCGAAGCGCCGACCGCGGGCTCGGTCATCCTCGCCGGGGTGCTCCTGAAGATGGGGACGTACGGCTTCCTGCGCTTCGCCATGCCGCTCTTCCCGGACGGGGCGATCGCCTTCGCGCCGTGGATCATCGCGCTCTCGGTGATCGGGATCATCTACGGCGCGCTGGTCGCCATGGTGCAGACGGACGTGAAGAAGCTGGTCGCGTATTCCTCCGTCAGCCATCTCGGGTTCGTCATGCTGGGGCTCTTCGCGCTCAATCCGCAGGGGATCCAGGGAAGCGTCCTGCAGATGGTCAACCATGGACTCTCGACGGGGGCGCTCTTCCTCGCGGTGGGCATCCTGTACGAGCGGCGTCACACGCGGGAGATCTCCGAATTCGGGGGCGTGACGAAGGCGATGCCCGTCTTCTCCGCGCTCTTCCTGATCATCTGCCTCTCCAGCCTGGGGCTCCCCGGCCTGAACGGATTCATCGGCGAGTTCCTGATTCTCCTGGGCGCGTTCCGCGCGCACCCCTGGGTGGCCGGGCTCTCGGCGACCGGTGTGATTCTGGGCGCGGTCTATCTGCTCTGGATGTTCCAGCGGGTCATGTTCGGACCGGTGACCAAAGAGGAGAACCGCGCGCTGCCGGATCTGACCCGGCGCGAGCTGTGGGTGCTGGCGCCCATCATCGTCTTCATCGTTTGGATCGGCGTCTACCCGAACACGTTCCTCCGCTTCCTCGACGTGCCGGCTTCGGTGTTGATGGAGCAGGTCTCCTCCCGAACGACCGTCACGCCGGTGCCCGCGCCCGAGTATCGCGGCGGGGAGGAATCGGGAGCCGATCGCGAGGGGATCGCCCTGCTGGACGCGGAGCGCCCGGACGGGCTCGGCGAGGAGGGCGGAGCCGCGGCGAACGGCGCGCACGCCGATTCGGTGCAGCACCACCATGCTGACGGCGGGTCGCCGCCCGATGCGCCGGGGAGGGGGGAGCCGTGACGTTTCCGTTCCCGGTCGACGCATCGCTCTCCCTGATCGAGCCGCTGCTGATCGTCTGCGGCGTCGGGATTCTCCTGCTGCTCCTCGACCTCGTGCTGCCGCACGGGCAGAAGCACCTCACCGCGTGGGTCGCCCTGGGCGGGTTGGGCTGGGCGTTGATCCGCACGCTGGCCCAGTGGGGGCTGTCCGAGCGCGGCTACGCCGGCATGGTGTCGCTCGACAATCTCTCGACGCTCTTCAACGTCGTCTTCCTCTGCTCGACGGCGATCGTCGTTCTCTTGTCGATGGCGTTCCTGAAACGGGAGGAGGTGGAGCACGCGGAGTACCACGCGCTGCTCCTCTTCGCCACGTCCGGCATGATGATGCTGGCGTCGGGGCTCGACCTCATCACGCTCTTCCTGGGCATCGAGGTCCTCTCCATCTCGCTCTACATCCTCGCCGGCTACCGCCGAAACAGCGACGCCTCGAACGAGGCGGCCATGAAGTACTTCCTGCTGGGCGCGTTCGCGTCGGGGATCCTCCTCTACGGCATCGCGCTGGTGTACGGCGCCACGGGAACGACGAGCCTTCATCGGATCGGCGAGGCCATCGCCGGGGTCGGCGCGCCGGTTCCGGAGGGGCTGATCTACGCGGGCATGTCGCTGATCCTCGTGGGCCTCGCGTTCAAGGTGGCCGCCGTTCCATTCCACATGTGGACCCCGGACGTCTACCAGGGCGCCCCGACGCCGATCACCGCCTTCCTCTCGGCCGGCCCCAAGGCCGCCGCGTTCGCGGCGTTCCTGCGCGTGTTCTTCATCGCCTTCGGGCCCGCGCAGGCGGAGTGGGACATGGTGCTCGGCGTGATCGCGGTCCTGACGATGACGGTGGGGAACATCGCCGCCATCGCCCAGACCAACGTGAAGCGGATGCTCGCCTATTCCAGCATCGCGCATTCGGGCTACGTGCTGATCGGACTCGTGTCGGGGGGACTGGTCGGGGGAACGGGCGCCGTCTTCTACCTGATGGCGTACGTGGCGATGAACCTGGGCGCCTTCGGGATCGTGGTGCTCCTCGAGTCCAAGGCGGATCGGGGGGAGGAACTGAAGGACTACGCGGGCATCGGGTTCAAGTACCCCCTGATCGGCGCGCTGCTGTCGCTCTTCATGCTCTCCCTTTCGGGCATTCCGCCGACCGTGGGGTTCGTCGGAAAGCTCTACCTGTTCGGAACCGCGGTGCAGACCGGGCACGTCTGGCTGGCTGTCTTCGGCGTGCTGAACAGCGCGATCTCGGTCTTCTATTACCTCCGCCTGCTGGTCTTGATGTACATGCGGGAATCGCAGGAGACGCTGCCGGCGATCCGCATTCCATTGGCCATGGCGGTGGTGCTGACCGTGGCCGCCGTCGGGACCCTCTGGCCGGGGCTCTTCCCGAACACCTGGTTCCACGCCGCACAGGAGAGCGTCCGCTCGATCTTCTCCTAGCCCCGCGGTTGGCGCTCGCGCGGCGGTAGCAATCCCCGTACACTTTCCCCATGCGCTCCACGACCCCGTCGCCCGCCGTCCATTCGTTCGGACGCGCCATGCGCCCGCACTTTCCGCTCGCCGCCGACACGACCTATTTGAACCACGGAACGGTCGGCGTCGCGCCCAAGCGGGTCCTGGCGGCGAAGATCGCGCTCATCGAGGAAATGGAGCGCGCGCCGTCCCGGTTCATGCTGCGGGAACTCTCGGGGGAGATGCCGGCCCCGTGGAGGCAAGGCCCCACCCGCATGCGGGAGGCGGCGGGGAAGGTGGCGTCGTTCGTCGGCGCGCGGGCGGACGACCTGGTCTTCACGCCGAACGTGACGGCGGCCCTGAACGCCGTGCTCCGGTACTTCCCGCTGGAGCGGGGCGACGAGATCCTGACCACCGATCTCGCCTACGGCGCGATCACGAACGCCGCCCTCTACCGGGCGCGCGAGACCGGGGCGGTGGTCAACGTGATCCGGATGCCGTATCCCACGACGCCGAGCGCCGCCCGCGACGCGATCGTGGAAGCCTACGGCCCCCGTACCCGGCTCGCGATCGTCGACCACATCACGTCCGAATCGGCGCTCCTCCTGCCGCTCGCGGAGATCGTGGCCGCGCTGAAGGCGCGCGGGGCGGCCGTCCTGGTCGACGGGGCGCACGCGCCGGGCGCGATCGAGCTCGACGTTCCGTCGCTGGGGGCCGACTGGTACGGCGCCAACCTTCACAAGTGGTGCCACGCGCCGCGGTCGTGCGGATTCCTGTGGGCGTCGCCCGAGCTGCAGGAGGGACTGCATCCGTCGTCGATCTCGTGGGGACTGGACACCGAATTCGCCTCGCGGTTCGACTGGGTCGGCACCCTTGATCCGTCAAACTATCTCGCTGCGCCGGAGGGAATTGCGCTGCTTCGTGAATGGAACTTCGAAGCCGTCCGCGACTACATGCACCGGCTCGCGTGGGAGGGGGCCCGGCACCTGGCCGAGCGCTGGGACGTGGAACTCGGGATGCCCGAGGAAATGGTCGGGACGATGGCCACGGTGCCGCTGCCGGAGCGTGCGGGGACGGGCCATGAGGACGCCGAGCGGCTCCGCCTGGCGCTCCTGACGGAGGACAAGATCGAGATTCAACTCCACGCCTTCCGCGGCCGCCTCTGGGTCCGGCTCTCGGCCCAGGTCTACAACGACATGGCCGACGTAGAGCGGCTGGCGGAGGCGGTTCTCCGGCGGGTGTGAGGGGCTACTTCGCCACCTTCACCGGATACTCCGCCAGCGCGCCCGCCAGGATGTCCATCGCCTTCCGGAGCGCCTTCTCCTCCAGGACGTAGGCGAATCGGATCTCGTTCTTGCCGCGGCCCGGGGTGGCGTAGAAGCCGTCGCCCGGCGCGACCATCACGGTGGCCTTGTCCTTCCGGTACTCCTTCAGCATCCAGATCACGAACTCCTCGGCGTCGGGCACCGGCAACTCGGCCATCAGGTAGAACGCGCCCTCGGGCTTCCGCGCGAACGTTCCGGGGATCTTCGCCAGCCCTTCCAGCACCAGATCGCGGCGCTTCTTGAACTCGTTCACGACGCCCTGCGTGTACGACGCCGGCACCTTGTCGATCACGGCCGCGGCGTACTGGCCCAGCGTCGGTGGCGAGAGGCGCGCCTGCGCGAACTTGAGGCAGGCGTCGCGCACGGCGGCGTTCTTGGTGACCACCGTTCCCACGCGCGCGCCGCACATGTTGAGCCGCTTCGATATCGAGTCGACCATCACCACACGCTGATCGGCGCCCTTCCGCGTCAGCGGGCTCTCGTGCTTCGCGCCGTCGTAGACGAATTCCCGGTACGCCTCGTCGGTGATGATCCAGAGGTCCTTCTTCTTCGCCAGTTCCACGATGCCGTCGATCTCGGCCGCGGTGTACGCGGTGCCGGTCGGGTTCGACGGCGCGCAGATCAGGATGCCGCGCGTCTTCGGCCCCACCGCCCGCTCGATCGCCTCCGTCGGCGGCAGGTGGTATCCGGTCTTTCCATCGCAGGGGATCGCCTTCACGCCGACGCCGGCGACCAGCGCCATGGTGGCGTAGTTCGTATAGAACGGCTCGAAGATGATGACCTCGTCGCCCGGCTCGAACAGCGCCCAGAACGCGAACTGGAGCGCTTCGCTCCCGCCGACGGTGGTCAGGATCTCGGCGGCCGAGAAGTCGAGGCCGCACGCCTGGTAGTAGCGCGCCATCCCCTCGCGGAATTCGGCGGTGCCGGGGGAGGGGGAGTAGGGGACGTACTGGCCCGGATAGTTCCGGATGCGATCCATCACGATGTCGGGCGTCGGTAGGTCGGGCTGCCCGATGTTCAGTTGATAGACGGTGACGCCTTCCTTGACCGCCGCCTCGGCGTAGGGAGCAAGGCGGCGAATGGGGGAAGCCTGGGCTTCCTTTCCTCGGGTCGACACGTTCATCGTTTGCCTCCACGTCGGGCGGCCCGCTTCTTCCGGGGTCGCGTCTTCTTGACGGCGGGCTTCCGCGATGTCCGCGGCCCGGAGGCCGCGGGTGTCGCCAGAAGGCGCGCCACGAGTTCGGTCGTTCGTTCCAGGTCGCGGGCATGGATCAGCGATTCGGGTCCGCCGGTCCGGCGCGCGGGAATGGCGATCAGGACGGTCGGCACGCCGGCGCGCGCGCGGCGCACCGAGCCCGCGTCCGTGGAGCCGGTCTCGCGCACGAGGTACTGCACGGGGATGCGCGCCGCCTTGGCCGCCTTTTGCGCCCACTCCAATGCCATCGGGTGCGCGACGTAGCCGTGTTCCGTGAGCCCGATGCAGGGGCCCTCGCCGGGGGTGACGGCGCTGGCGTCCTTGGCCTCGCCGACGTGGACGATCTCGACGACGGCCGCCATATCGGGGTCGACGCCGTGCGTTCCGGTGAGGGCGCCTCGTCCGCCCAGCTCGCCCTGCGCCGCGAAGATCACGTGGAGATCGAAGGGGACGGCGCGGGCCCGCGTGACCGCGGCGACCACCGCCGCCGCGCCGGCGCGGTTCTCGAGGGACGTGGCGTGCCAGTAGTCGCCCAGGCGGCGCGCCCGCGCGTCGAGCATTCCGATCGCGCCGATGGGGAACGCCTTCGCGGCGGCCGCCTTGGACAGGCCGGTCACGAGGTAGAGCGCTTCGGTCTCGGGCGCGGTCGTCTCCTTCGAAGCCTGCGGGCGATCGTACGCCACCAAGGCGCTCGCGCCGTTGGGGAAGATCACGGTGGCGCCGATCAGCTCCGCGGCGGCTCGCTCGCCCACGATGCCGATCCGTGCGGTCCCGTTCGCTTCCACGCGCGTCACGATCACGCCCGGGGCGTCCATCGGCGTCGCCAGGACCAGGCGGGGTCCGCGGCCGGGGCGGTGCAGGTGGAGGTTTCCAAGCGCGTCCTCGCTCAGCCGGCCGACGCCGCGAAGCGCCGCGCGCAATTTCGCGCGCACGCCCGACTCACGGCCCGGCGGTCCATACGCGGGAACCAGCGCGTCCATCAGGGCATCGAGGATGTCGGCACGGGGCATTACGACCACTCCTTTCCAAGCGCATCGAGCGCGTTCCACACGAGGTCGACCACGCGGCGCGGATCGCGAATGTCGAGATAGGCGGCCGGAGCGTGAATGTAGCGACAGGCGACGGAGACGACCGCGGCCGCCACGCCGGCGCCCGAGAGCGCGATGCGGCCCGCGTCGGTGCCGCCCACGCCCGGACGT
>QJVW01000076.1 GCA_003235575.1 Candidatus Eiseniibacteriota bacterium | reverse complement strand
CTAGCCGATGCGCTCCTGGCGGATGCCGGCGTCGATCCATCGACGTCGCTTTCCCACGCGACGCGTGACGCGCGCGCGCGGGTCGTGACCGCCATGACCCGCTACCCTCTGCCCTGGACGGGCGACGAGGGGTACGTCAAAGCGGAGGTGACCGGCGGGGGCGTGGCGCTCGACGAAATCGATCCGCGGACACTGGAGAGCCGGCTTCATCCGGGCCTTTACCTCTGCGGCGAGATTCTCGATGCATTCGGACCGATTGGCGGTTACAACTTCGCGTGGGCGTGGGCGACCGGCCGGGCCGCGGGGAGCGCGGCCGGACGCAGGGACAGCGACCCCGCCGGCAGCAATGTCGCGCGAAACTGACGAACGGTTCCTGGAGGGACATGCCGTGTCCACTACGCTCATCCTCGGCGGGGGTTTCGGAGGGCTTGCCTGCGCGCGCGCCCTGCGCGCGAAGACCCCCGACAATCACCGCATCGTCGTCGTCGATCGCGCCCCGCTCTTCTTCGTCGGCGCCACCAAGACGTGGCTCGCGTTGGGCAAACGGACCGCCGAGGAAATCACGCGTCCGCGGGGCAGCCTCCTTCCGGCCGGGATCGAACTGGTGCAGGCGGATATCACTCGCATCGATGCCGCCTCGCGCGAGGTTCACACGACCGCGGGCACGCTGCACGGGGACGACCTCGTGATCGCGCTAGGCACCGAGCAGGAGTTGGGATCGGTGCCCGGGCTCGCCGAGGTGGCGCAGTCGTTCTACGGTCTCCTGGACGCCCAGAAGTTGCGGTCGACGCTCGAGGCGTTTTCGGGCGGAGCCATCGTGATTCTCATTCCGCGCTCGCCCTACCCCTGTCCGCCGGGACCCTACGAGGGAGCGCTCCTGCTCCACGATTTCCTGAAGCAACGCGGCCTCGACCAGCGTTCCAGCATCGACGTGTGGACGGTGGAACCAGCTCCGATGGCCACGGCGGGGGTGGAGATCGGCCGCACGGTCGTCGGGATGCTGACGGAGCGCGGGATCGGATTCCATCCATCGAAGAAGACGAGTCGCGTGGAGCCCGCGCGGCGCGCCGTGCGATTCGAGGACGGAGCGGAGGCGCCGTTCGATCTGCTCATCGCCGTTCCGCCGCACCGCGTGCCACGCATCATCGTCGAATCATGGCTGGCCCCGCCCGACGGATGGATCGACGTCGATCCCCGGACCTTGGCGGTCAAGGCGAAGAACGTCGGACCGCGGGTCTACGCGATCGGTGACGTGACGCGCGTGGGGCTGCCCGGACGGTGGTCGCCCCAAGCCCCGCTGGTCCTGCCGAAGGCCGGCGTGATGGCGGCGGCGCAGGGCGAGGTCGTGGCCGCGAACATCGCGGCGACCGTGAACGGAACGCCCGCGACGGCGGCGTTCGACGGGAAGGGACACTGCTTCATCGAGGTGGGGGGCGGGAAGGCGATGCGGGGAGACGGCGATTTCTTTCACATGCCCCATCCGCACATGGATGCCCACCCGCCGGACGAAGCGAACTACCAGAGCAAGGTGTCGTGGATCGAAGAATGCCTTCGCCCGCCGGCGTGACCACCAGCCGGGCGTGACGGGACGCTACTTCGCGATCACGAACCGCCCGCGGCGATCCGCCCCGGCGGGCGTCCGGATACGGTAGAAGTAGACGCCCGACGAGAGCGCTCTTCCCGCCTCGTCCCTGCCGTCGACAACGAACCGATGCCTGCCTTCCGGCATCCAGGTTCGGTTCACGATCGTGCGCACCCGGCGTCCTCCCACGTCGAAGATCACGACCTCCACGGGGCCGGCGACGCTCGTATCGAAGGTAAGGGCGCCCACGGGGTTTATCGGATTCGGCGACACGACGTCGTCGCGTTGCTCCGGCGGCCCTGTGCCCACCACGAGGAGCGCGACGTCGGCCGCGAACGATTTTCCCGACCGAAGGTCGCCGGTAAGCGAAGCGGTCACTTCCGTTCGACCACGAACCGAAGGAAAGAGCCGACGAAGGTCCTCCCGCTCGAAACAGACTTCGAAATCCGGGACGCCGTTTCCATCCCGGTCCCCACGCACCATTTGTTTCCCGGCGCGCGCTGCGACGGACGACGCCCCCTCGCGGTCGACGGCGTTGAGACGTATCGACGCGATCAGGATGTCTTCGATCGCGAACGTCCCGCCGACGGGCTCGACGCGGAGGCAATGAGGTGGGCCCGGCGCGTTGAGCGG
This sequence comes from Candidatus Eiseniibacteriota bacterium, assembly GCA_003235575.1. Classification (GTDB taxonomy): domain Bacteria; phylum Eisenbacteria; class RBG-16-71-46; order SZUA-252; family SZUA-252; genus SZUA-252. The sequence continues at coordinate 25,078 of QJVW01000076.1, read as the reverse complement.
CAGCGAGCGGTGACGGTCGTGCGCGTACGCGCGTGCGGGGAGCGGCACGACCAGGTCGAAGACGTGCACATGGCCCGGGTTGTTCGGAATGCCGAGCGTCCCCGGGGCGCCGATCACCGCGTCCGCGGTCCCGTCGCCGTTCACATCGCCGAGTCCGATGGAGGCGCCGAACGCTGCCTCCGCGCGATCGCCCTCCAGCACGAGATCGGCCACCAGGTCCGCCGCGGGACCGCCGTAGTAGACGTACACCCGGCCGGCGCGAATGCCGGCCGCGCCCTCCGCTTGGGGGGCGCCCACCAGGATGTCGGCCCAGCCGTCCCCGCTGACATCGACGCCCGAGGCGACGACCGTGCCGTAGGCGTCGTACGCCGTGGATTCGGTGAGCACGAGATCGGGCCCGCGCGCCGGCGTCGTGACGGGCGATTCGCCGAAGTACACGTACGCACGGCCCCCCGTCAGCGAACCGTCCTCGCCGGAATCCGGCGCGCCGACGACGTAGTCCTCGATGCCGTCGGCGTTGAAGTCCCCGGCCCGTGACACGGATCGGCCCGCCCGGAAGCGATACGCGTCGGCGAGGAACGAGATGTCGGGAAATCGGTGCACGAAAACTCCGCCGTAGTAGATGAACGCCCGTCCGGCGACGAACGTGCCGTCCGCGGGCTGCCCGACCAGCAAGTCCGCGTAGCCGTCCTGATTCACGTCCCCCGCAGCGGCAACCGACGCGCCGAATTGAAGGCGGTCCCGAAAGCCGCCGACCGGCCTGCCCTCGAACAGCACATCGACGACGCTTCCGCCGTTGGGCGCGCCGTAGAAAAGGTAGCTCCGGCCGACCTGCGCGGCCGAGGAAAGCAGGGGAACGAACCATGGCGCGCCGACGTTGATGTCGTCGATGCCATCCCGATTCACGTCGCCGACGCCCGATACGGACCCACCGAAGAACTCGAGGCTCTTCAATCCCCCCAAGACGCGATCCGGCGTTCCGTCGATCGAGGGTCCGCCCGCGTAGACGAAGACGCGTCCGGCGAGGCGATTGGCCGGCGCGCCGACGGCGACGTCGGCGATTCGATCACCCGTGACGTCCCCGACGATCGCGACCGCGTGGCCGGTAAGCGCCCGCGACTGCACCAGGTCGGGGAGGAGCGCGACGTCGGAAACGGCGTCGGCGCCGGGGCCCCCGAAGAACACGTACGCCCGTCCTCCGTTCGGAGCATCGGCATCGTTCCACTCGGCGCCGACGACGATGTCGTCGAAGCCGTCCGCGTTCACGTCCCCGTTCGCCGCCACCGAAGCGCCGAACAGGTCCCCGTCGGTGTCGCCCTGCAGGATGAGATAGGGAATGGGGGGCGTGGCGGCATGGCCGGCGGCCGGCACGGAAACGGCAAGGAGCGCCAGGAACAACGCGATCGTGGCGCGACGGTGGGGCGCATGACGGTTTCGGTGGTGCGGAGACATGATGTGCTCCCGTCGAGATCGGGCCGCCCACGCGAGGAGACGCGGGCCGGGAGGGGAGTGTACCACCGTCATTCCGCGCGCGCCCCACTCGAGGGAGGCCTGTGACAGGGGTCACGGAACAGCCGCGGAGGCGGATTTTTTGCTTCAGTTCCGGGCCCTTCGTGCCGATGGGTTGGACGAGGGGCCGGGGTGCGCTCGGCGCCGACCGGGGGGCGGACACATCCATGGACAATCACGAGCGCGGCATCGAGCGGAAATTCGGGCGCCCCGACACGCCTCTGCCCGACTGGGACGGCTCCTTTGGAGGCGACCCGAAGCGGTTGCCGCGCGTGGTTCAGAAGTTGATGGCGAAACGGCGTCTCACGCCCGAGGAGAAGGCTGAGATGCTGTGGCGTCTGTACGAGCTCGATCAGGCGGACCGCGTCCGAACCAACCAAAGAGTGGGCGCGCTTCTTCTCTTGATGCTGATGCTCACCGGCGTGGCCATTTGGCTCTACTTGCATCCACAGCCGTGGATCGCCGAGCGCCTGCTCGCCATCGTCGACCCGACCTACGAGCCACGTTGACGCGGCGCGTGCGGATCAGCGGTTTCTCCAGAGATCCGGTACGCGTTTCCATCCGACGAGCATCGCGGACAGCCGCCAGTATCCGTAGTCCCCCTGGGCGTTCTTCGGCCGCATGTTCTCCACCACGAATCGAATCGTGTGCGTTCCGGTCGTGAGGTGGTCGGTGAGGTCCATCTCCACGGGCTCCACGACTTGGCTGGGGCACCATCCGCTCCGGGAGTAGTCGGAGGACCACGATCCGTCCGTCCAGCGTGCGCAGTACGGATTGAGCTCGCGGAAGCGCCGACAGTCGGTCCGCCAGGGGTGGAAGCGCGAAACCACGACGCCGTCCACCGAGATCACGTTCGCCTTCGACACGAACTCGTCCTCATCACGGCCGTCCGTGCAGTGTCCGGTTGTTACGTACCGCAATACGACACGCTCGAGCCCAGCCGGGACCGTGACCGTCGCGGAGTCTCCGCCACCCCGCTCCTCGCGATTGAAATTCTCCTGGTAGTACACGGACGTGGCCCAGGAGGGTGTCGGGATCGAGTCGCCCGGTACCGAGCGCAGCGAGAAGTCGATCCGCCACGCCGGGCTCACCCAGGTGTCGATGAAGGCGCGAAACGTTTTCGTTCCGTGAAGGAGCGGAGCCAGGTGCGTCACGTCCACCTCGTAGTTCGTCGGACCGCCATAGGCCGTCATGAAGCGAACGATCTCGACGTCGGGGCCGTCGTCGACAGCGAGCCGGATGTTTCCCGCGCGGTCGTAACGGTCGTATACCTCGCGATCGTTCTTCACCTCCGGCCGGATCGATACCATCGCGACGATGCGACCGCGGCCGAACGACGCCGGCAGCGTGGCCGACGTTCGAACGACGCGCCCCTTCTCCTCCGCCGTTTCCCCTCGGCGAGCGAATTTCCCCGCGGAATCGGGTTGGAAGTGAAGGGCCGTATCGCGAAACACCTGGATCGTGACCGGCTCGGCGGCCCGCGCGTCGCGGGCCGAGGCGGTCACCGCCCGTGGCAGCAGTGCCAGGGATAGCCCGATCAAGATCCAAGAGCGCAGTCGCCCGCGCGCCGCCCGCCTCGGTTCGCCGCTCATGAGCGCCCCCGCGTGGCCAGGAACACCGCCGCGGTCCACGTCGGCACGAGGCTCACGCCTGGAATCACTTCCGCCACCAATGTCGGCAGGAACGACCAATGCCAGCCGACCAGAACGGTCAACGCCACGGCGATGGCGAGATCGAGAACGTCGCCGACCGGAGAAAGGAACCCTGCTCCGAAGAAGGGTAGAAAGACGATTTGCGCGGCGTCGACGGCGAGAGCCAGGAGCCGCGCGGCCCAGATCCTCCGCTTCGTGAGTATTGGCCGATACACGTTGCCTCCTATATCTCAGTGCGGGACATCTGGATGCGCGTCCTCAACCGTCATGCTCCCCCCGCACCGCTAAGCGCTGGCTCGAGAAAAAAAACAGATTTCGAAAGAAATCCGCTCGCTTCTTCCTCCATAGTCGTTTAACTCTATGTATAGACTTTGACGAATTTGGCTTCGCTGGAAATAGTGAGGCGATGCGGTGTGGGGAGCATCGCTCGCCTCTCCGGGGCCCTGGTGCGCAAGCGCTTGGGCCCCAATTTTATACACTCGCTATGTCAACAAGGGGCGACTTCTGTCGCCAACTATAGTAGTTCCGAGACCGCGTTCGGTTGCCCCTCGCCGAAGCGCTCCGGTCTCAAGGGGGCGGTATCCAGCGACGCCGCGGTCCCGTCCGTCATGATCTCGGCCAGCAGCATCCCCAGCGCCGGCGCGTGCATCACTCCGTGGCCGGATGAGCCGTTGATCAGGAAGAAGTTCCGGCATCCCGACGCCGGCCCGAGAATCGCATGCTTGTCCGGCGAAATCTCGTAGAGTCCCGCCCACGCCCCCGCGCGGTCGAGCGGCACGTCGCGTAGTGCCGGCACGCGGCTCCGCGTCTTCTGCTCGACTTCATCGATCCACGACGCGTCGACCGAAACGTCGAAGGGCTTATCCGCCACTCCCGGATTCGGCCAGAGGAGCAGCGCCCGGCCGCGACGCATGCGCAGGTGGTACCCGTCATCCACCCAAATCGTCATCGGCATGCCATCGGGAAGCGAATCCGTCGGGGCGGTCGGCACGACCTGCCGCCGAAGGGGCAGGACCGGCAGGTCGACCCCGGCGAGCGCGGCCACGGAACGCGCCCAGGCCCCGGCCGCGTTGACGACCGCCTCGGTTTCGATGGATCCGTGGCGCGTCACGATCGCGCATACCGCTCCGCGTTCCGCCCGCTCGATCGCCTCCGCCGCGACGCCGTAGTGGAACCGGGCGCCGCCGCGCTCGGCCGCGGTCCGGTACCCTTCCAGAATCTTCAACGGGTCGATGAATCCATCCGACGGGCTGAACGCGCCACCGACGACCCCTTCACGCGACACGGCGGGCTGGATGCGGGCGACATCCTCCGTCGATACCATCGTCGCCTCGAGGAGCCCTTCCTCCCGCTGCAACCGGTTCGCCTCCCGGAGCGCGTCGAGGGCGGCCTCGCTCGACGCGAGCCACAGGTACCCCGCCTGCACGTAGCCCGGATCGACCCCGGTCTCCTCTTCGAAATGAAGCAGCTTCCGACGCGCGAGGAGGGAGAGGCGGATGTTGATGGCGGTGCCGTACTGCGCGCGGAACCCGCCGGTGGCGGCTCCGGTGCTTCCCATCCCGGGTCGCGGTTCCCGGTCGATCACCACCACGCCGCGCACGCCGCGCGCCGTCAGGTGGTGCGCCACGCTCGCGCCGATCACGCCCCCTCCGATCACGATCACGGGGGCCCGGCGGGGGATCGTCACCAGGCGACGTTCCGCATCAGGCGGTGAAGACGTGATCCGGGTGCTTGAACGCCTTGAACTCGAGCGCGTTTCCGCTTGGGTCGCGAAGGAACATGGTCACCTGTTCCGCCGGTTTCCCCTCGAAGCGCGAGCGCGGCTCGATGATGAACGGCATGCCCGCATCGCGAATTCGCTCCGCCGCCTGATGGAACTGCGCCCACGCGAGGATGGCGCCGAAGTGGGGCATCGGGACGCGGACTCCGTCCACGTTGCCCGTCTCGTGCGTTTCGGCGACGGGCCCCGTGACGTGGCACGAGATCTGGTTTCCGAAGAAATCGAAGTCGACCCAGTCCTCGGTGCTTCGCCCTTCCCGGCATCCTAGAATGTGCGTGTAGAAATGGCGGGTGCTGGCTAGATCCTTCACGTGAAACGAGAAGTGAAACGGCTGCGACATGTGACCTCCCCGGTAGCCGGTTTACGGGATGGTACGATGAGCGCCGAACGCGGTCCACGGGGAGTACGGGAGGGAACGGTCGATGAACGAGGCGAAAACGCTGAGCGGCCAGGTGGCGCTCATCACGGGTGGCGGCAGGGGTCTCGGCAGAACCTACGCCGAGGCGCTCGCCGCCGCCGGCGCCGCGGTGGCGGTGCTGTCGCGAACGGAGGCGGAGCTGAACGAGACGGTCGCGCTGGTGGAGGCGGCCGGGGGCCGCGCCCGCGCGTACCCTGGCGACGTCACGGACGCCGCGGCGGTGGAGCGGACGATCGGCGCCGTGGAGCGGGATCTGGGCGCGATCGATCTGCTGGTGAACGCGGCCGGCGTCGCCGAGCCGTTCGGGCCCCTGGCCGAGACGGACGCGGACGACTGGTGGCGCGGCGTGGAGATCAACGCCAAGGGCCCCTTTCTCACGACGCGATTCGTCCTGCCAGGGATGATCGCGCGCGGCCGGGGGCGGATCGTGAACGTCTCGAGCGGCGTCGGCACGCGGGCGGTCCCGCTCGTCTCCTCGTACGCCGTCGCCAAGACGGCGCTGATCCGGCTCACCGAGTGCGTCTCCGTGGAGGCGGCGCCCCAGGGCGTGCGCGTCTTCTCGATTTCCCCGGGCATGGTGCGGACGAGCATGAATCGGGCGATTCTCCATCATCCCCGCTCCAAGGAGTGGTTCCCCTGGGCCCACGAGACTGTCGCGGCGGGACGGGACACGCCGGCGTCCGTCTCGGCGGCGTTGGTGCTCCGGTTGGCGCGAGGCGACGGTGACGCGTTGTCGGGCCGCCACATCACGGTCGCGGACGATTTCGACGCGCTGGTGGCGCGCGCCGCCGAGATCGAAGCGAGCCAGGCGCTGGTGCTGCGTCTCGGCGCGCTGTCGTGAGGCGTGGCGGGTTCGGGGCGCGGAGCGCGGCGGCATGAAGGAGGCGCTGATCAGCGAGGCGATCGAGCCGCTCTTCGCGGAGGAGGCGGACCGTCCCTTTCAGGTCGGTGAACCGATCCTGCCGGCGCGATTCCGGTGGCGCGAGACGGAGTACCGTGTCGCGGACATCCTGGGCACGTGGAAGGAATACTCGCCGGGATCGCGGCAGATGCCCGATCGGTACCTACGGAAACACTGGTTTCACGTGCGGACGGACGACGGCTCGGAGATGAAGATCTACTTCGAGCGCTCGGTTCGGTCGAAGGGCACGGAGCGCTCGCGCTGGTGGCTGTTCACGCTCATCCCGGCCGAGCGCTGACCGGTCGTTCCTCGAAGGATACCCGGCCGGTTTCCAGATCGTACTCGGCGCCCACGATGCGCAGCCGCCCGCCGTTCTCCAGATCGCGAATCACGTCGGACCCTTCCCGCAATTGGGCCAGCGACGCGCGCACGTTCACCATCACGGCCCGGTGGAGCAGGGCCGCGCGATCCTGGCCGTGCTCCCGAAGGAGGGGCGCGATCGCCGCCTGGATGCGGCTCACGATGGGGAACAGCCCGTGCGGCGATTCGGCGTTTGGATCGAGCGCGGCATCCACCGCGGCCTCGATGGCGCCGCATCCCGAATGTCCGAGCACCACCACCAGCGGCACGCCGAGCCGTTCCGCCGCGAACTCGACGCTGCCGATCTGGGACGGCGCGACGATGTTTCCGGCCACGCGGATGACGAAGAGCGATCCCAACCCCTGATCGAAGACCAATTCGGCCGGCACGCGCGAGTCGGCGCATCCGAGCACCGTGGCAACCGGCCGCTGGCCGGCGACGAGGGCCTTCCGAAGCGCCGGGGTCCACTCGGCGCCCGCGCTTCCGCTGCCGGCGACGAAACGATCGTTTCCCTCGCGCAGAAGTGCGAGGACCGCTTCGGGCGTCGGAGTGTCCGGATGGTGGGGCATCGTGTCCTTTGCCTGGGTCGTGGCGTGGTCGGTGGCCGCTCGCGTGCATGATACCCGTGCTTGGCGTTTCCGCCCACCCCTACGGCCGCGCCGGGACCAAACCCTCTGGTCCTTCGGTCCACTAGCACCCATGACCCGCCCTGTGAAATGCTTAGGGTATGGCGGACTCGGCTGCCACCCGTAATCCCTACCCAGGGCGGCGCCGGTAGCGTCGCGCCCGCACCACCATGACGCTCCCGCGCCGTATCGTTCTCGCCTCCTTCGATCGTCCGGTCGCGGTCCTGCTGGCCGCCGCCGCGGTGACGCTGTTCGCCTGCATCGCGCTCCTCGGCATTCGGATCGACACGGACCCCGAAAACATGCTGTCGCCGTCGCAGCCGGATCGCGTCGTGTACGACGGGCTGAAGCGCGACTTCGGGCTCAACGACCTGATCGTCGTCGGCGTGATCGATCCCGAGGGCGCCTTTCGTCCGCGGACGCTTGCCGCGGTCGCCGCGGTGATCGATTCCATCTTGGAGCTGCCCGGCGTCATCCCCGAGGACGTCGTCAGCCTCACAACAACGGACAACCCCCAGTCACTGGCGGACCTCGTGGACATACGGCCGGTGATGGCGCGAATCCCCGCCACGGCGGCCGAGGCCGACTCGCTTCGCCGCGCGGTGGCCGGCAATCCCTACCTCGACGAGGTGATCGCTTCGAAGCGCGGAGACGCCCTGGCGATCTACGTTCCGTTGGTCGCAAAGGACCGTTCGTTCGCCGTTGCCGCGACGATTCGAGGGCTGCTCGATCGCGGACTCCCCGACGGCGTCCGCTACCGGCTGGCCGGCCTGCCCGTCGCGGAGGACACCTTCGGCCATGAAATGTTCCTCGAGATGGCGGTCGTCGCGCCCCTGGCGTTCGCCGGCATCCTGCTCCTGGTCCTCTTGCTCTTCGGCGAGCCGTCCTTCCTCGTGCCGGTGGGCGTCGTGGCGGCGCTTTCCGTCCTCTGGACCATGGGGGTGCTCGTGGGGACGGGGTTCACCGTTCACATCATGAGCTCGATGATCCCCGTCTTTCTCCTGCCGATCGCGGTGCTCGACAGCGTTCATCTGCTCAGCGAGTTCCAAGAACGGCGACGACAGCACGGGGATCGCCGCCAGGCGCTGGACGCGTCGATGCGGCCCCTCTACCGACCCCTCGCCCTCACGTCGCTGACGTCGGCGGTCGGCTTCGCGTCGCTCGGCCTCGCGGCCATCCCACCCGTGCGCGTGTTCGGGCTCTTCGTGGCGGTGGGCATCGCCGTGGCGTGGTTGCTGACCCACACGCTCGTGCCGGCGCTTCTCGCCATGCTGCCGCTTCGCGCGGACGCCGCGAACCGAGCGCCGCGCGCCAGCAGGCTGGCGCCCATGCTCGCCCGCATCGGATCCCTCTCGTTTCGCCGCGCGCGCACCGTGCTCGTGGTCGCGGCGGTTCTCGTCGGCATCGGCGCCATCGGGGTGACGCGTCTGCGCAGCGACGACAACCCCGTACGCTGGTTCCGCGCCGGGCACCCGATGCGGGTCGCGCACGACGAGTTGAACGAGCGGTTCGGGGGCACCTACATGGCGCACCTGCTCGTGAAGGGGAACGCTCCCGGCGCCGCCCAGCGCCCGGCCGTGGTGGCGTGGATGGATCGTCTCCAGCGCCGATTGGAGCGGGACCCCGCCGTGGGGAAGACGTCGTCCGTCGCGGACATCCTTCGTCGCTTGAATCGCGTGCTCCACGACGGGGATCCGGCGTACGACCGCGTCCCCATGGATTCCGAAGCGATCGGTCAGCTCCTGTTCCTCTTCCAGGGCTCCGGCGATCCCGACGATCTCGACGACTTCCTGACGCGCGACGGCGATCGCGCGAACCTCTGGGTGCAGCTCCGCGAAGGAGACAATCACGTCATGCAGCGGGTCGAGGACGAAACCGCGCGCGCCATCCGGAACGACCCCGCGCCCGACGGGATTTCCATACGCTGGACGGGGCCCAACCACATCAATCTCGTCTGGCAGCGCCTCATGGTGCTCGGCATGCTGCAGGCCATCCTCGGCAGTTTCGCGGTCGTGTTTCTCCTCATGGCCGCCGCGTTTCGATCCTGGCGGATGGCGCTTCTGGCCATGGTTCCGCTCAGCGTGGCCATCGTGAGCGCGTACGGCCTCGTCGGGTTGGCGGGTCATCGCTACGACATGCCGATCGCGATCTGTTCGTCCCTGTCGCTGGGCCTGGGGATCGACTTCGCGATCCATTTCCTGGAGCAGTACCGCGCCCGGTGGCGGGAGACCCGGAGTCTCGGAGACGCCAACGAGCACGTCTTCGGCGCTCCGGGCCTGGCGATCACGCGGAACGCCGTGATCATCTCGCTTGGATTCCTCCCGCTGGTCGTCTCGTCGCTAACGCCCTACGTCACCGTGGGGCTCTTCTTCGCCGCGCTCATGATCTCCGCGGCGCTCGCCACACTGTTCCTGCTTCCCGCGCTTCTTCGGGTGGCGGGAGAGAGGATTCTTTGATGAGCAGGATCCCCGCAGGCCGCCGACGCGTCGTGATTCCGTCGATCCTCGCGGCAGGCGCCGCCGCGCTGCTGCTTGCTCCACCGGCCGAGGGCGCGACGCCGGCCCCGAGCCGCTACCCCTCCGGAGCGGTCGTGATGGAACGCTGCGTGGCCGCCTGGTACTACCCGGGCCGCGACATGGTCGCGCGCCTGCGCATGGAGATCCTGGATCGCGGCGGCAAGACCAGCTACCGCGAGATGACGATGTTTCGAAAGAACATGGCGGGCGACGGCGGCGAACAGCGCTACCTGATCTACTTTCACGAGCCCGGCGACGTTCGGAGAATGACCTGCATGGTGTGGAAGCACATCGGCGGCGACGACGAGCGGTGGATGTACGTGCCCGCGATCGATCGAATCCGACGGGTCGCCGCGCCCGAGCGGTCGCGCTTCCTGGGCTCGGATTTCGTGCGCGAAGAATTCTCCGGGCGTGACGCCGACGCGGACTCGCACCGCGTCGTGGAGCTGGTGCGACACCGCGGGCGAATGTGCTGGAAGGTCGAAAGCACGCCCCGCACCACCACGGACTTCGCGCACATGACGACGTGGGTCGATACCACGACGTACCTTCCATGGACGCAGGAATTTCGCAATCGCCGCGACGATGTGTTCCGCACCTTCACGGTGGACCGCGTGAAGGAGATTCGCGCGCCCGACGGCCGGAAGATCCCCACGATCGTGGACCGGTCCGTGTGGGGCAGAGACCGCAAGAATCGGACGCGCCTGATCCACAAGCGCGTTCGGTACGACGTGGGGCTCACGGACGACGACTTCACGCAGCAGCACCTCTCCATGGCGCTGGAGGGATGGTACCGAGGTCCCAGGCCGTAGACGGCCCGCTTCGGGCGGACGCTCCCGGCGACGCCGCTCACGCTCCTTGCTCCAGCGACCCGCGCGCGCTAGAATCCCGGACTGAATGTCGCTCCGGCGACGCCGAAGCCCATCTGTTTCGCCACGGGAGACTGGATGCCCCGCGCCGCAACGCTCCTCGATGCATCGGTCGGAAAGAAGGCGGTCATGGCCGCCACCGGCCTCGTCCTCTTCGGATTCGTCGTGGCGCACATGATCGGAAACCTCCAGGTCTACCTAGGCCCGGAGGCGATGAACCACTACGCGGAGTGGCTCCGCGAGCTGATGCATGGCGCCGGACTCTGGATCGCGCGCGCGATTCTGCTCGCCAGCGCCGTACTCCACGTGTGGGCCGCGACCGCCATCACGATCGCGAATCGCCGCGCCCGTCCCGTGGGCTATCGCCGGCGCCTCTGGACGGAATCGACCTATGCGTCGCGCACGATGGTCTGGTCCGGCCCGATCCTCGCCCTGTTCATCGTGTACCACCTCCTGCACCTCACGACCGGCAACGTCCATCCGAACTTCGTGGAGGGGGACGTCTACCATAACTTCATCGCCGGGTTTCGGGTCCTGCCCGTCTCGGCGTTCTACATCGTGGCCATGCTCTGCCTTGGGCTCCACCTGCACCACGGAGTCTGGAGCATGCTCCAAACCCTGGGTTTGTCGCATCCCCGGTGGAACGCGCTTCGGCACGGGTTCGCCGGTTCGATCACCGCGATCGTCGTGATCGGCAACATCTCCTTCCCGGTGGCGGTGCTCCTCGGGATCGTTCGCTAGCGGGGGAACCAGCGCATGAATTTGAACGCCAACATCCCGTCGGGACCGATCGCCCAGAAGTGGGAGAAGCACCGCTTCGACATGAAGCTGGTGAACCCCGCCAACAAGCGGAAGTACCACGTCATCGTGGTGGGCACCGGCCTCGCGGGCGCCTCGGCCGCCGCGAGCATGGGAGAGCTCGGGTACAACGTCTCCTCCTTCTGCTTCCAGGACAGCCCGCGGCGCGCGCACTCGATCGCGGCGCAGGGCGGGATCAACGCGGCCAAGAACTATCAAAACGACGGCGATAGCGTGCACCGCCTCTTTTACGACACGGTGAAGGGCGGCGACTTCCGCGCGCGGGAGGCGAACGTCCATCGGCTCGCCGAGGTGTCGGTGCAGATCATCGACCATTGCGTCGCGCTGGGCGTGCCGTTCGCGCGCGAATACGGCGGGCTCCTCGCGAACCGCTCCTTCGGCGGCGCGCAAGTCTCGCGCACGTTCTACGCGCGCGGGCAGACCGGACAGCAGCTCCTGCTCGGCGCCTACTCCGCCCTCATGCGGCAGGTGGACGCGGGGACCGTGCGGCTCTTCCCGCGCCGGGAAATGCTCGAGCTCATCGTCGTCGACGGACGCGCACGGGGCATCGTGACGCGTGATCTGGTCACGGGACGGATCGAATCGCACCTGGCCGACGCGGTGTGCCTGGCGACCGGCGGGTACGGCAACGTCATGTTTCTCGCCACGTACGCGAAGGGATCGAACGCGACCGCGATCTGGCGGGCCTACAAGCGGGGCGCCGGGTTCGCCAACCCCTGCTACACGCAGATCCACCCGACCTGCATTCCCGTGAGCGGCGATCACCAATCGAAGCTGACGCTCATGAGCGAATCGCTACGGAACGACGGCCGCATCTGGGTGCCGAAGAAGCAGGGCGACACGCGTCCGCCCGACCAGATCCCGGAAGGGGAGCGCGACTACTACCTGGAGCGGAAGTATCCCTCGTTCGGCAACCTCGCGCCGCGCGACATCGCATCGCGCGCGGCCAAGGAGGCCTGCGATGCCGGCCGCGGCGTCGGCCCCGGGGGCCTCGGCGTCTACCTCGACTTCTCCGACTCGATCCGCCGTCTCGGCGAGGACGCCATCCGCGAGAAATACGGCAATCTCTTCGAAATGTACGAACGGATCACCGACGAGAACCCGTACAAGGTGCCGATGCGCATCTACCCGGCCACCCACTACACGATGGGCGGCCTCTGGGTGGACTACAACCTGATGAGCACGATTCCGGGCCTCCACGTGCTGGGCGAGGCCAACTTCTCCGATCACGGCGCGAACCGACTCGGCGCCAGCGCGCTCATGCAGGGCCTGGCCGACGGCTACTTCGTGATTCCGTACACCATCGGCAATTTCCTCGCGTCGGTGAAGCCGGACGACCTGAGCGCCGACCATCCCGAGGTGAAGCGGGCGGAGGCCGAGGTCGCCCAGCGAACGGAGCGGCTCCTGGCGATCCGCGGCACGCGGACCGTCATGTCCATCCATCGCGAGCTGGGCCGGATCATGTGGGAGCACTGCGGCATGGCGCGCGACCGCGCCGGCCTGGAGGAGGGGCTGCGGAAGATCCCCGCGCTTCGCGAGGAATTCTGGAAGAACGTGAACGTCCTCGGCGGCGGCCTGGAGTTGAATCAGGCCCTGGAGCAGGCGGGGCGGGTGGCCGACTTCCTGGAGCTGGCGGAACTGATGTGCCTCGACGCGTTGGAGCGCGAGGAGTCCTGCGGCGGCCATTTCCGCACGGAGTACCAGACCGAGGACGGCGAGGCGCTGCGCAACGACGAGAAGTTCTGCCACGCGGCGGTGTGGGAGTACCAGGGTCCGGAGAAGAGACCGGTCCGCCATGAGGAGCCGCTGGTCTTCGAAAACGTCCATCTCGCGACTCGGAGCTACAAATGAAGCTGACGCTCCATGTCTGGCGGCAGAAGAGCGCCGAGCAATCGGGCCGGTTCGTCACCTACAAGGCCGACGATGTGAGCCCCGACATGTCCTTCCTCGAGATGCTCGACGTCGTGAACGAGGGGCTGACGGCGAAGGGCGAGGACCCGATCGCGTTCGATCACGACTGTCGCGAAGGGATCTGCGGGATGTGCGGCGTGGTGGTGAACGGCGCGCCGCACGGACCGAAGAAGGCCACGACGACGTGCCAGTTGCACATGCGCTCGTTCCGCGACGGCGATGAGATCACGATCGAGCCGTGGCGCGCCGGGTCGTTTCCCGTGGTGCGCGACCTCATCGTGGATCGAAGCGCCTTCGACCGCATCATCGCCGCCGGCGGCTACGTGTCGGCGAACGTCGGGAGCGCCCCGGACGCCAACGCCACCCCGATCCCGAAGGAGAACGCCGAGCTCTCCTTCGACGCCGCCGCCTGCATCGGCTGCGGCGCCTGCGTGGCTGCGTGTCCCAACGCGTCGGCCATGCTCTTCACCGCCGCGAAAGTTTCGCACCTGGCGCTTCTGCCGCAGGGCGCGCCCGAGCGCGAAGCGCGCGCGCGGCGCATGGTGGCCCAAATGGACGCCGAGGGATTCGGGAATTGCACGAACCACAAGGAGTGCGAGGCGTCCTGCCCCAAGGAGATCAGCGTCGAGCACATCGCCCGGTTGAATCGGGAGTTCCTGAAGGCGTCGTTGACCTTCGGGCGGCGGTCCCCGCAGAGCGCGAACGGCTCCGGCGGCTGATCGGCCCAGCTTTCCCCACGCCCGCGACGTCACCCCGCCTCGTGGTACCCTTGCCGGCAGCGCCCATGGACGGGCGCCGTGAAGATAGGGACCATCCATCATGCCGGACAACGAGTGGGTAGCACGCGCACGGACGCGCGCCGGCGAGGCGCTACACGCGCTCTCGGCGGATGCCGCGATCCTATCGAGGCAACTTCGACGGTGGCTGCTGGGCGCCCCCGGCGATCCGCTGAAGCCTCCCCGGGACCCCCGCGTCCTCACGAAAACCCGGATTCGCGCCACGCGATCTTTTCCGCACGGCGCCGCCGAACTCATCGATATCCTCCTCTTCCTCCACGCCGTGGACGCGGAGTCGGAACCGCGGCGGGACGACCTGCTCGACGCGTGGCATCCCTATGTCGAGGCGGTCTTGGCCGGGGAGGAGGCTCCGAATCCCACCATCGAGCACCCCCGCATACCGATCCGGGGAGGCGCGCTCTCGGCCGTCATCGCCTCGATGCGACGCTACTTCCGCGTCGGACTATTCTGGTGGGAGGAAACCGGCATTCCACGCCGCTGGATCGTCGAGGTGCGCGGTAGAGCGCGCCTTCGTCTCGCGCGGTACGTTCTAACCCGGCTGGGGGGATTCAATCCGGTCTGGTCGACGCACCTTCCCCCGCTGCCATCGGGGACGCACTTCACGGAGCCTGCCTTTCGCCACGCGCATCTCGAGGCCGCGCGCCTGCTGCAGCGTGCGCCCCGAATCCGGGGGATCGCGTCCGCGTCGTGGTACTACGACCCGGCCATCGAGGATGTCAGCCCGCACCTGGCGTTCGCGAGGCGGATCGTCGTGGAAAACGGCGGGATCACGTTCGAGGTTCCGCTCGATCCGGCGACGCGCGATCAGGCTCTGGTGGGGAGCCGCGCGCGCCGGTTCGCCGCGGAACGCGGGTTCTACCGGCCGCGCAATGTCGCGAGACTCTGGGCACGGGAGCCGTTCCTCGCTTGGGCCGCGCGCGGTGAAGGGTGGCAGCTTCCGCTGGCGATCAACGCGTAGCGGGCTCGACCGTCTCCGTCGTGGCGGCCACTTCCTCCACCGGCGCCGGCGCCGCGGCGACCGCCGGATCGGCGTGCACGCCGCGCTCCAATCTGCTATAATTGTCATCAGCATAAACGGTTAGGCGATCCCGCGCCTCCCCAGCGGACTCGCCTATCCGCGTCTTCGTGCGCCTCCACCGCGGAGGGAAATCATCAGCGAGTCCGCTTCGCTGCCACCTGCTGAAGACTCCACGCGTGTCCTCCTCGGCACGCGGACCGAGTCCGCCGATCGCGCCGCCCAACGCGAGCTCCTCTTCACGCTCGTCTACGCCGAGCTCCGCCGCGTGGCCGGCGGCATCATGCGCGGCGATCGCGGGAGCAACACGATCACGCCCACCGCCCTCGTTCACGAGCTCTACTTGAAGATGGTCGATCAGACCCGCGTGGACTGGACCGACCGCGCCCGCTTCTTCGCCGTCGCGGCGCGTGCGATGCGGCAAATCCTCGTCGACCACATCCGAGCACGCGGCGCCGCGAAGCGCGGCGGCGGGCTCCTGCGGGTGACGGTCAGCGCCGATCTGCTGGGCGCCGAAGACCAAGCCCTCGAAGCCGTACACCTCAGCGACACGTTCGACCTCCTCACCCGTCGCGACGAGCGGGCGGCCGCCGTGGCGGAGATGCGGATCTTCGCCGGCCTCACCCATGAGGAGATCGCGCACGCGCTCGGCGTCTCGCGCCGCACCGTGGACAGCGATTGGGTCTTTGCGCGGCGATGGCTGAGCCGCGAGCTGAGGAACCCCTCGTGAGCGCATCCGGCCAGGAACGGGTCAAGGCGGCCCTCTTCGAGGCGTCGGCGCTCCACGGGGCGGACCGCGAGGCGTTCCTCGGCGCGCTCGACGCCTCGGAACCCGAGGTCGCGCGCGAGGTGCGGAGCCTGCTGGCGGAGCGAACGCATCCCGGCGTGTCGGGTCGCGCGGTGGCCGAAGCGGCGGCGCGCGCGCTCCGGGAAGGAGCCGCGCTCCCCGACGCCGGACGGGAGATCGGTCCCTACCGGCTCATCGAGATCATCGGGACGGGCGGCATGGGGGCGGTCTATCGCGCGGAACAGCGGGAACCGATCCGGCGGGAGGTGGCCCTGAAGATCCTGCTGGGCGGCGCGACCCTGGGGCGCATCGCGGAACGGTTCGCCTCGGAGCGACGGGCGCTCGCGCGAATGGACCACCCTGGGATCGCGAGAATCCTCGACGCGGGGGAAGACGCGACGGGTACGTCCTACATCGCGATGGAGCTGGTGTCGGGCGTTCCGATCACGCGCTACGCACGGGATCGCGGGCTCTCCCGGGAGGAGATCCTCGACCTCTTCGTCTCCGTCTGCCGCGCGATTCAGCACGCGCACCAGAAGGGGATCGTCCATCGGGACCTGAAGCCGTCCAACGTCCTCGTGACGGAGGTGGACGGACGGCCGATGGCGAAGATCATCGATTTCGGAATCGCCCGGATCGTGGAGGCCGAGGAGAGCGCGCCGCCGACGCTCCTCACGCGCGAAGGTCAGGTGATCGGGACCTTGGAGTACATGAGTCCCGAGCAGGCGGAAGGGCGGTCGCGCGAGGTGGACACGCGCGCGGACGTCTACTCGCTGGGCGTGATGCTCTACGAACTTCTCGCCGGGGCGCTTCCCTACGATCTGGCGGGGATGTCGCTGGCGGAGGCGATCACGGCGATCCAGCGCGATCCCCCGCGACCGTTCCGCCAGACGCGGATGGAGGGAAGGCGGATCGATCCCGATCTGGAGACGATCACCCGGAAGGCGCTGGAGAAGGACCCGTCGCGACGGTATGAGAGCGTGGGAGCCCTGGCGGATGACGTGGAGCGGTATCGGCGGGCCGAGCCGATCGTCGCGCGCCCTCCGAGCACGACGTACCAGCTGCGGACGATGGTGCGCCGGAACCGCGCGGCGGTGGCGGTCGCGGGCGCGGTGTTCGTCTTTCTTGCGGTCTTCGCGGTGACGATGGCGGTCCTCTACGCGGGGCAGCGGCGGGAGCGGGAACATGCGGAGTCGGAGTCGCGGAAGGCCGAGGCGGTGAACGAGTTCCTCCAGCGGATGCTGGCGTCGGCGAATCCCGAAGAGATGGGCCGCGACGTAACCGTCCGGGAGGTGATGGACCAATCGCTCCGAACGATGGAGACCTCGTTGACCGCGTATCCCGAGGTGCGGGCGACGGTGGAGGCGACGCTGGGGAAGACGTACTTCAGTCTGGGAGCCTGGGGTCTTGCGGATTCCCTGGTGCTTGCGGCGTACGAGCGGATGCGCTCAGCGAAGGGGGAGCGCGATCCGGCCACGATCGCGCTCCTGCGGGAACGGGCCCACGTGGCGTCGCAGCGTAGGGCGATACCGGAGGCCGACTCCCTGGGGCGCGCGGCGCTCCGGCTCGCGGTGGCGGTCGAGGGGGAGAAGAGCCTCGAGGCCGCGCGGTGCCTCTCCGTGCTCGGCGAGGCTTGGTTCGAGTCCGCGCCGGCGAAGGCGGAGAGCCTGCTCGAAATCGCGATTCCGATCGCGGCGGATCACGGCGAGGACGGGGTGCGGGTTCGTGAGGATGCCATGCTCGCGCTCGCGCGTGCGCAATTGAGGTTATCCCGATTCGACGAGTCAGAATCCACGTTCGTCCAGGTGCTCCGCTCGCTCGAACGATCCGCCGGCGCGCGCGCGCCCCGCACCCTCGATGCGAAGCATGGATTGTCCTCGTTGTACCTCGCCAAGTTCCGGTATCCACCCGCTCGTGATCTGAACGTGGAAGTGCTCGACGTCTTGACCTCGGTCTATGGTCCGGACCATCCCATGACGGCAGCCGCGTCGAACGATCTCGCGGTCGTAGAGATCTATCTTGGGTCGTTCGCGCGGGCGGAGTCCTTGGAATGGAGGGCGGTTCGCACGTGGCGGCGAACCCTCGGCGAGGAGCACACCTATGTCATGAGCGGCTACCAGAATCTTGGCTACATCGCTCACTGTCGCACGCAGTACGAGGATGCGGCTTCCTGGTACCGGAAGGCGATCGCGCTGCTTCACGATTCGGGCTCCGGCGATCTGGCGAATGTCACGCCGTACAACAATCTGGTTCACGTGCTGTGCGACCAGGGGCGGTGGCGTGACGCGGTGCCGCTCGCCGAACGCCTCGAGCGCGTGGTGTCCCGCCGCGAGGCCGCCGGCGGGACCCACTTCGGGATGCACCACGCGCACACCGTCTGCGGATGGGCCTTTTACGACGCGGGACAGTTCGATCGTTCCGAACGGCATTGGCGTTGGGCGCATGACTATCAGGCCGCAACCCTGGCGTCCGGCGCGCCTTCCAACATCGAGATCGCCAACCTGGCGTTGGTCCAGTATCGACTGGGAGATCGTCGGGGTGCGGATGAGCGCTGTCGAACGGCGGCCCTCGGGCTGGCTCAGTCGAGCCCGACCAGTCCCCACGGCCGGACCACGCTCCGCCGATTGCTCCGCCACTTCCAGGAGACCGGCGCGGACAGCTTCGCGCAAGTATGCCGCGTGGCGCTCGACGCCATGCCCCGCTAACCTCCGCCGCGGTCCCCCGTCGCTCCCCGCGCGGCAAAAAAGCTGCGCAATCCGCCCCCCTAATTCCGTGTTCTGGATGGAAGCCGGCGCGGACCTCCCCAGCGCGCCATCCCGCGGCGCCTACGGGCGAGCCTCTGTAGCGCCATCCATGCCCACCGTGCATAGGGGGAGTCCGCCATGAAACGCCTGTTCGTACTTCTGCTTGCCTTGCTGACCGTATCGTGGGGGGCCGACGCCCTGGCCGCGAAACGTGCTCCCGGTCGCGACCTGACCGTGAAGCTCCGCGTCCCGCCCGCCGCGCCGCCCACCGTCGCGCAGGGAAGGGCGCGTTTCGGCATTCCCGGACTCGACGCCGTTCTGGAGCGCTATGGCGCGACCGACGCGCGCCCGCTCTTCGCTCCGGCCCCGCGGCGAAATCCGGAGGCCTGGCGACGTCTCGGCATGGACCGCTTCTATCGGATCCGATTCCCGGAGGGGACGGACGCCGACGCGGCTGTTCGGGATCTCGCCCGCGAGTCTGCCGTCGAAGCCGCCGGAGGAAACGAGCGCACCGAGCTCCTCGGCCAGATCGGCTCGGGCTCCGGCGACCCCTTCGGCCGGCCGTTCGATCCGAACGCTGCCTCTGCGCACGCGGAGATCGGGAATATCCCCGAGCTCTCGGCAACGGCGTCCCAGGCGGCAACGGCGACAGTCCCGGAGATCCTCCCGAACGATCCGGAGTTCGACAAGCAGTGGCATCTACGAAACATCGGAATCCCGCCGAACAATCCCACCTCGCCCTATCCCTGGCTCGCCGGCGCCGACATCGACGCCTCGCACGGCTGGAACTACACGACGGGAAGCCCGTCGGTCGTGGTTGCGATCGTGGACACCGACGTCAAGCTCGACGATCCCGAGCTGGCAAGCCGCCTCTGGGTGAACCCGGGCGAGATCGCGGGCAACGGTATTGACGACGACGAGAACGGGCAGATCGATGACGTGCATGGATACGACTTCTTCAACGGCGATGGCGATCCGTCCTTGGAGCCAGGGACGTCGAGATACTACGGTGGCCACGGCACATGGATGGCTAGCATCCTTGGGGCTGAGACCGACAACGGCGCCGGCGTTTCGGGGGTCGACTGGTCGTGCCGGCTGATGGTCGTGCAGGCTGGCGAGGCATGTACCGATCCGATCTGCTGGGGGATCGACAATGCGGCGGCAGCCTCCGGAATCTACTACGCCGTGGATAACGGCGCCGACGTGATCAACCTGAGCTTCGGCTCGACCAACAAAGACGCCGGCGTCGAAGTCGCGGTCCAATACGCGATCTCGTCGGGGGTGCTCGTCATCGCCGCGGCGGGGAACAACGGGACGACCGATCCCGGCCCCGATATGTCCTTGTACCCGGCCGCCCTGGATGGTGTGTTCGCTGTGGGCGCGACGGCGGGAAACGACTGGAGGCTTACCTGGTCGAACCGCGGTTCCTACCTCGACGCCGTCGCCCCGGGCGTGGATCTCACGGCGATTGGTGTTTTCGAGGTGACGGGCGAGACCTTCATCGCGCACGGTCTTGGTGGGACTTCCTTTTCCGCCGCGATCGCCTCGGGCGTGGCCGCGCTTCTCTTCGCGCAGGACCCCAGCCGCACGGCCGACCAGGTCGCTCAGCTGATGCGGGACACCGCCGACGACATGGTCGGCCGTCCCGAAGAGGACGTGTTCGGCTTCGACATCTACCACGGATGGGGCCGCCTGAATCTGTACCGCGCCCTGGCCCTGGGATCGGGCGACGCTCCGCCGCAGATCGCCGCGCCCGCGGTCGTGAACGGCTACGAGGAGCAGCGGATCCGCTTCACCATCAACGTCACCGATCCCGACGGCGACGCCATCGAGTCCCTGATCGCCTGGACCGACAGCCAGGCCCTGGGGACGACCGGATTGTTCAACACCAGCGCGGACTTGACGGAAGGGACCATCGAGTGGTGGCCCGACAACGGTACCGCGGGGGATCACCACGTCTGGTTCCAGGCCGAGAACATTCTCAAAGCTGTCGCCAGCACGACGATCCACGTGGACGATCTCGGCAGCCCGCCCTACTGGACCGACATCCAGGTGCCGACGGGGATCACGGTGCGCGAGGGATATCCGATTCAGATCATCCTCTCGGTGAGTGATCCCGACGGCGATCCGATCGCCGCGTGGGAGGTGAACCCGAGCGATCCTCCGCTCCCGGGCGGAACGCTCACGACGTCACCCGATCTCTCCACCGCTACGTTCACGTGGAACACCCAGGTCGGGGACGCGGGCTCGTACTACACCGAGATTTGGGCCTACAGCTACTCGGCGATCGACCCCACCGTGCGCCTCGGGAATTACGCGTACGGAACCCTGACGGTGCTCCCGGATCAGCCGCCGGTCGTCACGGCGCCGTCCACGGCGAGCGGTCAGGTCGGCATGGCGCTCCAGGTCCCGGTAACCGCCGCCGACCCGGACGGTGATGCCCTGGCATCCCTTGGCGCGGCTCCGTTGCCGACGGGAGCCACGTTCACCGCTGCTCCGGACTTCGCTTCCGGAACGCTGGATTGGACTCCGGCGGCAGGGCAGGTAGGCAGCCACGCGGTGACGTTCACGGCCGCCTCCATGATCCCGGCGGGGATCACCGGGTCGGCCACGACGACGATCGCGGTCGCGGACGCGCCACCCGCAGACCATCCGCCGGTCATCGCCGCTCCCGCGACGTATCAGTTCCCCCTCTACGTCACGTCATCGTTCCAGGTCACCGCGACGGACCCGGACGCCGACGTGATCGATGCGATCGCCATGGGTCTCGTGAAGGGCGGGCCGTCCTTCTCGTCGACCGGGGTCGGAACGCCCACCGCGACCGGAACGGTCACGTGGACACCTTCGACGCTGCGATCGCTCAACCTCACGTTCACCGCTTCCAGCCAATGCGCGACCGGCTGCGTCACGGGATCCGCCGTGACGTACGTGGAATCGATTCAGCCAACCAACCTTCCCGTGGTGATCGATCCCATCGCGGACGTGATGGTGTCGGAGGGGGCGTCGGCGACCGTACCGGTCCATGCGAGCGACCCCGACGGCGATCCGATCGTGCTTTCCGCGAGCCTTCCGTCCTTCGGCACGCTCAACGCGCCGACGACGGGAACAGGTGACGTCGCGACGACGATCACCCTGACGCCGGGCTTCTCCGACGCGGGCGGCTACACGGCCACCGTTTCAGAGGCGGGCGGGGTGTCGGCGACCTTCGGGATCACGGTCCTGAACGCCGACCGGGGCCCGGTCCTCACGGCTCCCGCGTCGGCGAGCGCGGCGGAGGGATCTCTTCTCACCGTGGACGTCGAGGCAACCGATCCCGACGGCGACGCCGTGTCGTCCCTGAGCGCGGACCTCGCCGGCCTTCCGTCCGGGAACGACGGCGCGTTCTCCGCGTCCGGGCTGGGAAGCGCGACGGCCACCGGGCAGATGACGTGGACGCCGACGCTCGCCGACGCGGGCGGCTACCTCGTCGGTTTCGCCGCGACGGCGGGTGGTCTCGCCGCGAGCGCCGCGACGGCGATCACGGTCTCGAACGTCAACCATGCGCCGATCGTCTCGATCGACGGTCCCGCTCCGGGTTCGGTCTACCCGGTGGGAACCGCGATCGACTTCACAGGCTCGTTCACGGACGACCCGGGAGACACGCACACGGCGCAGTGGGCGTTCGACGGCGCGACGCAGGCGGGGACGGTGGACGAGGGCGCCGGAACGGTCACGGGTAGTCACACGTTCACGACCGCCGGTGTCTATCGGATCACGCTCACGGTCACCGACAACTACGGCGCGACCGGCACGGCGAGCATGATTGGGGAGTTCGACGCGCTGGTCGTGGTCTACGATCCCGACGCGGGATTCGTCACGGGCGGCGGCTGGATCGACTCGCCCGCGGGCGCCTACCTGGCCGAGCCGGATCTCGCCGGACGGGCCGGCTTCGGCTTCGTCTCGAAGTACAAGAAGGGCGCCAACGTTCCCACGGGCCAGACCGAGTTCCACTTCCGGGTCGCGGATCTCTCGTTCAGCAGCGACACGTACGAGTGGCTCGTCGTCGCCGGCGCCCGGGCGCAGTACAAGGGGGCGGGGACGATCAACAATGCCGGGGCGTACGGATTCATCCTCACCGCGACCGACGGAGACCTCGCGGGCGGCGACGTCGACCGCTTCCGGATCAAGATCTGGGATCTGAATGCCGGGGACGCGATCGTCTACGACAACCAGATGGGGGCCGTGGACGACGCCGATCCGGCCACCGCGCTCGGCGGCGGGTCGATCGTGATCCACACGGGCGGGAAGAAAGCGCCGATGGCCAAGGTGGCGCCGGGCGCCGACGGGATCGCCCTCCTCCAGAACTATCCGAATCCGTTCAATCCCGAGACCACCATCGGCTTCGTGATCGCGGCGGAAGGGCGCGTCCGGATCTCGATCTACGACGCGCGCGGTCGCGCCGTCGTCACGCTCGCCGACGGACGCTACGGCGCCGGCGAGCACGAGGTGCGGTGGTTGGGACGCGACGCGCACGGTCGCGGCGTTCCATCCGGCGTCTACTACGCCACGCTGGAAATGGCGGGGCGCCGGGAGTCGCGAGCGATGGTCCTACTGAAGTAGCGGGGGCATCGGGGACGCCGCCGGCCATGCGTCGGCGGCACCTCCCCACCGTGATCCTTCATGGATCGCGGTGCGCCCGTCCGGAGTGGGGAGCTCCGGCGGGCGCAGATCGTGCAGACGAGTCGGTCGCGACGCGTCTGCCTGTAGCAGGTAGCGGCCCCGCCGGCTTGTTTCGCGGCGGGGCCGCCTTCTTACTAGGGCGCGGTCGCGCGCTCGATCTCGGTTGTCACCGCCGACTCCTCCACCGGAGCGAAGCGACCCTGGAAGAAGCGCAGGTACGGCGGCTCGTAGACGAACGCCAGTCCCTTGATGCTCTCACGGCGGTTCCAGACGCGGATGATCCCGTCCGCCACCATCCGCATGTGGTCGTTCGTGTAGACCCGCCGCGGAATCGTAAGCCGCACCAACTCGAGGGACGGTCGGTTGTTCCGGCCCGTGTTCGGATCACGTCCGCCCGATACGATGCCGCGCTCCATGACCCGGACGCCGGTTTCGACGTAGATCTCCGCGGCGAGGCGCTGCGCCGGGTACTCCTCCTGGTCGATATGCGGCAGGAATCGCCTGGCATCGATGAAGATCGCATGGCTTCCCGACGGCCGCACGATGGGAACGCCCGCCTCCATGAGGAGCCGCCCGAGAAACGTGGATTGCTCCACCCGGGTCCGGATGTATCGATCGTCCAGCATTTCCTCGACCCCGCACGCCATGGCGGCGAGGTCCGAGGCGGTCAGGCCGCCGTCCGCGCGGCCCCCCTCGTAGACACGCAGCATGGCCTCGGCCCGGTGCTTCCACTCGATGTTGTCCTTGAACGCCAGCAATCCGCCGATGTTCACGAGGAAGTCCTTCTTCCCGGAGACCGTGCATCCATCACCGTAGAGCATCATTTCACGCAGAATGTCCCGGATATGGACGCGGTGATAGGCGGAATCCATCTTCTGGATGAAATAGGCGTTCTCGACCGCCCGCGTGGCGTCGAAGAAGACGGGGATCCCCAGGCGGCCGCAGTAGGCGTAGACCTCCCGCATGTTGTCCATGCTGACCGGTTGGCCGCCGGCCATGTTCACCGAGTGCTCGAACGAGACGTACGCCACGTTTCCCGCGCCGTGCTCCTCGACCAATCCGCGAAGCTTCGCGAGGTCGATGTTGCCCTTCCACGGGAACTCGTCGCTGGGGTCGTGGGCGGCATCGACGATCACGTCCGTGAAGACGCCGCCCGCCAGTTCCTGGTGCACCTTCGTCGTCGTGAAGTACATGTTGCCGGGCACGCGCTGGCCCGGCCGGATCATGATCTGGCTCAGGATGTGCTCCGCGGCGCGGCCCTGATGCGTGGGAATGACGTGCTCGTACCCGTACGCCTCCTTGATGACCGCGACGAACCGCTGGTAGGCGTCGCTTGTCGCCGGAGTCGCGCGCGCCGCCTGGTAGGCGGCCCACTGGCTGGTGCTCATCGCCGAGGTTCCGGAATCGGTGAGCAGGTCGATCGTGACGTCGCCCGAGCGCAGCAGGAATGGGTTGTATCCGGCCTCCCGGATGGCGCGGCGGCGCTGATCCGGGGAAGTCGCCGGGATCCGCTCCACGGTGTGGATCACGAAGGGATAGCAGTCGAACTCGTAGCATTCCAGATTCGCGAAGACCGACCGGAAGCGGAGTTCGTCGTTCCAATCCCCGCCCTGCTGCAGCTCCAACGGCGCGATGCGGTCCCGCTGGTTCCAGAGTGTCGCGACCGCCTCGGCCACCTGATTCAATTGCCAGGTCGTCATCGAAAGACGCGGAAC
>QJVW01000098.1 GCA_003235575.1 Candidatus Eiseniibacteriota bacterium | reverse complement strand
ACATCAACACGGTGGAAGGCACCCCGGCGTCCACGCCGCTGAATGCGACGGATCCCGACGGCGACGCGATTACGTTGTCGGCGGTTCTTCCGGCGTTCGCGACGCTTACGGACAACGGCAATGGGACGGGTTCGGTGAACGCCGCTCCTGGCTTCGGCGATGCGGGTATCTACCCGGCGTCGGCGACGGCCACGTCGGCAGACCTCACGACCGACACCCAGAACTTCACGATCAACGTCGGAAACTTCGATCGGGCGCCGGTTCTCGATCCGGTCGCGGACATCAACGTGGCGGAGGGCGCAGCTGGCTCGACGCTGTTGAACGCGACGGATCCCGACGGTGACGCCATCGTGCTTTCGGCGGTCATTCCGGCGTTCGCGTCGTTGGTGGACAACGGTGATGGCACGGGTCGGGTGGACGCCAATCCTGGCTTCAGCGACGCGGGTGTGTACCCGTCGTCCGCGACGGCCACGGCGCTGACGCTCTCCGACACCCAGAACTTCAGCATCAACGTGAGCAACACGAATCGTCCGGTCACCCTCGATCCTGTCGCCGACATCAACGTGGCGGAAGGCGCGGTGGGCTCGACGCCGTTGAACGCGACGGATCCCGACGGCGAAGCGATTACGTTGTCGGCGGTGATTCCGGCGTTCGCGACGTTGACGGACAACGGCAATGGGACGGGTTCGGTGGATGCCGCTCCTGGCTTCAGCGACGCGGGTATCTACCCGTCGTCCGCGACGGCCTCGTCGGCAGACCTCACGACCGACACCCAGAACTTCAGCATCAACGTGAGCAACACGAACCGTCCTGTGACGCTCGACCCGGTGGCCGACATCAACACGGTGGAAGGCACCCCGGCGTCCACGCCGGCCGACATCAACACGGTGGAAGGCACCCCGGCGTCCACGCCGCTGAATGCGACGGATCCCGACGGCGACGCGATTACGTTGTCGGCGGTTCTTCCGGCGTTCGCGACGCTTACGGACAACGGCAATGGGACGGGTTCGGTGGATGCCAACCCTGGCCTCACGGACGCGGGTATCTACCCGGCGTCGGCGACGGCCTCGTCGGCTGACCTCACGACCGACACCCAGAACTTCACGATCACCGTCGGAAACTTCGATCGGGCGCCGGTTCTCGATCCTGTGGCCGACATCAACGTGGCGGAAGGCGCGGTGGGTTCCACGCCGCTGAATGCCACGGATCCTGATGGTGACGCCATTACCCTGTCGGCGGTGATTCCGGCCTTCGCCACGCTGACCGACAACGGCAACGGCACGGGTTCGGTGGACGCCGCTCCTGGCTTCAGCGACGCGGGTGTGTACCCGTCGTCCGCGACGGCTACGGCGCTGACGCTCTCCGACACCCAGAACTTCAGCATCAACGTGAGCAACACGGATCGTCCTGTCGCCCTCGACCCGGTCGCCGACATCAACGTCGACGAGGGTCAGGTTGCCTCGACGCCCCTGAATGCGACGGATCCGGACGGTGACCTCATTACGTTGTCGGCATTTGTTCCGCCGTTCGCGACGGTTCAGGACAACGGCGATGGCACGGGTTCGGTAACTGCGGCGCCTGGCTTCAACGACGCGGGTATCTACCCGGCGACCGCGGAGGCCTTTGCGAACGGCACGTCCGACGTCGAGAACTTCACCATCTTCGTGAACAACGTGAATCGGCCAGTCGTTCTCGACCCTGTCGCCGACATCAACGTGGCGGAAGGCAATGTGGGATCGACGGCGTTGAACGCGACGGATCCCGACGGCGACGCGATTACGTTGTCGGCGGTGATTCCGGCGTTCGCGACGCTTACGGACAACGGCAATGGGACGGGTTCGGTGGATGCCGCTCCTGGCTTCGGTGACGCGGGTATCTACCCGGCGTCGGCGACGGCCTCGTCGGCAGACCTCACGACCGACACCAAGAACTTCTCCATCAACGTCGGCAACGTCAATCGTCCGCCGGTGCTTGACCAGCCGCTCGACATGGTCGTCGACGAGGGTCAGGTTGCCGTGCAGCAGTTGACGGCCAGCGACCCCGATGGTGATGCCCTCACGTTCAGCAAGGTCGGCGCGGCGCCGTTCTTCATGACGGTTTCGGCGGCCGGACTTGTGACCGTGAGCCCTGGCTTCAGTGATGCGGGGCTGTACGTTGCCACCGCACGGGTGAGCGACGGGGCGCTTTCCGACGACAAGTCCTTCAACATCACGGTCAACAACGTCAATCGGTGCCCGACGGCGGATGCCGGCGGCCCGTACAACGGCATCGTGGGCAGCAACGTCGACTTCGACGGCAGCGGCTCCTCCGATCCGGATGGCGATCCGTTGACCTACATGTGGGACTTCGGTGATGGCGCCATGGGCAATGGAGCCATGACGTCTCATGCGTACGCGGCGACCGGCGTCTACAACGTGACGCTGGTGGTTAGCGACGCGGAGTGCAGTGGCACGGATGTAACGACGGCCACGATCAACGACGTGTTCGACGCGACGGCCTTCACGAAGGGTGGCAACAACAAGACCCAACTCGGTGCGGGCAAGCCGACGACGTGCGTTCAGATCGAGCCCGTGAACGGCTCCTTCAACCTGGGCGACGTGGTTCTCAGCTCCATCAAGATGATCTCCATCGGCACCGGCTCGGTGTCCGAGATCTTCGCCGGTGGCAGCAAGACCACGGTCGACGGCGACAAGGACCGGAACGGGATCAACGAGATCACGGCCTGCTTCTCGAAGGAGGATCTCCGACTCCTGTTCAGCAACCTGCCGAACGGCTTCACGACGGTCGAGGTCACCATCGAGGGCAACCTCATGGGTGGCGGCCGCTTCCAGGCGATGTTGATGCACGACGTGAAGGGAACGGGTGGAGCCTTGGCGGCCAGCGTGTCGCCGAACCCGCTCAATCCCGAAGCGGTGCTGACGTTCGCCACGTCGAAGGTCGGCGCGGTCAAGGTGCAGATGTTCGATGTCAACGGACGGCTCATCCGGACGTTCATGGATGAGAACTTCGCCGCCGCTGGATACCACGATCTGCGGATCGACGGCCGCAACGCGAACGGCACCAAGGTCGCGTCGGGCGTCTACTTCGTTCGGATCGCGACCCAGCACGACGGATCAGTGACGACGAGCATCACGATCCTCAAGTAGTTGCTGCAGGCATCGAGGACCCCGGGGGCTTCGGCCCCCGGGTCTTCCTCGGCGCGGTAGCGGATCGCGGCTCGCTCGGAACCGTCCGAGCAGCACAAGCGTTTCAACGACGAGGCCGGAACAGCACGTTCCGGCCTCGTTCGTTTGGGGGGGGATCGCGCCCTCGGTTCGGGTAGAATGCGCGCGTGAGCCTCTACCGCCGGGGAGGAAAGCGCCTCCTCGACGTCGTGCTCGCGTCGGCGGGGTTGATCGTCGCGCTGCCCCTCCTCGCCGTCGCGGCCGCGGCCCTCAAACTCGATTCGCCGGGTCCCGTGTTCCACCGCGCGCGCCGCGTGGGACGGGGCGGCCGTTCGTTCACGTTTCTCAAGCTGCGTAGCATGCGGGCCGACGCGGAGGAGCTCCGAGGGCTGCTCCTGCACCGAAACATCACCCAGGGGCCGACGTTCAAACTCCACGACGATCCCCGCGTGACCCGCGTGGGGCGGTGGCTACGGAAAACGAGCCTCGACGAGCTGCCGCAGCTCCTCCACGTCCTGGCCGGCGACATGAGCCTGGTGGGACCACGGCCCCCCTTTCCGGAGGAGGTGGAGCACTACGAGCCCTGGATGCGCCGGCGCCTCGACGTGCGGCCGGGGCTGACCTGCCTCTGGCAGATCCGGGGGAGGAGCGACCTCCCGTTCGACGAATGGATGCGCCTCGACGTGGAGTACGTGGAGCGACACTCCCTCCGGCTGGATGCCATGATCCTGGTCCTCACCGTTCCCGCCGTGCTCTCGGGCCGCGGGGCGTACTGATGGAACCGTTGCCGCTCCCTTCGGGCTGTGGTACCGATCGGCCATGCGCGTCGTTCCGGTAGTCCTCGCGGGCGGGCGCGGCGAGCGCTTCTGGCCCCTGTCGCGTCGCCGCCGGCCGAAGCAACTGCTTCCGCTTCTCTCCGAGCGAAGCATGCTCGCCGACACCCTGGCGCGCCTCGACGGATTGGCCGCGCCCGGCGACGCCTGGGTCATCACGGCCCGAGACCTGGTGGACGGGGTGCGGGCCGCGCTCCCCGGGCTGCCCGACGATCACCTCGTGGGGGAGCCGCAGGGAAAGAACACCGCCCCCGCCATCGCGCTCGCCTGCCACTGGCTGAAGCCGCTGGGGGACGATGTCGTCGCCGTGGTCCTGCCGTCGGACCACCGGATCGAGCCGACGGCCGTGTTTCGCGCCGAGGTGGAGGCGGCCGCGCGCCTGTCGCTCGAACGCCGCGCCATCGTGACGTTCGGCATTCCCCCCACGCGACCCGAGACCGGGTACGGCTACATCGAGGTGGGCACGCCGCTCCCCGGCGGCGCGGGGGCGCACGCGGTCGCCGCGTTTCGGGAGAAGCCAGACCTCGCCACGGCGGAGGGGTACTTCCGTGACGGCAAGCACCTCTGGAATGCCGGGATGTTCGTCTTTCCTCCGGCGGTGATGCTCGAGGAACTCCAGGCGCACGCTCCGGAGATCGCGGCCCTGCTGCCGGCCTTGCCGGACGCCCCGGGCGCGGGGCGCGAGGCGTCCCTGGAGCGCTTCTACCGTGACGCGCCTTCGATCTCGATCGACTACGCCGTGATGGAGCGGTCCCGCCATGCCGTCGTCGTGCGCGCCGGGTTCGTCTGGGACGACCTGGGTTCCTGGGCCGCCCTCGCGACGCCGGGGAGCGCCGACCCGGAGGGGAACATCGCGCGTGGCCCCGTGCTGCTCCACGAGAGCCGGGACGTGATCGCGTTCGCCGACGGCGGCCTGATCGCGACGATCGGCGTCGAGAACGTGATCGTCGTTCGCGCCGGAGACGTGACCTTGGTCTGCGCCCGGGACCGGGCGCAGGAGGTCCGCGCGATCGTCGAGCGCCTGAAGAAGGGGAGCACGGAGGAGCATGGATTCCTCTAGCACCCCCGCTCCGCGCCTCGCTCCGACGTCGCCGCGGCCGCGCCATGGTCGCGCCGCGTCCCTGATGGCGCTCGCCCTCTCCCTCTGGGGCGCCGGGTGCGCGCACATGCCCCAGACACCGCCGCCGTCCGGCGTGGAACCGCGGGCGGCCGCGACGGCCCCCGCCGCCCCCAAGCCCCCCCGGGAGGCCCCCGGGGCGGCGACGTCCCCCAGGCGGGACGGGACGGACGCGGCGGCCCGGTCCGACCCATCCGAGGTGATGTCGGCCGAGGAACTCGCCTCGATTCCGGAGCCGATTCCCGGAGATCCGTCCTCCGCGCCTACGTCGCCTCAGGGAGCCGATGCGGGCGCGCGTGAGCCACGATCACCCGCCACGGGGGGCATGAACGAGGGGCAGGCGATTTGGCGCGTTCAGGTGCTCGCCACGCCCGATCGTGATCTGGCCGATCGGGTCGGTCTCGAGGCGGCGGAGAAGTTGGGAACGACCGCCAAGGTCGAATTCGAGAACTCGCTCTACAAGGTCCGCCTCGGGCGGTTCGCTTCCGAGGGCGACGCCGAGGGGCTGCGGAACCGCGCGCTGGAGCAGGGCTATTCGGGCGCCTTTCGCGTCAAGGAGCGGAGGGCCGCAACCGATGAATAGTATGCGACATCCGAGGATTGGCTCGTCGAACGCTGGAGGGGCGGTGTGGATGGGGAGACGGTGACGGGCGGGGCTTCACGGGAGTTGCGGCGCGATCCGGTATCGGGACGCTGGGTTCTGTTCGCCGCCGAGCGCCGGCGTCGACCGCATGACCTCGGGGGGCATGGGACCGTCCCCGGCGCCGCCGCGACGCGCTGCCCCTTCTGTCCCGGCCACGAGGCGGAGACCCCTCCGGAGGTCTATGCCGACCGCGCGTCCCCGGACAAAGCCGACGCCCCCGGCTGGACGACGCGCGTCGTGCCGAACAAGTACCCCGCGGTCGGCGGCGGCGGCGCGCACGGCCCCGGGATCGAGGGCCTCCAGGAGCGGCGGGACGGCTTCGGCGCGCACGAGGTGATCATCGAGAGCCCCGAGCACGGCGCCGAGTTGAGCGAACTCCCGGTCGAGGCCGTGGAGCGTGTGCTGCGCGCCGCGCGGGCGCGGATGGGGGAACTGGGGCGCGACCGGGCGATGCGCTATGTCCAATTCTTCAAGAATCACGGCGCCGCCGCGGGCGCGTCGTTGGAGCACGGCCACGCGCAGCTGATCGCACTGCCGCTCGTGCCGGCCGTCGTCGAGGAGGAGATGCAGGGCGCCGCCCGCTATGCGGAGCGCGTGGGGCGCTGCGTCTACTGCGACATGGTCGCCGCGGAAGGGCGGGAGGCGCGCCGCCTTGTCTACCAAAACGACGGCATGACGGCGCTCGCCCCCTGGGCGCCGCGCTTTCCCTACGAAACCTGGATCGTTCCCACGCGTCACGCATCGGCCTTCGAGGAGACCGACGACGGATCGCTGCGGGCCCTGGCGCAGGCGCTCCGCGAGACCCTGGCGCGCCTGCGCCGCGCCCTCGACGCGCCGCACTACAACTTCCTGCTCCACACCGCGCCCTGTCGGTCGCCGCGGTTGCCGCACTATCATTGGCACCTGGAGATCTTCCCCAGGCTCCAGCCCATCGCGGGCTTCGAGTGGGGGACCGGCTTCACGATCAACACGATGCCGCCCGAAGAGGCGGCCGCGGACCTGCTTCAGGTGGAGATCTGATGGCCCAACGATTCCGCATCGCCGTCGTCAGCGCCGAGTGCGTTCCCTTCGCCAAGGTCGGCGGACTGGGCGACGTCGTCGGCGCCCTGAGCCGCGCGGTCGCCGATCTCGGCTGCTCCGTGGCCGTATTCCTACCCCGCTACCAGGATCTGATCCTCCCCGAGGAGGGCACGCTGGAATTGGTGAGCCAGCTCCAGGTCCCCATGGGCGACAGGGAGGAACCGGCCCTCCTCTATCGCCTGCGCACGCCGGGCGCGCCCGCGAACCTGCACCACTTCTTCATCGCCGGCGAGCGCTACTTCGGACGTCCGGGTATCTACGACGACCCCGCGACGGGGGAGGCCTACGGCGACGACGCGGAGCGGTTCATCTTCTTCTGCCGCGCCGCGCTCGAGTCCATGCGGGCCGTGGCGTTCGCCCCGGAGGTGATTCACGTCCACGATCAGCAGACGGCGCTCGTTCCCGCCTACCTGAAGACGCTCTACGCGGACGACCCCTTCTTCCAGATGACGGCGTGCATCCTGTCGCTCCACAACCTCGGATACCAGGGTGCGCACGATCCGGACACGATGCGGGTCGCGGGATTCCCCGCCGACTTCTTCTACCCGCTCTCCCCGTTCGAATTCTGGGGACGGATGAACTTCCTGAAGACGGGGATTCATTTCGCCGATGCGCTCACCACGGTGAGCGAGCGGTACGCGGAGGAGATCCAGTCGGGCGACGAATTCGGGTTCGGTCTGCAGGGCGCGTTGAATGCGCGCCGCGAGGACCTGGTGGGGATCGTGAACGGCATCGACACGAAGGTCTGGAATCCGCGCACCGACCGCCACCTCCCCGTTCGGTACGACGCGGACTCCATCCGGGGAAAGTCGCTCTGCAAGGTGGCGCTCCTCGAGGACGTGGGACTTCCGCCCGCGCCCGACTGGCCGCTGGTCGGGATCATCTCCCGCCTGGCCGACCAGAAGGGTTTCGACCTGATCGAGGCGGCCGCCGACCGGCTCTTCGCCCTCCCGCTCCGCTGGATCGTGCTCGGCAGCGGCTCGCGCCACTACGAGGCCCTGTTCGCGGAGTACGCGCGGCGGCACGCCGACCGGATGACCTTCGTCAGGGGATTCAACGACCCGCTGGCGCACCGCATCGAGGCGGGATCCGATTTCTTCCTGATGCCCTCCCGCTACGAGCCCTGCGGGCTTTCCCAGATGATGAGCATGCGGTACGGGACCATTCCGGTGGCCCGGGCCACCGGGGGACTGGTCGACACGATCGTCCCCTGGGGGGGCGCCGAGGTGGCCGGGGCGACGGGGATCCTGTTCGAGCCCTACACCCCCGAGGCGCTCCTCGATGCGCTGGAGCGCGCCCTGCGGCTCTACGCGAAGCGCGAGGCGTTCGACGCCATGCGCCGCAACGGCATGGAGGCGGATTTCTCCTGGGAGGCGTCCGCGAGGCGCTATTTGCAGCTGTACCGCCAGACCAACGCCGTTCGCCGCATGGGCACCGGCTACCACCGGTGGCTGGAGGGGCTCGAGCGGGGCGCGGGGGCCGAGGGGGGAGCAGGGTGGTCGCCGCCGGGCCCTCCCTTGACGGGACGTGGCGGCGGCCTATAGAATTCCCCCCGTAGTGCCGATAGGAAATCTGTGAGCGGAAGTAGCTCAGCCCGGTAGAGCCCCACCTTGCCAAGGTGGTTGTCGCGGGTTCGAATCCCGTCTTCCGCTCCATTTTTTTTTGCCCTCCGAGCGAAAAAGCATCCTCCCCGCTTGTCACCCAGCCTCTCGCGTGCTAGATATTCCCCCGGTGCCGACGGTGCTGGATTGGCACGAATCCACAGAAAGGAGAGAGGTTCATGCCCGCGAAGAAGCGCGCCAAGAAGACCGCAAAGAAGAAGGTCGCCCGGAAGAAGACGACCCGGAAGAAGGCCGTAAAGTCGAAGCGGAAACCGAATGCTGCGTTCATGAAGCCGATGACGCCTTCGGCAACCCTCTCCGCGGTGATCGGCGCCAAGTCGATGCCGCGCACCGAGGTGACGAAGAAGCTTTGGGCGTACATCAAGAAGAACAAGCTTCAGGACGCGAAGAAGCGGACGATGATCAACGCGGATGTCAAACTCCGCGCGGTCTTCGGAGGCAAGAAGCAGGTGAGCATGTTCGAGATGACGAAGCTCGTCTCGAAGCACCTGAAGTAAGCCGCTTCACCGTTCGGACACCGACGCCGCCTCGTCGCTCGCGCGACGGGGCGGTTTCGTTTGCCCGCGGCGCGTGCGCGGTCGCCTCCTGCGGGACGACGCCGTCTACGCCAGCGTCTTCCGGAACGCGCGCGTGCTGGCGAGCACGAGGAGCGCGGAGATGATCAGGAGGGCCGCCACGTGCGGCCAGAGATCGGCGAACCCGGCGCCCCGGATGATGATGCCGCGGGAGATCGCGATGAAGTGCGTGGCCGGCAGCACCTGCGCGACCACGCGCAACCACTCGGGCAGGGACGAGAGTGGAAAGACGTATCCGGAGAGCATGATCGACGGAAGCAGGAATGCCTGGGCGCGCTGCATCGCCTCGATCTGCGTCGCCGCGCTCGCGGAGACCACCAGCGCCATGCAGATGAGCGCGAAGAGGTAGGCGACGGAGAGGCCGAGCAAGAGGAAGATGTTCCCGTGAATGGGCACGCGGAAGACCGTGGTCATGATCGCGAGGACCGCGATGAGCTGGAGGAACCCGAGCGCCAGATAGGGGATCAGCTTGCCCAGCACGAGCCCGACCGGCGAGACGGGCGTCACCATCAGCTGCTCCAGGGTACCCCGTTCGCGCTCCTTCACGATCGAGAACGCGGCGAGCACCGTCCCCGAGAAGGTGAGCAGGATCGCGACGAGCCCGGGAATCAGGAGGTTCGCGCTCCGCGAGTCCGGATTGAACAGGATCTGGGGAAAGACCCGCAGCGGGAGGTCCTCCCCGCCCGTTCGCGCCAGCAGTTCCTCGATGCTGTGGCTCAAGGCGACGCCGTTCGCCGCGGATAGCGCCTGGCCCGAGGTGTTGGCGTCCGACCCGTCGATCATCACCAGGACGTCGGCCGGGACGCCGCGCGCCCTTCGATCCGCGTAGTCGGGCGGGATCTCGATGGCCGTGGCCACGCGCCCCGCCACGATCTCCTCGCGCATCTCGGCCCGCGATCGGGCGAAGCGCTTCACGTCGAACGTGGCCGTGTTCTCGAAGTCCCGGATCAGGCTGCGGCTCTCCACCGTGCGGCTCTGGTCGTAGACCACCGTGGGGACGTGCTTCACGTTGGTGTCGATCACCCCGAACAGGCAGAGCTGGAAGATCGGCACGGCGATCGCGAAGCGCAGCGTCCCCTCGTCGCGCGCCATCTGAATCGCCTCCTTGCGGAGGATGGCGCGGAACCCCTTCACCGGGCCGCTCCCGCGGGCTCGGCCTCGGCCTGCGACGCCAATTTCGTGAGGCGGACGAAGACGTCCTCCAACGAGGGGTCGATCGGCCGCACCTGGACGGGGGCGCTCGCGGCCGCCTCGAGATCGCGCGCGATCCGCGCCGGCTCGGGGGCGCCGTCGACGAGCAGGTGCAGGGCGTTGCCGAAGATCGTGACGTCCTCCACGTAGGCGAGGCCCCGGGCGCTTCCCATGACCGCGGCCGCGCCGGCCGCGCACTCCGCCTCGTAGCGGCGCATGCCCCGCGGCGTCACGTCCGGCAGCCGGAGGAGTTCCGCCGGCCGCCCCGAGACGAGCATGCGCGACAGGTAGAGGTAGCCGACCGTCCCGCAGCGCTCCGCCTCATCCATGTAGTGCGTGGTGACGACGAGGGTCACGCCCTTTCCGGCCAGCTCGAAGAGCAGGTTCCAGAGTTCGCGGCGCGCGACGGGATCGATGCCCGCCGTCGGCTCGTCCAGGAACAGAACGCGCGGCTCGTGCATCAGAGACGCCGCGAGCGCCAGCCGCTGCTTCCAGCCTCCCGAGAGGTGCGCCGCGAGCCGCTGCCGGTACGGTTCCAGGTGGGCGAGCGCGATGGCCCATTCCTGCCGCTCGCGCTTGCGGGCGCCGCGAAGACCGTAGATCTCCGCGAAGAACGCGAGATTCTCGTCCACCGTCAGGTCGTGGTAGAGGGAGAAGCGCTGCGGCACGTAGCCGATCCGCTGACGGACCGCTTCGCTTTCCCCGGGGACCGGGAGCCCGTCCACCAGCGCCGACCCCGCCGTCGGCGCGAGGATGCCGCAGAGAATCCGGATCAGGGTCGACTTGCCGGATCCGTTCGGTCCCAGGAGTCCGTAGATCTCCCCGCGCCGCACGGAGAGCGAGACGTCGTGCAGCGCGCGGACGGGGCCGAAGTCGCGCGAGACGCCGCGGACTTCGATCCCGAATTCGCTCGGGGAGGAATTCATCGCGCGGCGTCGGCCGCCGCTGCGGTCCCCGCGGGAGGCGCCGGGGGGGCGAGCCGCGCGGTCACGGCCATTCCCGCTTTCAGTTCCGGGGCCGGCTCCGCCGCGACCTTGACCGCGAAGACCTGGTCCGCGCGCTGCTCGATGGTCTGCACGTTTCGCGGCGTGTACTCCGCGCGCGAGGAGATCTCGACCACGCGGCCGGGGAAGGCGCGCTTCGGATCGCTGTCGATGTGAAGCTCCACCGCCTGGCCGAGGAAGACGCGCCCCAGATGGGGCTCCGGAACGTAGAGGCGGACGGTGGCGGGTCCCGCCTCGAGGATCACGGCGACGGGCTGGTTCGGCGCGACCAGATCGCCGGGACGCAGGTCGAGCGTCTGCACCACGCCGCGGGCGGGCGACGTGACCACCGCTTCGCGGCGCTGACGCTCCAGGTAGCGCAATCCGCCCTCGGCGCCCGTGAGCGCGGCCCGGGCCGCCGCGATGTCCTCCGGCCGGCTCCCGCGTTCGAGCGCCAGGTACGTCTCGCGACGGCTGGCCGCGAGGGCCTCGGCGGCGTCGTACTGCTGCGGCGCGATGGCGTTGCTGCGGAGAAGGGACTCGTAGCGCTTGCGGTCCGACTCGGCGTTCTCGTACTCGATCTTCGCGCGCGCCACGTCCTCGCTTCGCGGGCCGCGGCGGACGAGGTCGAGTTGCGCCCGCGCCTGGGCGACGCGTCCGCGCTGCTCCTCGATCTGCGCATCCACGAAGGAGGCGTCGAAGACCACCAGCCGGTCGCCGGCGCGGATCGAATCCCCCTCGGCCACCAGCACGGAATCGACGCGCCCCCCGACCAGCGACCCGAGGTGAATGTCGTTCGCCTCCAGGGTCCCGGCGAGGCGCAGCGCGCCGCCGTCGCGGGTTCGCAGATACCACGCGCCGACCGCGACGGCGGCCGCCACGACCACGATCGCGAGGAGGATGAGGAGCGCGCGCGGTGGGCGTTGAGGGGAAGTCATCGCGCTATTCTAGCGCGAGTCGGACCACTTCGTCGAAGTCTTGGTACGGCACCCCGGCGGCGGCCACGGCGCGCCCCAGCCGCCCCGAGAGGTGCTCCTCGCGCTCGGGAAGCGATCCCCCGAACGGATCGAATCCGTGCCGCTCGCGGAATCGCCGGCGGGGCGCCTCCCACGAAAGCATGCCGGGGTGCACGACCACGCGGTCGGGATGGCTCCCCTCGAGGAGCTGATACGCGCGGAGACGCGGAAGAAGATCGTTGTTCCAGGCGACGATGCCGCGCTCGAAGGGAACCAGTTCCCACGCCCGGCGCACGACGCGATCGGTCTTCTCCGCCGCGCGGCGGCCGGCGTCGTCGCGGGCGATCCACCCGGGCAGCACGGCGATCATCCCCGCGACGAGGAGAAGCGTCGCGGCCGCCGGTCCCGCGCGCGCGGCGAGGCGAGCCAGGCCGCGCGGGAGCCAGACGGCGCCGAGCGCGAGCAAGGGAAGCGCGTGCGCCGCAGGATCGCGGACGCGAAAGAGCATCACGAATGTCGCCTGCAGCACGAAGGCGAGCAGGAGGACGCGCGCGAAGGAGCGTTCCGTCCGCGCGTCCCGGGCGAGCGCGCCCAGGCCGAGGGCGGGAAGCGCCACCGCGAGCCAGGGCAGCGTCGTCAGGAGAAGCGCCGTGTCCTGGGCGCTCGCGTGGAATCCACCGAGGTAGCCGAAGTAGGCCCGCGCCGAGACGTGTGTCCAGAGCCCGGCGATTCCCCCCTCGAGCAGCGGCCACTGGAAGGCCGCGGGGTGTCCGGCGCGATAGGCGATCCAGGCGATCGAGGAGAGCGGCACCAGCGTCCCCGCCAGGAACGGGAGCAGGAAGCGGCGTCGCGCCCCCAGCGCGCCCCGCGCCACCAGCCAGCCGGTGAGCGGCCCCCACACGAAGATCGACGTCGCATGATGCGCGGCCCCCGCCCCGACGAGCATGCCCCAGAAGAACGCGCGGCGGCGTGGCGGCGGCCCCGCCTGCCGGCGAACGGCGTGGGTGGCGGCGTCGGCGATCCTCCATGCCGCGCCGCACGCGGCGCCGATCCAGGCGACGTGCCACGCATAGACCTCGGCGCCAGTGACGGCCGCGCTCCAGATCGGTTGCACCAGGAGCGTCCCGAACGCCAGGAACGCGAGGAGGGCCCTCCAGGGGCCGCCCACGCCCACGGGATCCCCGGTGAGCGCCCGGGCCAGCCGATGGAGCAATACGATCGCCACAGCCCCGCCCAGAGCGCTCCAGGCGTTCGCGGCGATCGGCCACGGGACTCCGACCGCATGCAGCAGGCTGCCGAAGAGGTGGCCGCCCAGTACGTAGAGCGGGTATCCGGTCGGATGGGGAACGCCCGCCACCGCCATGGCCAGAGTGAGTTCGCTGCCATCGCCCTCCGCGTACCCCCGGGGCGCCA
This sequence comes from Candidatus Eiseniibacteriota bacterium, assembly GCA_003235575.1. Classification (GTDB taxonomy): domain Bacteria; phylum Eisenbacteria; class RBG-16-71-46; order SZUA-252; family SZUA-252; genus SZUA-252. The sequence goes on along the minus strand of QJVW01000098.1, from coordinate 14,632 downwards.
TCGCCAGTCCCCAGGCCAGGGCTGCGGCTCCCAGGAGCAGCGTGCCGATCCACCCGTGGCGCACGTCCGGAACGGAACTCTCGGCGACCGTCATGACCATCACCCTATGACGCCGCCGCCCCGCGGCGCGGTGGTCCGTTGGTCCCATTTTCAGCCCCTTGGAAACGGCTAATATGAAAGAAGATCCGACGAACTCGCCGCCGGGTCGCGGGGGGACCGCGCGCCGCCTTTGCGCGCGCCGTTTGCGCTATACTTGGTCGATGACCCGACCCTCCGCGGAAGACTTGCGGCCACTGATTTCGAGGGAGGCTTCATGAACCCCAACCTGCAGCAAGCCGCGTGGGGATCCACGCTGACGAAAAACAAGGCGCTGCTCGACTGGGTCGGCGAAATGGCGCAAATGTGCCAGCCCGACCAGGTCGTCTGGTGCGACGGCTCGGAGGCGGAGAAGAAGCGCCTGACCGAGGAGGCCGTCGCCGCGGGAATTCTCATCCCGCTGAACCAGAAGAAGCGCCCCGGTTGCTACCTCCACCGCTCCAATCCGAACGACGTGGCGCGCGTGGAGCATCTCACCTTCATCTGCACGCCGACCGAGCAGGAGGCGGGCCCCACGAATCACTGGATGGCGCCCGACGAAGCCTACGCCAAGCTCGGAACGCTCTTCCAGGGCGCCATGCGCGGACGGACGATGTACGTCGTACCGTACGTGATGGGTCCGCTCGGGTCGCCGTTCTCGAAGGTGGGCATCGAGATCACCGACAGCATCTACGTCGTGCTGTCGATGCGCATCATGACGCGGATGGGGAAGGCCGCGCTCGACATGCTCGGGCCCGCGGGGGACTTCAACCGCGGACTCCATTCCACGCTGGACGTGAACCCGGATCGCCGGTTCATCTGCCACTTCCCGCAGGACAACACGATCTGGTCGATCGGCAGCGGCTACGGCGGAAACGTCCTCCTCGGCAAGAAATGCCTGGCGCTCCGGATCGGTTCGTACCTGGGCCGCAAGGAAGGCTGGCTCGCGGAGCACATGCTGATCCTCGGGATGGAGAGTCCGGAGGGACAGACGACGTACGTCGCCGCCGCGTTCCCCAGCGCCTGCGGCAAGACGAACTTCGCGATGATGATCCCGCCGCGGCGTTTTCAGGGGTGGAAGATCTGGACGGTGGGCGACGACATCGCCTGGATGCGCGTCGGATCGGACGGTCGGCTCTGGGCGATCAATCCCGAAGCCGGCTACTTCGGCGTGGCGCCCGGCACGAGCGTGGAGTCGAACCCGACCGCCATGCGCATCGTGCAACGCGACACGATCTTCACGAACGTCGCGATGACCGAGGATGGAGACGTCTGGTGGGAGGGCATGACGCCGAAGCCCCCCGCGGGCCTCACCGACTGGCACGGCAAACCGTTCGACCCCGCCTCGGGGGAAAAGAGCTCGCATCCGAACAGCAGGTTCACCTCTCCCGCGACCAACAACCTGGCGCTCTCGCGCCATGTGAACGACCCGGAGGGCGTGCCGATCTCCGCCATCATCTTCGGCGGCCGGCGCGCGACGACGGTCCCCTTGGTGCTGCAGTCGTTCAATTGGACCCACGGCGTGACGCTCGGAGCGACCATGGGATCCGAGACGACCGCGGCCGCCACCGGGAAGGTCGGCGTCGTCCGGCGTGATCCGATGGCCATGCTGCCGTTCTGCGGCTACGACATGGGCACCTACTTCAACCACTGGCTGGAGATGCGCGGGCAGATCCCGCATCCGCCGAAGATCTTCATGGTGAACTGGTTCCGGAAGGGCGCGGACGGGTCGTTCGTGTGGCCCGGATACGGCGAGAACATGCGGGTGCTCAAGTGGATCGTCGATCGCGCGATGGGGAAGGTGGGCGGACGCGAAACGCCGGTCGGCTGGGTGCCGCGCGAGGGCGACCTGGATCTCTCGGGGATGGACATCACGCCGGAAGCGTTCCGCGAGGCGACCGCGGTCCGGGTCGCCGAATGGAAGAAGGAAATCGAGATGCAGGGCGAGTTCTTCGAATCGATCGGCCCGACCATGCCTCCCGCGCTGGAACTGCAGCGGAAGCTGACGGCCACCGCGCTCGAATACGGGGCGCCGATGGGAGAACCGTAGCGAGGATCGGACGGCGCCGCGCGGCGCCGTTCCTGAAGCGGAAGGTTAGGCGGCGGGACCCTTCGGGATTCCCGCCGTCAAATTTTCACGGCCGTCCTTCGTGACCAGGACGTTGTCCTCGAGGCGGATGCCGCCGAGCCCGATCAGCGACGTCGCCTTCTCCCAGTTCACGCAGTCCGGATAGCGCTTCCGCCTCCCGGGGTCGTTCAGCAGGGCCGGGACGAAGTAGATTCCCGGCTCGATCGTCATGACGTAGCCGGGCTCGAGGGGGAAGTCGGTCCGCTGATTCTTCAGCGCCGGTTCCGTGCGCTTGGGACGGCCGGGGAAGGCGCCGCTGGCGTCGCGGACGCCGAGCCCGATCATGTGCCCGACGCCGTGCGGGTAGAAGAGAAGGTGCGCCTCGCGCTCGATGATCGCGTCGACCGAGCCCCGCAGGATGTCCAGTTCGATCAGCCCCTCCACGAGGTCACGGCATGATCCGAAGTGGATGTCCACCGTCTCGGCTCCGGGGGCGCACGCCTCCACGGCCCGCTCTTCCGCCCGGCGGACGATGTCGAACAGATCCTTCTGGATTCCCGTGAAGGATCCGGACGCCGCGTAGGTCCTGGTCACGTCGCAGCCATAGCGACGGAGTTCCGCGCCGGCGTCGACGAGCACCAGTTCCCCCTCCTTGGCCTCCCGCGCGCCCGGCCGGAAGTGGAAGACGGCGGCGTTCGGCCCGGTGCCCACGATCGTGCCGTAGCAGGTGCGGTCCGCGCCCGCGCGAAAGAAGCCGCTTTCGAGTTCGACCTGGATCTGCCGCTCGGTACGACCCGGGCGGATCGCCTCGCCCAACTGTCGATAGCCCGCCGCCGTGGCCTTGATGGCCTCGCGCATCCTCGCGAGTTCCGTCTCGTCCTTGGGGCGCCGTGCGTGGGTGAACCGCTCGCGACATTCGGCCTGCGCCGCTCCGTTGGCGCCGCCGGGGGGCAGCGGGGCGCCCAGGCCCACGACCGCGCGACCGCGGCGGGCGGCCAGCCACGCCGCCAATTCCTGCACCGGCACCGTATCGGGCTCGGTATCGGTGCGGCCTTCCCAAATCCGCTCCTTTTCCGTGACCGGAGGGACGAAGTCGGTCCAGCCGTCCTTCGGGTCGTAGGCCAGAACGCCGCCGGGCTCGTCCCGGTCGGTCAGCCAGAAGTACTCGGAGTGGGCGAGGAAGGGGTAAGTCTGGTCCATGCCGCCGGGGATGCCGACCGGTTCGCCGGCCGCGATCACGAGCACTTCGTCCTGGAGGCCCAGCGCGTCCGCGGCGCGCCGGCGGCGCGCCGCCAGCGTTTCCGGAGAAGCCTTGGCGGAGGAAATCATGCTCGGGAGGATACCATGGCGGGCGTGCGATGCGGCGCGGGGCGGACCGCTAAAGAATTCTCTTTCCGAAGAGACTCTCGGTCAGCTCCACCGCGAGTACGCCCGTCGCATTGCGCTGGTCGAGGAGCGGGTTCACCTCCACGAGGTCGACCGAGAGGATCGTCGCCAGATCCCCGATCATCTCCATGGCCAGGTGCGCCTCGCGGTAGGAGATTCCGCCGTCCACCGGCGTTCCGGTGCCGGGGGCATCCTCCGGATCCACGACGTCGAGGTCGAACGAGAGATGGATGCCCGCGGTGTCGGTGCCGGCGATGCGCACGGCCTCGCGCACCACGTCGCGCATGCCGCGCTCGTCGATTTCACGGATCGAGAAGATCGTCATGCCGGAGCGGCGAAGCAGATCCCGCTCCAGCGGATCGAGGTCGCGCACGCCGAGCAGAACGGTGCGCCGGGGGTCCATCTTCGGGGCGCGGCCGCCGAGGGACGCCAGGTCCTGGTCGCCCAGGCCGTGGAGGACCGCCAGCGACATGCCGTGCACGTTTCCCGACGGCGTGGTCTCCGGCGTGTTGAAATCGCCGTGGGCGTCGAACCAGATCAGTCCGATCGATTCCCCGCGCCGGTTGCAGTGATTGCTGGCGCCCGAGACCGAGCCGATGCCGAGGCTGTGATCGCCTCCGAGGATGATCGGCGTGCGCCCCTCGCCCAGGCTCCGTTCCACTTCGAGGCGAAGCTCGTCGCAGGCCCGGAGGATCGCGGACTTGTATCGCAGCGTGCTCGACTCCTCCGCCAGCGTCTCCGGGATCATGACGTCGATGTCGCCGAAGTCGGTGACCGTGTGTCCCAGCGCCTCGAGGTGGCGCTCCAGGTCGGCGACGCGGATCGCGGAGGGACCCATGTCGACGCCGCGACGGCCCGCTCCCAGGTCAACCGGGCAGCCGATGATCTCGATGTGGCGTGCTCGTGCGGTCATGGAGCCGGGAAGTGTACCAGGCGCCCAGGAGGGCGACTAGCGGCGGCGGGGGCGGCGTTCGAAGGGAAGCGCTTTGCGCGGCCGGCGGCCGGACGGCGTGGCGGGCCGGGATCCCCCGGGGCCGGCTCCCGCCGATCCCTGGGTCGGAGCGCCGTACGCCTTGGGACCCGGAAGTCCCAGGTCGGGCTTCCGCGTGTCGTAGTCGAAGTCGGGCATCATGACGCGAAGAATGGTGTCGCCGAGGAAGCGCTCGATCGCCACCACTTCCTTCTTCTCCTCCGGGGACATCAGCGTGAAGGCGTCGCCGACGGCGTCCACGCGGCCCGTGCGGCCGATCCGATGGACGTAGTCCTCGGGCGTGTGCGGCACGTCGTAGTTGATGACATGCGTGATGCCGTCGACGTCGATCCCGCGGGAGGCGATGTCGGTGGCGACGAGCACCTGCACGCGGCCGCGGCGAAGGTCCCCCAAGGCGCGCTCCCGCTGTCCCTGGGAACGATTGCCGTGGAGCGTCGCGACCGAGTGGCCTTTGCGCGACAGCGTCTTCGCCAGGCGGTCGGCGCCGTGCTTCGTTCGCGCGAACACGATCACGCTGCCGACGTCATGGCGGCGCAGGATGGCATCGAGCAGCTCCGTCTTCCGGTGCTTCGGGACGGGATAGACCGCCTGCGTGATGCCCGCGGCGGGGCGGCTCGGCGGCGCGAGGTCGACGCGCGCGGGTTCGCGCAGGGCGGCCGTCGCCACCCGGTTCAGCTCGGGGGGCATCGTGGCCGAGAACATCATCGTCTGCCGTTCGGTGGGAAGGAGCCGGATGATGCGATTCAGGTCCGGGGCGAAGCCCATGTCCACCATGCGATCGGCTTCGTCCAGCACCAGGATCTCGATTTCATCCAGCCGTACGACGCCGCGGCCGTGCAAGTCGAGCAGGCGGCCGGGCGTGGCGACGAGGAGATCGAGCCCCTGGCGTCCAAGCATCTTTTCCTGCGGCGGAATCGGAACGCCGCCGTACACGACGCCGACGCGCAGATCGGTGAAACGGGCGTAGTCGCGGGCATTCGTCTCCACCTGCGCCGCCAGTTCCCGGGTGGGCGTGAGGACGAGCGCGCGCAGCCGCTTCTTGCCCCCCAGGAGGCGCGTCAGAATCGGGAGCACGAAGGCCGCGGTCTTGCCCGTGCCCGTCTGGGCCGCGCCGATGATGTCCCCGCCCTGGAGAATGAGGGGGATGGCCTTGGCCTGGATGGGCGTCGGTTCGGTGTATCCCGCGGCGCGAACGCCTTTGAGAACGGGGGGTGCGAGACCAAGAGCGGCGAATGGCATGGCCGCCATCATACCCCGAATCGTCGGCCGACTGTGCGACAATCGGTGGGTCGGGATAAAATCGTCCACGATTCGAATCGCGGCGCCTCGAGCAGCGTTCCGTTCCACCAACCGAAAGAGAGACGACATGGAGACGACCACGGCATCCCGACCCGCGTCCACCGAGTACCCTCCCTACTTCTCCAACTACATCGACCTCGTGCCCGACGGTGCCATCGTGGAAACGCTGCGCGACCAGCTCCGCGAGACGTCGGCCCTGCTCGCGCGCGTGCCGGCCACGGCGGAAGAACACCGGTATGAGGAGGGCAAGTGGAGCGTGAAGGAGGTACTGGGGCATCTCTGCGACGCGGAGCGGATCTTCTCCTACCGGGCGCTTCGGTTCGGCAGGGGGGACGGCACGCCGCTCGCGGGATTCGATTCGGGTTCCTACGTCCCGGCCGGGGGCTTCGGAAGCCGCACGTTGCGAAGCATCGCCGATGAGTTCCGCGCGGTGCGCGAGGCGACGATTCGGCTCTTCGAGGGGATGGACGGCGCGGCGCTCCTCCGCACCGGGGAAGCCTCGGGCACGGGGGTCTCGGTTCGGGCGCTGGCCTGGATCATCGCCGGGCACGAGCGGCACCACGTCGCGATTCTGAGGGAGCGGTACGGACTCCGCGCCTAGGAGCGGAACGCGGCGGGGTGCTCGCGATGGAAGTTGGTCCTTCGCTGGTACCGCTCGCCAAGATCCAAGAGGAGATCCTCCTCGAACGCCGACGCCATGATCTGGAATCCCGCCGGCATCCGATCACGCCCGAATCCGCACGGGAGCGCGATGGCGGGGAGACCGCACCCGTTTCCGAACGCTCCGACGGGGTCGGGGTAGGGAAGCGTCTCGTTGAAGTCCTTGTCGATCGGCGGCGCCACCGATAGAAAGTTCGGCGCCACGATCACGTCGTACGTTCCGAAGAAGTCGGCCATCCGCTCCTGCATCACGCGCCGCATGCGCATCGCCTTCACGTAGTCCGCGCCCGAGATCGGTCGCGCGATGTCCTCCTGGTAGGGTGCGTAGACGTCCACCAGCTCGCGCACCGAGCCGTCGCGAAAGAAACGCTCGAAGGTGGACATCGCCTCGCCGTAGAGGACCGTCGTCGTTACCTCGGAGGCCGGAACGTCGGGGAGCGTGGCGTCCTCGAGCGGGATCTCCATGCCCCGGAGCGTGCGAACCGCTTCATCGAACGCCGCGCCGACCTCCGGTTCCGCGCCCGCCGTGGCGGCGAAGTCGGTACGCACGACGGCGCCGCGCAGCCGGGTGGACGCGCGGCGCGAGCGCTTGCGAACCGGCGGCTCGTCCGCGCTGGTGGGATCCTCGGGGTCCCGCCCCTCGATCGCCGCGAGCACGGCGCGGCAATCCGCCGCCGTGCGCGCCATGGGTCCGATCTTGTCCAGCGACCACGAGCCGACCATGCCGCCGGCGCGACTGACCCGGCCGTACGTCGGGCGCAGGCCGGTGATCCCGCAGAACGCGGACGGGCAGAGAATGGACCCCCACGTCTCGGTGCCGATCGCGAAGCCCACCAGGCCGGCGGCCACGGCCGCCCCGGATCCCGACGAAGAGCCTCCGGTCCATCGAGTTGTATTCCATGGATTTAGGCCAGGCCCTTGCAGTGATGCGTTTGCCCGGCGGTAGCCCAGGCACCCCGCGAATTCCACCATCGAGAGTTTTCCGAGCAGCACCGCCCCCGCCTCGCGGAGCCGGCGGATGACGGTCGCGTCCCGGTCGGGAATCTGGTCCCGCGTCGGCCGCGCGCCCCACGTGGTGCGAATGCCCGCCGTCGCGAGAAGGTCCTTCGCGCCGTAGGGCACGCCGTGAAGCGGCCCTCGCGAGATGCCACGCGACACCTCGCGCTCGGCGCGGCGAGCCTCCTCCATGGCGAGGTCGCCGGTGACGGTCGCGAACGCGTTCAACGTCGGGGCATGCCGCCGGATGCGATCGAGGTACCCCTCGGTCAGCTCGATGGGGGAGAGCTTGCGCGACCGAATGCGACGTCCCAGTTCCACCGCGGATTGGAAGTAGAGGTCGTCGGGCAGCATCAGCGATCCCTCCGCCGCGCGCGGAGCGGGCGGAACACGACGGCGGGTTCGCTCCCCGGTTCGAGGTCGTAGGCGCGAATCACCTTGAGCATGTCGGCGATCGACTTCCGCTGGTTTTCCAGTTCGTGTTGGAGCGCGGCGGGAGGCGAGGACTTGGCCTTCCCGCGTCGCGGCGCTGGCGCCGCGGGGAGCGGCGCCGGCGTGACGCCGCCGGCGAGGATCGCGGCGCTTCCGGCGGTGACCAGATGCAGGAACCGCCGGCGGTCGATCGACCGGCGGGTCGGGTCGGTGCTCCCGGACTTCTTCATCGCTCCTCCTCGCGGGGTGGTAGGGGGCGGGTCGGGACCCGCCCACTCTACGCCGCGGGAGAGGCTACGGCAACTCGGCCAGGCGGAAGAGCCGCTCGACGTTGGATTGCGTCCAGGATCGCATCCGCTCGACGTCGGGTTCGCGTCCCGGGCGCGCCACGAACTGGCCGCTCGCGGGATCCTTCTGCACCAGGTGGTGGAATCGCCGCTGCAGTCCCAGGAACTCCTCCAGGCGTGGACGGTCGTCCGCCTCCCGCGCGCAATCCTTCACCGCGCCGCCCTTGCCCCGTTCCCAGACGAAGGCGGGGTAGGCCCCGCACTGGGCGCCCAGCTCGGCCAAGTGCACGGTCTCGCCGTCGTCGAATTTCCAGCCGCTGATGCACGGCGCGGGGACGAAGACCACGGCGGTGGTGTCGCAGGCCAGGGCCTTCTCGATCGTCTTCACGAACAACTTCCCGTGCGCCGGGCTCACCTGCGCGACCATGCCCGCTCCGGCCGCGATGCACAGATGGATGTAGTCGAGCGGGAGGCGCGGGTTGCCTGCCTGCGCTTCGCCGACCGGCGTGGTGCTGGTTTCCGCGAAGGGTGTCGTGGCCGGCGAGTACTGGAATCCCGTGTTCGCGAAGATCTCGTTCACCAGCACGACCATGGTGATGCGGGACTGCCGGTAGATCGTGTGCAGGAGCGATCGGAGTCCGATCGCGAGCGCGCCGCCGTCGCCGCTGGCCGCGATGACCTGGATCGGCCGGTCGATGGCTCCGTGATCGGCCAGGATGTCGGAGACGTCGCGGGCCGCCTCGGCCAGGGTCGGCGCCGATTCGAACACGTTGTGGATGATCGAGAAGGACTTGGCGAAATCGTCCGGCGACGCGTCGCCCCGGCCCCAGGCGACGACGTTGGGGAACGCCAGGCTCGACACCTCGGCGCACGAGGTGCCGATCGAGAAGATCGTCTTCCGTCCGTTGTCCGACACGCGCCCCACGTTCTGGAGCGCGATCGACTCCATGCAGCCCGGGCAGAGCGTGGATCCCGGTCGGAACGAGGATTCCCGTAGCGCGATGTCCTTGTACCCGCTCACAGCTGCCTCCCCTCATGGAAGATCGCCCACGGCGGCACGGTCGTTCCGCCCAGCGCGGCGCGGCCATGGTCGAGCATCCGCTCCCAGGTCGCCTGGGAGACGTCGGCCCCGCCGAGCCCCGCGAAGACGCTGATGATTCGGGGCATGACCGCCAGGTCGGCCAGCGCGTCGGCCACGTCGAGGGTCAGGTGCCCCCGCCCGTGGTGATGCGCCTGGTTCACGACCACGACCGCCTTGGCGCGCTCGAGCCGCTTGCGCACCGCATCCCGGGGGAACGGCGTCAGGAGCCGCATGGCGACGCCCGCGACGCGGAGGCCGGACTTCGCGGCGTACTGCTCGCGCATCGCCTCGAACGTTCCGAAGTCGGGTCCCATGGTCACGATCGCCAGGTCCACCGCGCCGTCGTCGGGGAATCCCGTGGTGTCGAAGAACGCAAGACCCGGGCGGCCGAACTGCCGCTCGAAGTCCGCCCCGATCTGAGGTAGCCAGTGGAGCACCCGCTCCATCCGGCGCTTCTGAGAGACTTTGAACCCCTGGAAGTGCCGCGAGGTCACGCACGTGCCGAACGCCGTATCGCCGTTCACCAGGCCGGGCAGCGGGCACGGCTGGATCCAACGGTCCTGGAACGCGTGAACCTCGGCGTCGGGCTCGACGATCAGGCGCGCGTTCCGGTGGCTGTCCTTGATGCCGTAGTAGCCGGGCATGGTCGGGGTCAGCACGTCGTGGTGCATGCCAAGGCAGGGCGCCTGCAGGACCGTGTCGTAGATCTGCTGCTTGCCGCGGCACGCGATCTGGATGAACCCGTCGTCGCGGTGCGCCAGGGTGTCCGAGGGGTCGCCCTCGATGCAGAGGGGAAAGTTCGCGGTCGCGCGATACACGTCGATCAGGAGCACGTTGCCGAGACCGCTGGCGCCCAGGGACCGCGTCGTTTCCGTCATGTGATCGAGTCCGACGCTGCTCGTCGCGGTCGGGAAGACGAGGTCGCGACACGCGGCTGCCGCCCCGACGAGGTAGTCCGCCACGGCGTGCTCGGCCTCCATGAGCTTCACGCGTTTCTTGCCGCCCACCTGCTTCGCGATGTGCGCGGCCACCGTTTCCATCCACTTGGTCGAGGGCGTGATGGGGAACCCCGCGTACAGGACGCAGCGCCACATCTGAAGCGTCGCCAGCGCCGCGGCCGCGTTTCCGTCGGCCGTGATGGTCTCGCGCTCCGTGTAGAGCGCGCGGTGCGCCTCGCGCACGCGCTCCAGCCGCACGGCATCCGGATAGAGGTCGCCGGACGGGGTGGCGTGATGCGGCATCGGGGCGGCGGTGGCAATCGGTTCCTTCACGGGGCAAGCACCTCCTCCCAACGATCCTCGAACGGCACCTCTTGGAAGAGGTGCTCCGGACAGACGGCGATGCACTCGCCGCACAGCTTGCAGAACGTGCTCACGTCGACGCCGTGCACCAGCAGGCCGCGTTCGGCGTCGGGCGCGAAGCGAATGATCCCCTCCGGACAGTTGGTGATGCAGTGGGCGCACCCGGTGCACGCCGTCGTCGGATCCTCGAAGCGCAGGCGCACGCCGCTCGGCGCGTACCCGGCGGTCCGATTGCTCTGGGACAGCCGGAGCGGGGTCTGGGCGCCGACGGGAAGCGTGCCGTACCCGGTCCACGGCGCGACCGGATGGTCTTCCGGCGCTCCCTCGTGGTACGTGCCCTCGCGGACCGCTTCCGCGGAGGCGAGGAGCGCGGCGCGGTTCCGCTCCAGGATGGCGGCGGGGATCCGGCGCTTCTTCAGCGTCTCCAAGAAGGAGTCGACGATCTCCTCGATGCCGAATCCTCCGATCGCGTGCGTGACGGCGACGTAGAGCGACACGTTGCCGATCGGATGCTTCAGGTGCTTCGTGCCGATGTCGTCGCCGGGGATGGTGACCACGCGCCCGGAAAGGTGGTAGTGGCGCGCGCATTCCTCCGGGCTGTGCCGCGTGTTCAGCACGAAGGTGCCGCCGGGCGGAACCCCCTCCGCGAAGTCGACCGACCGGGCCGCCCCCTCGTCCATCAGGACCGAGAGCGCCGGGCTCGTGACCTCGCAGGCGGCTTGGATCGGCCGGCCGCTGATCCGGAGGAACGAACGGATGTTCGCCCCCCGTCGCGCGCTGGAGAAGAAGGGCCACTCCTGCACGTGCGTTTCGGGGTCGCGCAGCATGAGGTTGGCGAGGCTTTGAAACGCGAGGACCAGGCCGCCTCCGGCCTTGCCGTCGCCGCGGACCTCCAGCACCGATGCCTCGATCAGCGCTCGGAGATCGGAAACGTCTTGATGGGTCTCCACGGCGGGCCTAGCGCTTCTTCCAGAGGATCGCGTGGCCGGGGCACTCCGCCATGATCTTCTCGAGCTTCGGTCGCTGCGACTCGTCGAGGCTCGCGTACACCTCGGCTACCTCTTCGTCCTCGACATTCCGGAAGGCTTGCGGCAGCAGCTTGACGCAGTCGCCGCACTCGGTGCAGAGGTCTTCGTCCACGTAGAATTCAGGCACATCCGGCATCCGTATCCTCCTTGTGTGGGGTTCTCCCAAGACTCTGCCACGTAACCGCTTCCCGTGGTCCGGGTACTTAGGTACCAAGTTACCATGCGCCCTATGCGCCATGCATCCGCCGGGCGCGGTGGCGTAACCTGCTTCCTGGGCCATGGGCCGCCACATGCCGCGCCTTCGCGGCGGGGTTCGGCCCGCTTTTTTCCCGCGAGACTGGAGCGCGTCATGTTCGATCCGCAATCGGATCATGTCGTTGTCCCACCGTCGGATCGATCCCGTCGAACCGACCGAAGACATTTTCTCCTCCAGGTGGGGCTCTTGGCGGGGGCGGCGTTCCTCCCGCTGGCGGGCCGCGCCTCGCGCCGCCGCCGTCCGGCGCGCCTGGAAACGGCGCGTCCGGCGCTCGGTACGTGGGTCCGGGTCGTCGTTTCGGACGCGGACGAGGCCCGCGCCGCGCGCGCGATCGGCGCGGCGTTCGGCGCCATCGCCCTCGTGGACGCCCAGATGAGCATCCACCGGCGCGACAGTCAGATCGCGCGCGTGAACGCCGCCGCGGGCCGGGAGGCGGTGGCCGTGGACGGCGCCGTGATCGACGTCGTCGCGCGGGCGTGCGACGCCGCGCGGGCCACCGGCGGCGCGTACGACCCGACGGTCCTCCCGCTCATGCGGCTCTACGGGTTCTACGGACGGCATCGGAACACCTTCCCGAGCGATCGCGAGATCGACGCGGCCCTGTCGGTCACGGGGCACGATCTCGTCGTGATCGACCGTGCCTCGAACCGCCTGGGGCTGTCACGGAGCGGGGCCGCGATCGATCTCGGATCGATCGGAAAGGGGTGGGCCCTGGACGCCGCCGTGCGCGCGCTGCGCCGCGAGGGGATCGAATCGGCGCTCGTCGACGTCGGCGGCAACGTGTTCGGACTGGGAGCGCCCGACGCGGATTCCGAAGGGTGGCGTGTGGCGGTCGCGCACCCGGCAACCGGAGATCTGGCGCACACCTTCACCCTGCGCGACGAAGCCATCGGGACGAGCGGCAACGCCGAGCAGCACCATCCGCTCGGCGGCGAAGACGTCGGACACCTTCTCGACGCCCGGCGCGGCCGGCCGGCGCACGGACCCGCGAGCGCCACGGTTCGCGCCCCGAGCGGCACCGCCTCCGATCTCTATTCCACCGTCGCGTTTCTTCTCGGCCCCGACCGGTTCCGCGGCATGGGCGGCGGCCTCGACGCGACCTTCCTGGGATGACGGTGCCGACCCAGCGAATCGAGCTCCGATCTTTCGGAAAGGGCGGCATCCACCCGCAGACCCGCAAACGGGACACCGCGTCGTCGCCGATCGAACCGATGGTTCCGCTTCCGTCCGAGGTGTGGCTTCCGCTCATCCAGCATCTCGGGGAGCCCGCGACGCCGCTGGTGAAGAAGGGCGACCGCGTGATCCGCGGACAGAAGATCGCCGACGGCGGGGCCACCGGCTCGCCCCTTCACGCCACGATCAGCGGAAAGGTGAAGCCGATCGACAAGCGCCCCCATCCGACACTGGTGACCGTCCCGTCGATCATCATCGCGCGCGACGGGGATGCGGAGGAGGAGTTTCCCGAGGACCCGGCGTGGCGCGAAACCCCCCACGCCGAGATGCTGGCGCGCATCCGGGACGCGGGAATCGTCGGCCTGGGCGGGGCGGCGTTTCCGACCTACCGCAAGCTGACGCTCCCGCCCGGCGTGAACGTGGATACCTTCATCCTGAACGGCGCCGAGTGCGAGCCCTTCCTGACGTCCGACTACCGGCTGATGCTCGAGGAGCCCGAGGCCATCGTCGAGGGCGCGCTTGCCATGGCGCGGCTCCTTGGCGTGAAGCGGGTGCTCGTGGGGGTCGAGGCCGACAAGATGCCCGCCGTGGAGTCGCTCCGGACCGCCGCGCGGTCGGTGCCGCTCGGCGAACAGACGTTCGAGGTCGTGCCCTGCGAGGTGCGCTACCCGCAGGGCGCCGAGCGCCAGCTGGTCACGTCGCTCACCGGCCGCACGATACCGCCCCGGTCGCTTCCTTCGGCGGTCGGCGTGCTGGTCCAAAACGTCGCGACCGCGCACGCCGTCTACCACGCGCTCCGCTATCGCCGGCCGCTCCTCGATCGGGTGATGACCGTGACGGGGCCCGGCGTGCTCCAGCCGCGAAACCTGCGCGTGCCGGTGGGCACGCTGCTGCAGACCCTGGTCGACGCGTGCGGCGGCATGCGCGTCGACACCACCCGGCTCATCGCCGGGGGACCGATGATGGGCCGCGCGCTCCCCCGGCTGGATCTCCCCGTGATCAAGGGAATGAACGGGCTGCTGCTCCTGACGGGCCGCGGTCCGCTGGAAGAGGGCTTCGGCCCGTGCATCCAGTGCGGACGGTGTCTCGACGCCTGCCCCCTGGGGCTGGAGCCCGATCAGGTGTCGGTTCACATCGAGGCGGGCCGCACGCTCGACACCGACCCGTTCGGACCCCTCGACTGCTACGAGTGCGGCTGCTGCACCTACGTCTGCCCCTCGGGCCGACCGCTCCTCCAGTTCATGCAGGTCGCCAAGTCCGCGCTTCGCCGCGCGACCGACATCCGGGTGAAGACGTGAGCGCCGAGACGATCGCGCCGCCCGAATCCGCCCCCTTCGTCATCGCGCCCGGGCCGCACGTCCGCGCGGAGGAGACGACGGCGAAAATCATGTGGACCGTGAACGCCGCGCTGGCGCCGGCGGCGCTGTGGGGCGCGCTCGTGTTCGGGCTGCCGGCGGTCGGTGTGATCGCGGCGGCGGTGGCGGGCGCCGTGGCCTCCGAAGCCGTTGCCGGGCGCATCGTCCGGGCGCGGACCTCCGTTCGCGACGGAAGCGCGTTCTGCACGGGGCTCCTGCTCGCGCTGACACTCCCGCCGCTCGT
>QJVW01000081.1 GCA_003235575.1 Candidatus Eiseniibacteriota bacterium | reverse complement strand
TTTTCGTCGAGGAAGAGCAGCGTCGGCGTTCCGCGGATGCCCAGGCCGCGCGCGAGCTCCTTTTCCCGCATCCGGCGGCCGTCCGTCCACACGAGCTCGCGCTCCCCGAAGGTATTGATCGCCACGGGAATGAACTTCGCGCGCGTCGCCTTGATGATCGCGGGATCGGCGAACGTGGTCTCCTTCATCCGCCGGCAGGACGGGCAGCCGTCCTGCCAGAAATAGAGCATCAGCCGCTTGCCGTCGCCCGCGGCTTCCTTCACGTCCTGGGGAAATTCCAGGAAGGTTTCGCCGAACCAGTCCGGCAGCTCCAGCGTGTCGGCGCGGGGCGCTGCGCACACGACGGCAAGTGCGATGGCGAGGAGCAGTCTCATGGGGACGCGCATCATCCGGCCTTCCGGCTCCAGATGTAAAGCCCGATTCCACCGAGGATCATGGGCAGGCTGAGCCACTGTCCCATCGACAGGCCGAGGGCCAGCAGGCCGAGGAAGTCGTCGGGCTCGCGCGCGAATTCGGCGATGAAGCGGAACGCCCCGTAGCCGATGAGGAACATCGCCGACACCGAGCCGCGCGCCCGCGGCTTGGACGAATACCACCAGAGCAGGACGAACAGGGTCACGCCCTCCAGCGCGAACTGGTAGAGCTGCGAGGGGTGCCGGGGCGTCGCGCCCGCGTGCTGGAACACCATGCCCCAGGGCAGGTCGGTGGGCCGGCCCCACAGCTCGCCGTTGATGAAGTTGCCGAGGCGGCCCGCGGCGAGGCCCGGGGGCACGCAGGGCGCCACGAAGTCCATCAGCCGCCACCAGTCCACGCCGCGCCGCCAGGCGAAGTACGCCGCGGCGGCCAGCACGCCGAGGAAGCCGCCGTGGAACGACATGCCGCCCTGCCAGATGGCGAAGATCTGCAGCGGATGCTCTAGGTAGAACGCGGGCTTGTAGAAGAGCACGTAGCCCAGGCGCCCGCCGAGGATCGTGCCGAGCACCCCGTAGAAGATGACGTCGTCGAACTGCTCGCGCGTGATCGGCGCGAGGCCGCGGGCGATGCGCAGGTGTCCCAGCCCCCACAGGAAGCCGAATGCCGCCAGGTACATGAGCCCGTACCAGCGCACGGCGAGCGGGCCGAGGTGTATCGCGACGGGATCGAAGTCGGGGTGTACCAGCACGGTAGAATTTCAATTCTACTGGGAGGACTCATCGCATGGCCGACAACCGTCGCTCGAGACTCATCACCCAGGGCGTCGCCCGCTCCCCGAACCGCGCCATGCTGCGCGCGGTGGGATTCCGCGACGGCGACTTCGACAAGCCGATCGTCGGCGTGGCGAACGGCCACTCCACGATGAACCCCTGCAATGCCGGCATCCAGCCGCTGGTCGACAGCGCCATGGCGGCGCTGGAAGCTGCCGGCGCGAAGCCACAGGTGTTCGGCGTGCCGACCGTCACGGACGGCATCGGCATGGGCACGGAGGCGATGAAGTACTCGCTCGTGTCGCGCGAGGTGATCGCGGACGCGATCGAAACTTCGGTCAACGGGCAGGCGATGGACGGCGCACTCGTGGTCGGGGGCTGCGACAAGAACATGCCCGGCGGCATGATGGCCATCGCGCGCATGAACGTGCCCGCGGTCTACGTCTATGCGGGCACCATCAAGCCGGGAAAATGGAAGGGCCAGGACCTGACGATCGTGTCGGCCTTCGAGGCGGTGGGCGCGTTTACCGCCGGCCGCATGAACGAGGAAGACTTCGTCGGCATCGAAAAGAACGCCTGCCCGTCGGTGGGCGCCTGCGGCGGGATGTACACGGCCAATACCATGAGCTCCTCGTTCGAGGCGCTCGGCATGAGCCTGCTCGGCTCCTCGCAGATGGCCTCGCCCGACGCCGAGAAGGCCGACAGCGCCGCGGAATCCGCCCGCGTGCTGGTAGAGGCGGTGAAGAAGAATCTGCGGCCCCGCGACATCATCACCCGCAAGTCGATCGAGAACGCGATTGCGCTCGTCATGGCGACCGGCGGCTCGACCAACGCCGTGCTGCATTACCTGGCGATCGCGTCCGCCGCCGGCGTGAAGTGGACGATCGACGACTTCGAGCGCGTGCGCCGCAAGGTCCCGGTGCTGTGCGACCTGAAGCCTTCCGGGCGCTACGTCGCCGTCGACTTCCACCGCGCGGGCGGCGTGCCGCAGGTGCTGAAGATCCTGCTCGCGAACGGCGTCCTGCACGGCGGGTGCATGACGATCCACGGCAAGACGATGGCGGAGATGCTGAAGGACGTGCCCGCGGAGCCGCGCACCGACCAGGACGTGATCCGCCCGTGGTCGAATCCGATGTACCGCCAGGGCCACCTCGCGATTCTCCGGGGCAACCTCGCGACCGAGGGCTGCGTGGCGAAGATTACCGGCCTGAAGAAGACCTCGATCACGGGTCCGGCGCGCGTCTTCGACTCCGAGCCTGCGTGCATGAAGGCGATCCTCGCCAAGCGCATCAAGCCGGGAGACGTCATCGTGATCCGCTACGAAGGCCCGAAGGGCGGCCC
>QJVW01000137.1 GCA_003235575.1 Candidatus Eiseniibacteriota bacterium | reverse complement strand
ACCACCGTCTGCCCATCGGGGGCGAAGCGCGCCGCATCGATTTCTCCGTCTCGGAACGTCAGCTGCTTGAAGACGACGTCGTGCGACGAGGCGGCGGCCGTGACGGCATCGCCGCCCGGGGCGGTCGCCGCGCCGCGAGTCGCCTGGATCAGGCCAAGCGCGAAGGCGAAATCGGCGGCGGACTGGAAGCGCCGTTCCGGGCGTTTGGCGAGCAGGCGCTCGATGATGATTTGGATTCCGGGGATCCCCGCCTCGACCCCCTCCGGTAGCACGGGCGGCTCCGCCATGAGAATCGCGCTCACGCGATCCGCCGCGGTGTCGCCCCGGAACGGCTGGTCGCCGGTCAACAGTTCGTGGAAGATCGCCCCCAGCGCGAAGAGATCCGCGCGCTGGTCCACGGGGCGGTCGCGCAACTGCTCGGGCGCCATGTAGGAGACGGTACCCATGATCGTGCCGGTCGCTGTGAGCGACGCGAAGACGGGCGTCGTCTCCGCCGCGGCGTCCGTCGGCGCCTCGGGGCGCATCAATTTCGCGATGCCGAAATCGAGGATCTTGACGCGGCCGTCGGGGAGGACGAAGAGGTTCTCGGGCTTCAGATCGCGATGGACGATTCCCTTCGCGTGCGCGGTTTCGAGCCCCGCGGCCACCTGGGTCACGATGTCGATCGCGCGCGAGGGCTCCAACGGCCCGCGCTGCACGAGGGCGCGGAGGCTTTCCCCCTCCAGGACCTCGGTCACCAGGTACGGCATTCCCTCGGCGACGCCGACGTCGTGGAGCGTGACGATATTCGGATGGTTGAGCGCGCCGGCGGCGCGCGCCTCGGCCTCGAAGCGCTGCTGGCGCTCGGGGTCCCCGGCCATGGCCCGTGGCAGCACCTTCACCGCGACCTCGCGACCAAGCCGCGTGTCGCGGGCGCGATAGACCTCTCCCATGCCCCCCGCGCCGATCGGCGCGACGATTTCATAGGGTCCGAGGCGGGTGCCGGGCTTCAGGCTCATCGGGACGATCGCTTACGCGCGTCGGCCAGGGCTTCTTCGAGCGCGCTCCGCGTGGAGTCGAGCACTTCGCGATCCAGCGCCTTCTTGATCTCCACCGCCGCCCGCGGCGATTTCAGTTTCACCAGCGCCGTCGCCGCCGCCGTGCGCGCGCGGAACCACGGGTCCGAGAGCAGTTCGATCAGCCTTGCCTCCACGTCGGGGTCGCGCCGCCCCAGCCGTCCCAGCGCCCTGACGGCGCCCGCCCGGCGCTCGTTCCGGTGGCGGAGGGCCGTTGCCTCGACGAGAAGCGGAATCGCTCGCTTGTCCTTCAGAACCGCGAAGGCTTCGAACGCGAGGACGTGCAGCATGTCCCGATGACTCTTCCTGGCCAACTGCGCCGCGATGGCGCCGAAGGCGCTCCGTCCTCCGGCCCGCGCGATGCCGATCAGCGCGACGCCCGCGGCGTAGGAGTCGCGCTCTTCCCCGACCAGCCGGCGGAGCCGTCTCGCGGAAGCGGCGTCGCCGATCCGTCCCAGGGCCCAGATCGCCGCACGTCGCACGCGAACCGACTGTCCCGCCGCCGCGCGCTCGATGCGCGCGCCGAGGCGGGGCATCCGCATGCCGATTTCCCCGAGTGCGACCGCGGCCGCGGCGCGGACGCCCCAGAACCGGTCCCGCCGCATGGCGCGCAACAGGGCCGTGATCGTGGCGGCATCGCGGTGCTCCACGAGTTCGCGGGCGCACCGGACGCGCTCGATCACGTGCGGCGAGCGGCGGAGCCCGAAGCGAAGTTCCTCGTTCGTCCGGCGAAACGACAGGGTCTTCATGATGTGGTGCGCCGGATCGATCGCGACGTACTGCGGCCGCCCGCGGAGCGGGATGCGGATCGTCTCCACGCGCTCGCGAAGCTCGATCGGGATGCGACGCAACCGTCCCCCGACGGCCACCTCGATCGCGATCGGAAGCCGGTACGCGGTCGGGGTCCGCTCCGCGGCCGCCTGCGTCTGCTCGATCCGCAGGGTGAGCACGCGCGACCGCTCGCTGTACGCGCGACGGACCTGCAGCTCGGGGTGGCCCGCGGCGTACACCCACTGATCGAAGAACCACGTGAGATTGTGACCCGTTTCCTCCTCGCAGGCGCGCCGCAGATCGGCCGTCTCCACCGGGCCGAAGGCGTGACGCGTCACGTAGCGCTTCAGCGAGCGACGCCAGGCGGCGTCGCCCAGGTACGCGCGCAGCATGTGGAGCACCAGGGCGCCCTTCTCGTAGAGATGCCGGTCGAAGACATCGCTCGGATAGCGGTACCGCGTCTCGACGATGGGCCGCCGGTAGTCGCGACCGTCCTCGAGCTGATAGGCGACCATCTGCTCCAGCCGCGCGTAGTCCGCGGCGTCCTGCCCGGCGTCCTTCTCCAGCCAGACGATCTCGGAATACGTGGCGAACCCTTCGTTCAACCACCCCTCGCTCCAGTGGCGGCAGGTGACCAGATCGCCCCACCACTGGTGCGCGAGCTCATGCGCGACCAGCCCGTCGTACGAGCCCTCGAAGGAATCGCCCGGCATCCGGAGCGCCCCGTCGAACATCGTCGTCGCGCTCGTGTTCTCCATGCCGCCGAAGGTGAAATCGGCGACGCACGACTGCGCGTATTTCGGGTAGGGGTACGGATGCCCGAAGACGTCCTCGAAATGGGCGATCATCTTCCCGGTGTCCCGGATGAAGCGCCGGCCCTCCCGTTCCTTTCCCTTCGGGACGTAGCCGCGGAGCGCGGTCTTCCCCACGCGATCGCGCAGTTCCACGTACTTGCCGATCACCAGCGACGAGAGGTAGGCCGGGTGCGCCGTATCCTGCCGCCAGCGATAGGTGATCGTCCGCGCGCGCCGATGGCGCCGCGTCCCGACCAGGCGCCCGTTTCCGATCACGCGGTACCCTGCCGGGACGGTGACGATCGTTTCGAGCGTGGCGCGGGTCTCGGTTCCCTCGAGGCAGGGCATCCACCAATGCGTGTCGTCGGCCTGTCCCTGCGTCC
This sequence comes from Candidatus Eiseniibacteriota bacterium, assembly GCA_003235575.1. Classification (GTDB taxonomy): domain Bacteria; phylum Eisenbacteria; class RBG-16-71-46; order SZUA-252; family SZUA-252; genus SZUA-252. The sequence continues at coordinate 24,436 of QJVW01000137.1, read as the reverse complement.
AGGCGCCCGGCTCGCGATCCGGCTCCGACTCGGTCGGCCCGGTGAAGTAGAAGCCCTTCCGCGGCGTCGCCGCGTAGTCGATCGCGAGGACGATCCGCTCGCCGGCGCGCAGCGCCCGCGGCAGCCGCACGCGCAGCCGCTCGCCCTCCGTTGCGTGCTTGAGCCGACGCGACCCCGCCCGGATCGACGCGATCGTCAGCTCCGCCGCGTCCAGGATCGCCTCGTGAAGGCCGTCCCGCAGCGACTCGATCGTGAGCGTCGCGGTGCCGTGAATCGCGCGCCGTGGGAAGTCGACGGCGAGCGCCACGCGGTAGTGACGCACGTGGAATTCGAACTCGCGCCGGGGTGTCTCGGGCTTCCTCCACGCCTTCCGGCCGGTCGGCGGGAACGCGTCGAACAGCGAGACTTCCATCGCGGCGCGGCGATCGACGAACATCGGGTGGTACAGGGGGTCTCGGACCGACATCACACCTCCAGGGTTGAACGGGAATCGTCGTCGAGCGCCTCGGCGGTGTCAAGGCAACAGCCGTAGCGGTACAATCGGCCCATGGACCCCCGCACGGCGCTCGCGGCGATCGGCGCCACCTTTCTCGACGCGTCGATCGAGATCGTCCCGTTCTTCCTCGTGGCGATTCTGCTCGGGGCGCTCATCGAGGAGTTCGTTTCGGAGCGCACGGTGCTCCGTTTCCTCACGGGCAGGAGCCCCGGGACGATGCTCCTCGCGTCGACGGCCGGCGCCCTGATCCCGCTCTGCACCTGCGGGATGGTGCCGCTCGCCGTTTCCCTGCGTCGCCGCGGGAGCGATCTGAAGCACACCTTCGCCTTCCTCACGGCCGGTGCGGCGGTCAGCATCCCGGTCGTGCTCCTCACCTGGAAGATCCTCGGCGGCTGGTGGGCGCTGGTGCGGCTCGCCGCCTCCGTTCTGTTCGGGCTCGTGGTCGGCTACGGCAGCACGCGACTCCTGCGAAGGGTCTCCGCGCGGTCCGCCGAACCTGCCCTTTCGGAGCCGGTCGCGCTCATGCCCGCGGGGACGGCGCCCTCGCTCCCCGGCGCGCCGCGGCCTCGCCACGTCAGGATTCTCCGCCGGTTCTGGAACCAGGTGCTGGAATACGGCCCCTGGGTCGTGGTCAGCCTCGCCCTCGCCGCCACGGTGGACACCCTCGTGCCGCGGCACTGGATTCACGTCCTGTACGGCCAGAAGACGCACACGGGGATCCTGCTCGCGGCGATGACCGGCATCCCCTTCTACTTTTGCTCGGGAGCGGAGCTTCCCTTGGTGAAGGAACTGCTCCACAAGGGCATGGGGACCGCGCCCGCGGTATCGATGATGCTTGCCGTCCCGATCGCGAACGTCTTGACGTTCGGCGTGATCACCAAGTGGCTGGGCGCGAGGGGGTCGGCGATCTACCTGGCGACGTGCATCGTCGCGGCCACCGCCGTGGCCGCGCTCCTCCTTCTCTCCCCCGCCTAGACCAGCCCGGCGGCGCGCGGGCTAGAGCCCGTGCGCCATCCACACATTCGGTTCCACGTAGAGTCCCACGTCGCGCTCCCGATCGATCTGGACGGGAACCAGGGCCCCGGGAACGATGTAGTCGCCGCTCTCCGGGAACGACATCCCGGTACGCTCCTCCCACTCCGCCACACGCGCCGGAATGCGCATCGACTCCGGCGCGACTTTCACGATCCGGGCGCCCATCCGCGCGTGCGTTCGCACCCAGGGATCGAAGGGGAGCCCCTCTCGGTTCTTCCACCCGACGTACCGCTCCATCGGCGTCAGCGGGTACTGGGCCTTCATCGACGGCCGCACGGGCGCGATCAGCGTGCGGAATCCGCGCTCCGCCGCCAGGACGCGCATTTCGCCGATGACGCGCCGGCTGACCCCCGTGCCCCGATGGTCGGGGACGACCGACGCTTCGAGCGCGGTCATCACGTTCGGCTCCCTTCCGGCACGATGGTCCTCCACGGCCTGCGTGAGCACGGCGTCCCAACCGCCGTCGGGCAGGGCGTCCAGGGGCTTGTCCCAGCGTAGCGGCGCCGCGTGCCCGACGGCGACGATCGCGCCCGCGGCATCCTTCAGGGCGAAGTTCGTGGACGCGAAGTCGAGCCGGAGGTGCTTCCAGTACGCGCCGGCGACCGGATCGTGGAACATGAACTCCGGCCAGACCTTCTTCTTCACCTGCTCGAAGATCACGTCGGGAATCGTGGGATCGTCGAGGTAGGTGTGGCGCACCAGCGACGCGGCGGGCTCCCCGGGAGACGGGATCACTTGCGGGGCGGCATGCTCGGCCGAATCTCGACGCGCGACGGGAGCGAGCGCGGGTCGTGGTCCAGCATGTCCGTCACGACCCGCGCGATGTCCTCGGGCTGGAGTTTCCACGCGAGCGCTTCGTCGGGGGTCGCCTTGTTGAAGTACGTGTTCACGCTGCCCGGCATGATGTAGGAGACGCGGATGCCGTCGTGACGCACCTCCTGCATCAGCGCCTCGCTCATGCCGTTCAGCCCGAACTTCGACGCGTTGTAGGCCGTCGCCTGCGGGAACGCGTTCGTTCCGGCGAGGCTGGAGATGTTGATGATGTAGCCGCCGCCGCGGGCGCGAAGCCGGGGAATGGCCGCCCGGGAGCAGAGGAACACGCCGGTGACGTTCGTCTCGAGCACGGCGTTCCATTCCTCGAGCGTCATCTGCTCCAGGAATTTGAAGATCCCGACGCCGGCGTTGTTGACCAGGACGTCGATGCCGCCGAACCGGTCCTCGGCGCCCGCCATCAACGCCTCGACCTGATCCTCCCGGCGGACGTCGCAGACCGTCGCGTGGACGCGCCCGGCGTGCTTCTTCTCCAAGCGGCGCCCCACGGCCTCGACGTCTCCGGCGTTCCGCGCCGAGATGGCGACCGCGTACCCGCGGCCCAGCAACGCCTCCGCGATCGCGAGCCCGATTCCTTTGGTGCCGCCCGTGACGACGGCCACGCCCTTCCGTTTTCCTTCCTTCGATCCTCCCATCCGATCCCTCCTAGTCGCCGCCCAGCGCCAGCGCGGCCAGTCCGTCGTCGAGGGCGTGGCGCAGCCCCTCGATCCTCCCCGTGAAAAAGTGATCCGCGCGCGGCACGATGCGGAGCGTGACGCGGCCCAGCGCCGCGAGGCGGTCCCGGAGCGCGGTGATGTCCGCCTCCGAGCCGTACCGATCATGGTCGCCCTGAACGAGAAGAAGCGGCCACGGTAGGCGGTCCAGGAAATCGAAGGTCCGCCCGTCGATGTTCGCCGTCACCGGAAGCCCCAGGCCAATGACCTGGGATACGTCCGGGTCGCGGAGCGCATAGGTTAGCGCGATCCACGATCCGAACGAGAATCCGGCCACCCAGAGCCGGCTCCGGCCGGTGCGCTTGCGAGCGTACGATACGGCCGCGGCCAGATCGTCGACTTCGCCATACCAGCCCGAATACGATCCGGCGCTCTTTCCCACGCCGCGGAAATTGAACCGCAGGGTGGGGTGCCCGCCCGCCTCCAGGCTCCGAAAGAGCGTGTGAACGACCTTGCTGTGCATGGTGCCATGGTGCGCCGGATGCGGGTGGCACAGCACCGCCGCCGGGAGGGCCAGATCCGGCGATCCCGGCGCCCCGCCGCCGCTGGGCGCCGCCGGTCGTTCGATGCCGTCGCTCCAGAGGCCCTCCACCACTCCTTCGGGGCCCGGGAAGAGCACCGATTCAACCCGTCTTGAGTCCTTCAACGCTGCTGCTCCTGCGTTTGGGGGCGCGAAGCGCGATCACCGGGGCCGACTTCCGGGCGTTCTCGGACCGGAGTTTCTCCGGTATACTCCTACTTCTCAAGATTCAATTCCCGACCCGCAGGAGGATCACCCGTGGCTCTTCGTGCCGACGCCTCGACCTTTCACGGCCTGAACCGGACCGATCTCGTGGAGATCTACCGGCTGATGCTCCTTTCGCGTCGGACAGACGACATGGAGATCAAGCTCAAGAAGCAGAACCTGATCTATTTCCAGATCAGCGGCGCCGGCCACGAGGCGGTGCTCGTCGCGGCGGGCAAGGCACTGCGCCACGGCTACGATTGGTTCTACCCCTACTACCGCGATCGCGCGCTCATGCTGACCCTCGGCATGACGCCGCTCGAGATGCTCTACGAGGCCGTGGGCGCCGCCGCCGACCCCAATTCCGGCGGGCGCCAAATGCCCAGCCATTGGGGCCTGAAGCGGGCGAATGTCGTCTCCCAGTCGAGCCCCACGGGCACCCAGTTCCTCCAGGCGGTCGGCTGCGCCGAGGGCGGGCGTCTGCTGGCGACCATTCTCGAAATACGCGATCGGCGTCCCGCGTATCCCGACGAGGTCGTCTACGTTTCCGCGGGCGACGGCACGACCAGCGAGGGCGAGTTCTGGGAAGCCATCAACAGCGCGGCGACGGGCAAGCTGCCCGTCCTCTTCCTGATCACGGACAATCAGTACGCGATCTCCGTCCCGGTGGAAGCGCAGACGCCCGGCGGCGACATCGGCAAGTGCATGAGCGGCGTACCCGGGCTCCGCGTGATGAAGGTGGACGGCACCGATCCCCTGGCCTCCTACAAGGCGATGCTGGAGGCGGCGGAGCACCTTCGCGCCGGCAAGGGGCCGATCCTGATGCACGCCTCCGTGATCCGGCCGTACGGACACTCGATGTCCGACGACGAGCAGTCGTACAAGCCGCCCAAGGAGCGGGAGAAGGAAGCGCAGCGCGATCCGATCGTCGTCTATCCCGAGTTCCTGGTCCGCGAGGGCATCGCGACCCAGGAGGAGGTCGAACAGATTCGGAAGGACGTGGAGACGGAGCTGGCGGCGGCGGAAGCGACCGCGCTCGCGGCCCCGAAGCCGGATCCCGCCACGATCTACGATCACCTCTACTCTCCGACGATCGACCCGACCGGCCCGGAATTCGCGTCGGCGCCCCGGGAAGAGGGAAACCCGGAGACCATGGTCACGCTGATCAATCGCTGCCTGAAGGACGAGATGGCGCGGGATCCGCGCATCGTCGCGTTCGGTGAAGACGTGGCCGACGCGACCCGGGAGGAGAACCTCGAGGCGGTCTCGGGCAAGGGAGGCGTTTTCAAGGTCACGCACGGCCTTCAGAAGCAGTTCGGCAAGGTCCGCGTCTTCAATTCGCCGCTGGCCGAGGCGAACATCGTCGGCCGGGCGATCGGCATGGCGACGCGGGGCATCAAGCCGGTCGTGGAGATCCAGTTCTTCGACTACATCTGGCCGGCCATGATGCAGATGCGGAACGAGCTTGCCATGCTCCGGTGGCGCTCGAACGGCGACTTCTCCTGCCCCTTGGTGATCCGCGTGGCGACCGGCGGCTACCTGCAGGGCGGTTCCATCTATCACAGCCAATCGGGTGAGAGCATCTTCTGCCACTGCCCCGGACTTCGCATCGTCTTCCCCGCGACGGCACAGGACGCGAACGGGCTCCTGCGAACGTCCATTCGCTGCGACGACCCCGTGCTCTTCCTGGAGCACAAGCATCTGTACCGCCAGCCGCACGCCAAGGCGCCCTACCCGGGACCCGACTACATGATCCCCTTCGGGAAGGCGCGGACGGTGCGCGAGGGAAACAGCCTCTCGGTCATCACGTGGGGCGCCACGGTGAACCGCGCCGCGCTGGCCGCGCAGCGCCTCGAAGCGGACGGCATCGGCGTCGAGGTCATCGATCTTCGCACGCTCGTCCCCTTCGACAAGGAAGCGATCGCCGCCACCGTGCGGAAGACGGCGCGGGCGCTCGTCCTCCACGAGGACGTGCTGACGGCGGGGTTCGGAGGCGAGATTGCGTCCTGGATCGGCGAACACCTCTTCGAGTCGCTCGACGCGCCGGTCCGCCGCATCGGCGCGGCCGATACGCCGGTCGGATACGCCCCGGATCTGGAGGCCGCGATCCTTCCCCAGGTGGACGGCATCACGGAGGCGTTGCGCGACCTGGCGCGGTACTAGGCTCCTATTTCCAGGAGAGCACCGAGAGGTAGGCCCGCCAGGGGCCTACCTCGATGTCGTAGCGCTTGGCCATGACGCGCGCGATCTGGGCCAAGTGCGTCAGGTCGTGCGCCACCCATGTGGCCAGGTGCTGGCGGACCGTGACGGCGCCGAATTCGGGATGCCGCCCGCGGCGGTCGAGGTCGGCCTCCGTGAGCGACATGGCGCGGAGACGCGCCACGTTTTCGGAGCGAAGCGCATCGAACGTGTCGAGCAACGCCGGAAGGCTCTTCCCCTTCGACGCCTCGAACATCGCTTCGCGATCGAAGGGCTCGAAGGGCTTCGACGCCCCGTGTTCCAGCACGTGCTCCACACGCGGAATCCAATCGGCGCGCTCCCCGTGGATCAGGTGCCCCACCACGTCGTAGGCGCTCCACGTGCCGACGCCTTCGTCGACCTCCGTCCACGCCGGCGGGAGCGGATCGAGCCACGCGCGAAGAAGCGCGGGCGTCCGGCTCAGGAGGGCCGCGGCCTCCTCGACCGAGAAGACGTGCGGAGCATCGCGCTCCGGTCCGCGCGCGGGGCTCATCGCGCCAGCCTCACGCCGTCGGCCGCGACCACGATCCGTCCTTCCTCCGCGAGCTTCTCCAGATGCGCCGCCAGCGTCCGCGCGGCGAGGCGCGGATCGGCCTTCGGCGTATCCGCGTAGGCCCGTTCGCGCAGCGCTTCCTCCGTGAGCGCGCCCCCTTCGAGCGCGTGGAGGATCCGGCCCTCGCGCATCGATCGGTGCTCGATCAAGCCCCGAAGCAGCCGGTCGACGCCGCGGTGCGGGGCGCCGTGGCCCGGGATGATCGTCTGCAGATCGAGCCCACGCAGACGCTCCAGCGACGCCAGGTAGTCGCGCAGGTTTCCCTCGGGCGGGTCGATCACGACCGTGCCCAGACCCGAGACGAGGTCGCCCGCGATCGCCGTGCGCGAGGTTTCCTCATGGAATACGAGGTGGTCGCGCGAATGCCCCGGCATGGCGAGCACGCGCAACCGCCGCGGATGGGCGCCGCGCAGCTCGATCGTCTCGCCATCCCGCAACGCCCGATCGACGCGCGCGTGCCCGCCCGCTTCGACATGCGCCCAGATCGGCGCCACGTAGCGCGCGGAGACGGCCTCCGCCCCGGCGACATGATCGACGTGCCGGTGCGTCAGAAGCACGGCGATCACCCGGCCCCGGGGCCCGGTAGCCTCCCGTACGATCACGTCGAAGGCCTCCAGTTCCTCGGGGTCCGCGCTGCCGGGATCGATGATGACGACGTCGCCGTCCCCGACGACGACCGCGTTCGTGTGGGTCGCGGGCGCGATCGTTTCGCTTCGCAGCGGCACCATGGTGATGGAGGGGCGCACCACGACGTGGCGCGACGCCACGCCGTTCGCCTCGGGTATCGCATGGAGTCGCGCGGGAAGGTCGTGGCCGCCCTCGGCGAGGACCTGAATCGTATAGAGGGTCGGCATCGCCAGCACGATCTCGTCCCGGCGCCAGAGCGCCAGGGCTTCCCGGGGATCGATCCAGCCGCCCGATTCCAGTTCGCCCGGCCAGACGTCGACGGCGGGCATGTCGGGAAGGTCGACGAGGTAGAAATTCGTGTTGAACCGGGCGCGACTGAAGTGCGGCGTGATCCAGCGGCCGCACCAGGCGTAGGCGCCGGGATCGAACGAGAGTCCCCAGGCGGAAACCTGAGGCCAGAACTCGATCGAGCCGGCCAGGACCTCCCGCCGCACGCGCTTCTGCTCCTCGAGCGGCGGCATCGCCCCCGAAAATCCCAGAAGCAGTCCCATCTCCTCGAAGGTCTCCCGGGCGGCGCATCGGATCATCGCCTGCTGATCCGACGCCTCGTCGGCGCCCAGCGGACCGTCCTCGGCCGCGTGGCGCCCACCCGGAAACGAGTGGAACCCGCCCAGGAACGGGTTCGCCTCGGAGCGCCGGACCCACAGGAGCCGGAGCGAGCCATCGCGTCCGTCGCCGCGATGGATGACGATCGCGCTGGCCGCGGGCCGGAGCGGCAGGCGGCTCATTCGACCAGCACCGGCGGCAGCGCCCCGCGCAGGGCGCGCGTGTGGTCGGGACCCGTCCCGCAGCAGCCGCCCACGACCAGCGCCCCGCGGCGAAGCCAGGAGGCGGCGTGCGCGGCGAAGCGTTCCGGGGAGAGTTCGTCGTCGCGGCGCCACGTCCCTCGGTCCAAATCGGGGCTCCCGACGTTGGGGTAGCAGCCGATCGGCCGCCGCGTCGCCCGCGCCATCCGCGCCAGACAACCCTCGACGATCGTCACGGGAACGCAGTTGACGAGAATGGCGTCGGGGCCGAGCGCATCGACGGCGCGCACGGCATCGTCCAGGGGCGCATCGTCCCACAGCGCCCGCTCGTCGCGCGCCAGGAAGGAGACGAACACCGGAAGGCCGGTGTCCAGCGCGGCGCGCGTGGCCTCGACGGCCTCCACGATGGTGTTCAAGGTCTCGACGAGAATCACGTCCACACCGGCGTCCGCGAGCAGCGCGGCGTGCGCGGCGTGCTCCGCCGCCGCCTCGGCGCGCGGCGGCGCGAGATCCGGACGGTAGCAGTCCTCCAGCGGCGCCATCGAGCCGGCGATGCGGATGTCGCGGCCGCTGCCGGCTTTCTCGCTCGCCTCGCGCGCGAGCGCCACCGCACGGCGCGTCAGGCGTTCGGCCTCCGCCTCCGGCAGGCCGGCGCGACGCATCGTGCGGGGAGTCGTCCGAAACGTGGCGGTGGTGAGAAGGTCGGCGCCGGCGCGCGCATCATCCTCGTGGATCGCGCGCACGACGTCGGGGGCCTCCCGGACGGCCTGCGCGCTCCAGAGCGGAAGGCGCGTGGAGACGCCGCGGCGCTCGAGCTCGGTTCCCATCGCACCGTCGAGAAGCAGCACGTCCCCGCGCACCAGGCGTGCGCGAACGGGGCTACCCGATTCGGGCTCCGGGGTGGAGGGAGGCGGCGGGGCGGACGGCACGTCCGGCCCTATCCCTGTGCGGAGACTTCGTCTCCGGGCTGGAGGCCGTGGAACTGCATCAGTTCCTCCATGACCGCGCGGCGGCGCTTCAGGATGGACGTCATCGACGAGTATCCGTACCGGAGGATGCGCTCGCGCTCCCCGATGGACATCGCGTGGTGAAGGAACAACATCACCTCCGCCGACGACGGCTCGATGCGGTAGATCTTCACGTGCGGATACTCGACCTGACTCCGCCGGATCTCCCCGTCGAGCCGCACGCGCGTCTCGATGCGGGACGCCTGATCATGGATGAACGACATCCCCTTCTCCCGAATTCTAGCGCATTTCCCGTCGCGCCGCGGGATGCATACGACCGACCGATCGTTGGAGATGTTCACGAGGGGATTGATGACCAGGATCGTCGAAGCCCCCGCCTTGATCGCGACGTCGAGGTGCGCCACGCGCCCCACCGAGCCGTCGATGTAGTCCCGGCCCTCCAGGCGCACCGGTCGGAAGAAGAGCGGGATGGCCGAGGACGCCGCCACGGCGAGCGACAGCGGGATCGAGTCGCCGTCCGCGTTCGAGAACAGCCGCCGGGTGCCGAGATCGAGATCCGTGGCCGGGATGAAGAGCTCCCGGTTCAGGTCCTCGAACGAATCGGTCTTGCCGTGCGCCTCCAGCACCTGCGAGTAGAACTTCTCGTAGTACTCGAGCGCGAAGAGCCCCGCCGGCAAACGCTCCTCGATCCAATGCATGAACTCGAACGGCGAGGGACGAACCCGCGTTCGGACGCAGTGCATGAAGTAGCCGGGAATGGAGCCGATGACGCTGAAGAACGAGCCGAGAATGCCCCATCGGTTCGCCATGTACATGTCGCCGCGCTTGAACTGGAGCGCGGGATCGGAGTCGGTCAGGAGCGCCCAGTAGATCTTGCGCGCGGGAATGCCCTTCGCCAGGAACGCGGACACCGACGCGCCGGCGCTGACGCCGATGTAGGTGTCGACGCCGGTCGAGGAGAAATCGAAGCCGAGGTAGTCGTCGAGCGCGGCCAGGCAGCCGATCTCGTAGAACGCCCCGGTGAGTCCTCCACCGCTCAGACTGAGGGCAACCTTCCGTGGATGCGACGTCATGTGGCTGGAGGATACCGCAACAGGCGCCTCAGAATCCGATCCGAAATTCCCGGCAGCGCCACGTCCAGGAGCGCGAACAGGCGGTGGGTGCGCGGCAGATAGATCTCGGCCGGATGTCGTTCCAGCGCGCGCGTGATCGCATCGGCGACGGTGGCCGGCGACAGCAGGACGCCGGCCGGGCCCTTGCCGAGCGCGTGCTCCCGACCGGCCTTGTCCAGGAAGGGCGTGTCCACCGCCGCGGGCAGGACGAGCGAGACGCGCACGCCGCGCGCGGCGACCTCCCGTCGCAGGGCCTCGGTCATGCCGATCACACCGAACCGCGTGGCCGCGTAGGCGGTGTAGTAGGGCACGCCGACCCGCCCCGCGAAGGAACTGACGTTCACGACGGCTCCCCGCGACGCGAGGAGGGCGGGGAGCGCGGCCCGGGTCATCCAGAAGACACCCAGGAGATTGACGTCCACCTGCTCCTGAATCTCGTCGTCGGTGGTCGCTTCGATCAGCCGCCAATGCGCCACGCCGGCGAGGTTCACGAGCGCGTCGAGGCGGCCGAACCGTTCCGTCGCCTCCCCCACGGCGCGCATCGCGTCCCCGGGGCGACGCACGTCGCCGGTCACGACCAGCGATTCCCCACCGCCGCGAACGACCTCCTCCGCGGCCTCGCGTAGCGCGCCCTCGCGGCGTCCGAACAGCGTGACACGCGCCCCGGCTCCGCCGAGCCGAGCCGCCAACGCGCGGCCGATGCCCCCTGAGGCGCCGGTCAGGAGAACCGATGCGCCGCGCAGGGTCACGCCCGGCGGGTTCCCACGCCGGCCAGAACGCGCGCCCCGGCCTCGGTCGTCGGCGCGGGCGCGCCCGACGGCTCCAGGTGCCGCACGAACCAATCCTGAATGATGTGAAGCCGGGCCACGCGGCGTGACGGCGTTCCCATCCGCGAAAGGCCGTGGCTCTCGTCCGGGAAGATGACGAGCTCGACGTCGCGGCGGAGCCATTTCAGCGCCTTGTAGAGCATCTCGGCCTCGGCCAGGTTGCAGCGCAGATCCTGGCTGCTGTGGATGATCATGAGCGGCGTCGTGATCTTCTCCACGTAGGCCAGTGGCGACTGCTCGAGGAGGATCGGCGCGAACGTCCAGGGCTCGGCGCCGAATTCGCACTCACTCGATCCCCCGATGTCGTCCGAGAGAAGAAGCGTCGGAATCGTGGTGACGGTCCGCTGGGTCAAGGCGGCCTTGAACCGGTCCGTGTGGCCGACGACCCAGGACGTCATGTATCCGCCGTACGATCCGCCGGTGACGCCGAGCCGCGCGCTGTCGATTTCCGGGTGACGCCGCAGCGCTTCGTCGACGACGAGCATCATGTCCTCGTGGGCGGGCGCCGCCCAGTCTTTCACGATCGCCTGGGTGTGCGCTTCCCCGTACCCCAGCGAGCCGCGCGGATTCGTGAAGAGCACGTAGAAACCGGCGCTCGCCAGCACGTGAAACTCGTGCATGTAGGTGGCGCCGTACTGCGCGCGCGGCCCGCCGTGGATCTCCAGGAGCATCGGGTGCTTCTTCTTGGGATCGGCGGTCGGCGGCTTCAGGAGCCATCCCTGAACGCGGTGTCCCTGCGGCGCGTCGACCCAGATCTCCTCGGGAGTTCCCAGCGCCATCTCGGCCATGAGCCGCTCGTTCGGCTCCACGACCTTGTGGAAGAGGGCGCTGGTCGGGTCGAATCGTTCGATCGTGCCCGCGTTCGTGAAGCCGTTTCGAATCGCGATCATGCCGTCGGCGTCGCGCCCGCGCGCCAGGGAGACGACGTGGAACGCCCCGTCGGTAAGCCGTCGCATCGACCCGCCCGACGACGGCACCGTGAAGATGTGCGTCGATCCGTGCTCCGAAGCCAGGAAGTAGAGTGATTTCCCGTCGCGCGACCACACGGGAACGCCCGCGTCATGAAGGTCCTGCAAATCGCCGATCATCACGTCCGCGGTCGTCCGATCGAACGAGGGGGTCAGATCCCGCGGCGTGCCGCCGGAGGCGGGCACGGTCCACAGGTGGAGATTCCAGATCCCCCACCAATCGTCCTTCTTGTCGTGACCGATGAAGGCGATCGTCTTGCCGTCGGGCGACCAGGAGGGAGCCGCGGCGACCCCGGGTCCGGGCGTCAGGTTGCGCGGGGCGCCTCCCGTCGCCGGGACGACGTATAGATCCACGTTGACGAAGGACGAGTACTCCGCATCGGGGTCGCGGTTGGCCGTGAAGGCCAGCCACTTGCCGTCCGGCGACCACGCCGCGGGCTCGTGATCCCAATCGCCGTCCGTCACCGCCACCGTTTCCCTCGTCGCGAGATCGAGCACGTGCAGATGCATCCGCGCCTGCGCCAGGTAGCCGTGCCCGTCGAACTTGTACGAGAGCCGCGTGATGTGTCGAAACGAAAGCGGCGGGAGCTTCTTTCCGTCCCGCTTCGCCTCCGCCGCTTTGCGCGCCGCGTCGGACCCCGGCAGGTGGCCGAATTCGGGCGGGTCGCTGGGCCGGTAGGCGAACGAGAGCTTCGCGCCGTCGGGCGACCACTGCAGACCCGCGATCTCTCCATCGAGATCGGTGAGCCGCTCGGCCTCGCCGCCGTCGAGACGAAGCCGGTAGATCTGCGGCTTGACGTCCTTGGCGCTACGTACGAACGCGATGGACGCGCCGTCGGGGCTCCACGCCACGCCGCCGTTCCGATTCTCCCCCTGGGTCAATTGCCTCGGCGCCGCTCCTTCGGCGTCCACGATCCAGAGATGCGACGCGTAGGCGTCCTTTTCGGAATCGATCGTGCGGATCTGATAGACGATCTTCGCCCCGTCCGGGGACGGCACGGCCGCGTCCAGAAATTGAAGCTGGTAGAGATCCTCGGGGGTGACGGCTCGTCGTTCGCTCATGGGGACGGCTTCCTCATTTCGTTGCGGCCCGGAACCGGGCCAGTTGTCCTTGGAGGTAGGAATCGTTCGGCGCCAGGGATACGGCTCTCCCCGCGGTTTGGACGGCCTCGTCGAGCCGCCCCGCGCGGAAATAGCACTCCGCCAGCGTGTCGAGGATGCTGGTGTCCTTCGGTTCCAGGGAGACCGCGCGCTCGGCCGCGGCGACCGCCTCGTCGAGGAACATATCGTTCGTGGCGCAGACCCACGCCAGCGAGTTGAGATTCTGCGGGTCGTTTTCCCCCCGCGCCACGGCGCGGCGCAACGCGTCGCCGACGCGCGCGCGCTCGAGCGCCGCCAGTTCCTTCCTGCCCGCCTTCTCGGCGGCGGCGGCGAACCGCAGGTGCGCCTCGGCCAGGTCCTGCGTCTCCTGAATGAGGTAGACCCGCCGGAGCTCCGTGATCGGGTCCTTCGCGTCCTCCACGCGCAGGTCGACGTAGCGCGTCCGATACTCCGGGTAGTCGTCGCTGGGCCGCCCCACGATCAGCGCCGCGGACTGCATCCCCCGCTTGTCGCCGCCCGCGGCCTGTCCCGCCTCGAGCGCCGCGAGGAGCCGGTGTCCCAGGTCGCCCTCGGTCTCGAGGTAGGCGCGCTCCATGGAGACGACGACCGCCTCCCCGGCGAGGATGTTCCCCTGGACGGCGTACCCCGGCCCCGTTCGGTGCCCGGCCCACGCCGAACAGTCGGCGCCGGTGTACGCGTCGCTCCGCCCCTTCGCGTCGACGATGCCGACCTGACGGTGCGAACGCCCCGAGTCCGCTTCGAGGAGGGCGCGCAGGACGGCCGACGCCGGCTCGCCGCGCCGCATGCGATCCAGCCCCCAGGGACCGAACGACTCGTTCGTCGCCGATTGCGTCGCCACCGCGCCGACGCCCCCTTCGACCCACGGGACCGCGCCGCCGACGCTGAATGCGCGCGACTGCACCGCGACGCCGATCTCGTGCGTCACCGAGTCGTAGGCGACGATCGAGAAGGTGGCTCGGGCCGTCGGCGCTACCGTCGCCGCGGCGACGTGGAGCGCGAGGACGATCCCCCCGGCGAGCAGCCGGCGCCTCCGGGCGATCACCGCGCCGCTCCGCGGAAGCGACGGAGCTGGTCCTTCAGGTACTGGCTCTTCGGATCGATGGTGGCGGCTCGCGATTCGACTTCGATGGCCTTCGTGGCGTTCCCCATGCGGTAGTGCACCTCGGCCAGCGTGTCGAGGATATCGACGTTTCGTCGGTCGGCGGCAACCGCCCGTTCCGCCGCCTTCAGGGCCTGCGGCAGGAAGATGTCGTTCGTGGCGCAGGACCACGCGAGGCCGTTCAGCAACGACGGATCGCGCTCGCCCCGTTCCAGCGCCCGCGTGAGCGTCTCGCCGACGCGGTTCCGCTCCATGGCGGCCAGGTCGGAACGGCCTTGCGCCTCGAATTGGGTAGCGTAGTTCAGGTGGGCATTCGCGAGGTGGAACCCCTGGAAGATCTGCCACACGCGACGCAGTTCCTGGATCGGCTTCTTGTGGTCCTCGACGCGAAGATCGATGTAGCGCTCGTTGTATTCGGGGTGCGCGTCACTGGGCCTCGCGATCAGGATCGCCGCCGACTGCCGGCCGCGCTTGTCGCCGCCGGCGGCCTGGCCCGCCTCCAGGGCGGCGATCATTCGTTCGGCCAGCTCACCCTTCGTCTCCCGAAACGCCCTCGCCATGTCGGCGACGACGTCGGGACCGGCGAGGATGTTCCCCTGGCAGGCGAACCCGGCTCCGGTTTCCCCTCCCGCCCAATCGAGCGGGCGAGACCCGGTCCAGGAGGCGACGCCACCGCGGGCGTCCACGATGCCGACCTGGCGGTTCTCCCATAGCGAATCGGTGGCCGCCAGCGCGCGCATCACTTCCGAGGCCGGCATCCCGGTTCCGAGGAGGGCCAGCGCCTTCGGACCCAACGAGACGTTCACGGTGGCTTGCGTCGCGATCGCGCCCGCGCCCGCGCGCGCCCAGGGAACGGCGGTCCCCACGCTGAAGTACTTCGATTGCACGGCCACGCCCACCTCCTGCGTTACGGAGTCGTAGGCGACGATGGAAAAGGTCGACGTCGGCGCATCCGCCCGCGCGGCGGAGCCGGCCCACACAGCGGCGAGAGCCGCGATGAGGATCCAGGATGCGCGAGAAAAGGTGCCACGGAAGGTGGCGGGCATGGCGGCGCTCCTTGCGATGAAGTCCAGACGACCGGGGGCAAGGAACTGAAGGTATCAAAAGAGCCGGAGGGCGGGTAGGCCGTTGCGACGCCGCCCACCGGATTCGGCCCGCGAGAATCTAGAAATGCGGCGGCCCCGGCGCACTGTGCCGCCGGGGCCCCGCTTCCCTAACGCCGCCCAGAAACCGCGGCGATGATAGACCTATTCTTCGTTGCCTACCCGCTAGTGGCTGGCCGCCAGCGTCGCGGGGCCCGGGTTCGGAGCCGGAGCCGCCAGCCTGGCCAGGCCCTCCTCGAGCAGCGCCTTCGCGTACTTGTAATTGTGGGCGCCGTTGCTCTTGTCTTCGTGGGCAACGTAGAGCCAGTTCCAGAGCGCGATCGCTTCGTCTTCGGGCGCCTCGGTCACGATCGGATGCCCATCCGGACCGTTCACGTTGATGAGATTCCTGGTGACCAGCTGCGCTCCGAGCTGGTCGATCAGATCCACGATCTCCGCTTGCCGCCCGTTGACGTTGAAGTTCGTCGCGTCGGTATGGCACTTCTTACAGGTGGCGACTTCGGGCTCGAAGTGGTGGTCGAGGCCCTCGCCCATGTGGCAGTGCACGCAGGTGTTGGGAACGGCGTAGTGCCCACCGGGCATGTCCGCCACGCCCGCGCCCGCGACGCCGAGGAGCATCGAGCTCTGCGGGCCGTGGTGCGGACCCCAGTGCGTGGAGATGCCAGTGATCATGCCGTTGACCGCCGCCGGAATGGTTCGCCGCGGCTGATGGCAGTTGACGCAGAGGTTGCCCTCCCCGCCGTTGAACGTCGCGCCCGCGACCGCATACATCGTCACCGGCGCCGTGGTCTTGAGCGCGAAATCCGCCCCCGTGTACGTTTCGTGAATCATGTGGCATGCGCGACAATCCTGGCGCGTCGGATCCGGGTCGCCGGATGTGACCTCGTCGGGATCCAATCCCGCCTCGATCCGCTCCGCGAACGCATTGCCGGAGTGGCATCCGGCGCAACTCGCGCTGGTGCCCCGCACATAGGCTTCACCGGTGCCATGCACCGACTCGGCCCACTGCGTCTCCTTCCCGGTGATCAGGTTGTTGGCGACGTGGCAGTCCGCGCACGCCAACGGTTGCGACACATTCTCGATGCGGGTGATTTTCCGCTCGCAAGCCGTCAGCGATAGCATCGCTGCCGCCAATCCCACGAGCGTCACGACTCTCGTTACTCTCACCATCGCCATCTCCTCCCGAGCGTGTGGCGGTTGACTGCTTCTCTACTTCAACATCAAAGCTTCAGGTCGTAGACCAAGTTGAACCGAACGACGTTCGCCGTGTAGTAGCGGTCGAGCAAAATGTAGTCGTCGTAGTTGTACACGTTGTACTGGACTTCGACTTTGTAGTCGCGCAGCACCCGGTACGAGCCTTCCGCGAACAGCGACGACTTCTCGATGTCCAGGTCCTTGCCGATGTCCATGTAGGTAACGCCGCCCGCAAGTTGAAGTTTCTTGATCCGCGTGAACTCGGCGCGACCCGTGACGATGTGGCTCTCCGTATCGAAGTTCCCCGCCAGATCGTCGTACGCATCGTTCGCGTAGCTGTAGTTGGCCGACAGGGAGCCCCATTGCTTGAGCTCATAGCGGCCGTACCCGGTCGCGACATCGCCATCGACCGTCACGTCGATGTCCGGCAGCTCACGTTCGCGCCTCGAGTAGCCGCCGCCGAACGCGATTCGATCCGAGGGCTGGAAGTCCAGGCTCGCCCGAAGCCGGAAGGACTCCACGTCCTTGAGCAGGGTGACGTCCTCTTGGTCGTTCTTGATCCGACCCGCGTAATCGACTTTCCCCTTGACCCACGTTCCCTGACCGTAGGTAGCGCCCACCCGCCAGCTGTTGTAGCTCGTCAGCGACCGGTCGTCGTCGTTCGTCTCGTACGCATAGCCGGCCGTGAGTCGCCCATGGGTATCGAAGTAGGTAAGGTCCATGCTGTTGATGAATCGGTCCGTCTTGAGCCCGGTCGATTCGTTGTCGATCCGGTTGGCTTCGAAGTTGTAGCGCACCTGCCACGCCCGGACCGGCTGAACGACGCCCGTGTACTGGAAATTGGCGAGCGTGTAGTCCACGTCGTTGTCGGAGAGTTCCCGAACGCCGTACGCGCCGCGCAGCATGTGGGTCCATTTGTCGTAGAAGAAGCAGGGCGTGTAGAGGCGCGCCGACAGGACATGGCCGGTTCGTGCGGCCTGAGCGTTCAAGTCGTCGCTGAAGTCCGACATCTGGTAGGACACCGCCCCGCCCCGGCGTCCCTTCTGCCCGCGGACGGCAATTTGTCCCACCTTCAGCGCGTTGTCGTACCCCGTGCCCAGCACGCTTGCCGAGCCGGTGGGAAACGCCACACGGTCCCCCGTGCGCGTGAGATACCCGAAGGAACCCGATATGCCGAACCAGCGGCCCGCGGTGTACTCGGCGCCGACCCTGAAGTCCTTCCGCTCCGAATTCGTGACCCGGGACGCGTCGAACACCTGGCGGCTCTGGTCGTAGCCCGCGGTCAGCTTGAACTTGCGCGGGATTCGATAGACGAAGTCACCCTGGCGCGAGTCCAGGTTGATGTCACGGACGTCGAGCCGGAACGAGTTTCCAGCGTCGAACCGCCCGTTCAGCCGGATCTGGGAAACGGCGAATCCGTCGTGAACGTCGTACGTCTCCTGGACCGCGGAGCGATCGCCCTCCTCGTCCAGGATGACTCCCCCCACCTTCACGCTGCCATCCAGCGTCGTGGCGAGCGGTGAGGACGCACCGAACATGACGACCAGCGCCGCCACGATGATCCCAATCGGTTTCGTTCTCATGCTTGCACCGTCCTATCGATGGTGACAGCTAACGGTGAAACAGCCCTGGCTCACGAGCGATTCGCTCAGGAAGAGCGGATTGCTGTAGGAGCCGTGGATGTCGCTATGGCACTCGTTGCACGCCATCCCCGCCCATGCGGTTCCGTGGTTCTGGTTCAGGTTGTGACGCGGAGGCACGGTGTGGCACTGGGTGCAGAGCTGGAAGTGCGGGCCCTCATAGGGCTGCTTGAGCATCCGCGGCAGGTATGAACCGTGGGGCTCATGACAGCTGATGCACCCGCCTTCTTCCGCCGAGTAGTCGACGGTCGCCTGATGTTCGTAGGGGAACGGCCCCTGGAACTCCGCGTGGCACTTCATGCACATGTTCGTGCCGTTGAGCGACAGCTCGCGGCGCGTCTCGCTGAGCGTCGCGTGGCATTCGCTGCACGTCACGATCCCTTCGTTGACCGGATGCCGGTACGGCTTGGTGAAGGCGCCCTCCACGCCCCGATGACAGGAGACGCAGAGATCCTTCTCCGCCGCCTTGAGGAGCACGGGCTCTTTCGATTCGTGCACGCTGTGGCAGGCGCTGCAGCTGACGTCGCTCGTCATGTGGACGTTCCGCTCGGCCATGTTCTGCTGGTGCGACGTCTGGTGGCACGTGGCGCAGAGCGCCCCCTCTTCGCGCGCGCTGAGCTTGGCGGGGCTCTTCATCGGGTACTCGTCCGGATCGTCTTCCCAGTGGCGCCGGTCGCCCACGTGACAGTCGGTGCAGACGATGCCGGCGTCGGGTCCATCCTTGGCGCCGCCGACGAGTTCGTGGGGCGTTCTCCCCAGCGAGGCTTCTTTCTGGTCGTGGCAGTCGAGGCAGATAACGCTCACGCGCGGGTACTCCTGCGCCAGCGCCCTCGACGCTCCGACGCCGAGCGCGAGGAAGGCGATCAGGATCGGCATCGCACCGCGCCAACGGATCCTAGTGGCCATTCGTTCTACCCCCAGGTGACGAATTCCAACCCCTGCGTGAGTGCCGCGCGAACCGTTCGACAGCCCATCCACGGCTCCCCGCTGCAGTACGATCCTTCGGCACGTTAAACGAAGTGATACATCAAGATCGAGGCCTACTTCGGTACCAGTCCCACCACGCCCAATTCCCCCTGGCAACCGGCCCGGACCGGCGAGGGAATAGATCCCCGCCCCGCCGCGTAGTCCTCGATACCATGGACACAACCCGCGCCACCAGCCTTGATCCACGTCTCTACCAGATTGCTACGCTGTCGGCGCTGGTCGTCCTCGGGACCCTCCTGCTGCGGTTTCCGATCGGAACGCCGCAGATCGCGTTGAGCCTGGCCGCCGCGGTCGTGGCGCAAGCGATCTGCTCGCGCGTCTGGCTGCTTCCAACCCTGGACGTGAAGAGCGCCCTGATTTCGGGCCTTTCCCTGTCCCTCCTGCTTCGCGTCGACTCCCCTTGGCTCGTCGCCGCCGCGGCCGCGATCGCGATCGGCAGCAAGTTCCTCCTCCGCTGGAACGGAAAGCACGTCTTCAACCCGACGGCGTTCGGCATCGCGGTCGTGGTCGCGTGCAGCGAACGAGCCTGGATCTCGCCCGCCCAGTGGGGCTCGGGTCTCACGGTGGCGTTCCTCGTGGCGTGCCTGGGGGGCCTGGTGGTGAACCGCGCGGCGCGAAGCGACGTCGCCTATGCCTTCGCCGCGACCCACGCGCTCATTCTGTTCGCGCGCGCCGCGTGGCTGGGGGACCCGTGGACGATTCCGCTCCATCAGCTTCAGAGCGGTTCGCTCCTCCTCTTTACGTTCTTCATGATCAGCGATCCCAAGACGACGCCGAATGCCCGGATCGCGCGCATTCTGTTTGGCGCCATGGTGGCGGCCGGCGCCGCGTTCGTGGCCTTCATCCTCCAGAAGTCCGGCGGCCCGATCTGGTCGCTGGTGGCCCTATCCCCCCTGGTCCCGATCCTGGACCGAATCCTCCCCGGGCTGCGGTACGAATGGACGCGCCCCACGGCCGGGGCCCCCGTGAAAGGAGACAAGCATGAAACACCTGCTCCCGGCCCTCGCGCTCTTCCTGACGGCCTCACTCTCGGCGCCGGTCGCGCATAGCTTCTGCGGCTTCTACGTCGCGCGCGGCGACGCCAAACTTTTCAACAAGGCATCGAAGGTGGTCCTGGTGCGGGAGGAGGATCGCACGGTCCTGACCATGTCGGCGGATTTCAAGGGCGACCCCCGGGAGTTCGCCATGGTCGTGCCCGTCCCGACCGTGCTGCAGCGAGGACAGATCCACGTGGGCGACCAGGCCGCCATCGATCACCTCGACGCCTACACGGCGCCGCGCCTGGTCGAGTACTTCGATCCCGACCCGTGCGCCCGCGTCATGGAAGAGCGGGCGATGCCGATGGCCATGGGGAGGGCCAGCCGTGACGCCGCCAAATCCGCCGCCGACGCGCTCCGGGCCCGCGCGCTCGGCGTGACGATCGAGGCGAGCTACACGGTGGGCGAGTACGACATCCTCCTTCTCTCCGCCAAGCAGAGCGGGGGGTTGACCACGTGGCTGACGGAGAACGGATACAAGGTGCCCCCGGGCGCCTCGCGCGTGCTCCGCTCGTACCTGCGACAGGGCATGAAGTTCTTCGTCGCCAAGGTGAATCTGAACGAGAAGAGCCGGCTCGGCTTCACCTACCTGCGTCCGCTGCAGATGGCGTACGAGTCCTCCAAGTACATGCTGCCGATTCGGCTCGGCATGGTGAACGCCGACGGACCGCAAGAGCTGTTCGTCTTCGCGCTGACCCGGACGGGACGGGTGGAGACGACCAACTACCGGACGGTTCGGCTGCCGTCGGACGCGGAGATTCCCGAATTCGTGCAGGAGGAGTTCGGCGATTTCTACCGCGACATGTTCACGCGGCAGGTCCTTCGCCAGTCGGGGGAGGCCGTATTCCTCGAATACGCGTGGGACATGGCCTGGTGCGACCCCTGCGCCGCCGACCCCTTGTCGCGGGAGGAGCTGCGCGGGCTCGGCGTCACCTGGCTCGATCCGCCGTCGGGCGATGAGGCGGCCGGCGGCCGCGCCGTACGGCGGGCGCCCCCCGGGGGCGGTGCGCAGAACGTCTTCGTGACCCGCCTTCACGTACGCTACGACGCGAAGCACTTCCCCGAGGACTTGACACTCCACGAGACGGGCGACCGCTCCAATTTCCAAGGCCGCTTCGTGATTCGCCACGCCTGGAAGGGCGACCGGGATTGTCCCGGGGCGGCGGAGTATCGCCGGGCGCTGCGCCGGAGGCAGGCCAAGGAGGCCGAAACACTGGCGGATCTGACCGGCTGGGACATGGATACGATCCGCCGGAAGATGCGTTGGGAGGACGGGGGCGACGGCGATCCGGACCGGCCTCGCTCGTGGTGGGAGCGGATCTGGGGGAGCCGGTAGGCCGCGCTCGAGCGGCCTACCCTGGCCTTCGCGGAAAGAGGCCGCCCGTTTGGCGCCGATACCCTTCGTACTCGGCGCCGAATCGGGCCGCCAACTCGCGTTCCTCGCGGGGGATCACGAGGACACGGATGGCCGCCCACGCGGCGATCGTCAAGGCGAGCACGAGCCAGCTGGCCGCAACGACCCCCAGAGATAGTAGGAGCGTCAGTCCCACGACATAGAGGGGGTGACGGACCCGTCGATAGGGGCCGTGCGTCACGAGCTGGTGCCCTTCTTTCGTGAGGACGGTTTCACTCACGTTCCGGCCCAGCGATTGGAGAACCCAGGCGATGGCTGGAAGGGTCGCGACCCCGAATCCGGCGGCGGCCCAACGAGCCGCGTCGGGGATCACGAAGGACGACCACGCCAGCCATCGGGGTTCCATCACGTAGGCCACGAGGGATCCGAAGAGCGGCAGGGCGATCAGGAGCCGGAACGCGACGAACCACGGTCCTTCGAGCCGGCGAGCGATCCTTCCCCCGGCCCGGTAGGCGCGCCAGCGGTAGAACGCCGATAGCGCCAGTGCCGTGGCGGCCAGGACGAGGACGATCCATCGGAACACAATGGATCAGTGTATCCGAATCCGCGGGTCGCACCGCATCCGATCCGAATCGGGAATCCGTGCGGTCGCATGCCCCTCAGCGGGAGCGCACTACCGGTAGTGGTCCTTGATCCAGCCCCACGTCGTGGTCGTCGTCGGGGTCGTAACCTCCTCAGCGGCCGTGACGCTCGTCGTGTAGACCGGATCGCCCGAGTCGGCGTTGTTGTCGCCATTCCCGGCGACCCCGACCGCGTAGAACGTCACCGATCCCGCCCCGGCCGCCGGGGCCGTCCACTCGACCGGCCAGGTCACGGGTCCGTTGTTGGTATTCCAATAGGTTCCGTCCGCCCCATCGGCGTTCGTCTGGTAGATGTAGTCCTTGCTCTGCCGTGTGCCTTTCCCGGTGTAGACGGAGATGTCCGCCAGAACACCCGCATAGGAATCGTCCGCGTCGCGCAACGACGTCATCTCGAAACCCCAGCGCGATTTACCGGTGCGAGTCAGCGAAATAGTGAGCGTGTAGGTTTGACCGGGGATGTACGAAGCAGGCACGCCGCTGATCTCGAGAACCCCCCCCAACCCGTCGTTGAGCGTCCCGTGGCAGCTGGCGCACGTGTTCTCGGTGGGGGCTCCCGTTCGGCCAAGCGGCGGGGCATCCGGGTAGGCCGTGGCTGTCGCGGTGAACACGGAACTGGCGACGAGACAGGCGAGGAGGGGGAACAATCCACCGACAAACGGAAGGCGGGGTGCGGTATGAAGGGCCATCGTAATACCTCCTTTGTTCAGCGTACGAGCCCAGCACCCCCTCCCCCTACTATCGGCCAAATCCGGCGAATCGAAACCGGTACGTTGGTAGCAGTGGGGCGGGGCCCGCCGCCCCGCCCCGAACCGCTCCCGCCACGAGCGCCGTGCCTACGTCATCCGTTTCCACATTCCCACAACGCGCCCGTCCGGATCCCCGAAGAGGGAGAATTCGCCCACGCCCGGGACCACCATCTTCTCCACGATCATCTTCCCGCCGGCGGCCGTGACCTTCTTCGCGTAGGCGTCGAGGTCGTCCACGTCGATGTAGAACGCGAGGTTTCCGGGCCAGGGGCCCTCCTTGGGCTTCATGATCCCGCCGTTGATTCCGCCCTCCCCTCCGGTGTCCACGAAGCGATAGTCCATTTCCGGAATATGCTGAATCGTCCAATCGAACACCTTCGTGTAGAAGGCCGCGGCCTTCTCCGGATCCTGCGACCAGAGTTCCCAGTGCACGACGGGCTGTCCCATGGTTTCCCCCTATGGTGAATGGTGTGTGGCGCTGCGTTCAAAGGTACGTGTCGGGCGCGTCGTTGAACCGCGCCGATTCGCCGCGCGCGACGCTGAGCGTCTTCCAGTCGCCGCCGGCGAGATGCTTTGCGAGAACGACGATTTGTCCCACGTGGTACGCGTAGTGCGTCAATTGCCGGTGGATCGCCTGCGAAACGGTCATCGGCTCGCGCCGGATCGTCACGGTCCGTCCGAGGTCGTCCGGGCCCAGGCCGGCCAGCGTCGCGAACAACGCGCGCCACCCCTCTTCCCAGCGCGCGAGCAGCGCCTCCCGCGTATCGTCCTGATCGATTTCGAACTCGCGATCACGGTCGCGCCACGGCTTCTCGCCGTCCGAGGTCAGGAACTCGGTCCATCGCGACCGCATGTTTCCACTCATGTGTTTCACGATCACGGCGATGCTGTTCCCCCCCTCCGAAAGCGCCGTCGCGAATCGATCGGGCGGCACCTGTCCCATCGCCCTCTCGGCGAGGTCCTTCAGCCGCTTGCATTCGCGCGTCACCGTTTCCAGCGCGGTCTCGTTCGACATGCCGCTCCTCCTCGAATTCGGGACCTTCATTCTACCGAGCCTTTCTCCGCGAACGCCACCCCCGCCGCGCCCAGACGTTCGACGGATTCGACGTTCAGCGTGCAGACGCCGTCGTCCTCCTCCACCCGGCCCGTGAGCAGGAACGGCCGCGTGCTGGTGAGGAGATGACAGAATCGATCGTACGCGCGCGGGAAGAACGTCGCATCGACGAGCCCGGTGGTGTCCTCGAAGGTGACGAACTCCATCGGTTCGTCGCGCTTCGTCTGAACCCGTTTCGAGGTGACGTGCCACCCGAGGATCGTGACGCGCCGCCCGGCGTGGCGGTCGAGATCGCGGGCGGCGACCACGCCGTGGCCGCGCATCGCGCGTTCGTACGGCTCGAGCGGATGCGCGCTCAGAAGGAATCCCAGTGTTTCGACCTCGTGGCGGAGCATGGTGTGCCGGTCGTACGCGGGGGCGCGGGGCGTGGCGGGTGCCGCGTCGGGGAAGAGCGGCAACGTCGCGGCTCGGGCCGCGGCGGTGGAGCTGCCCCGGGCCCGGGCGGGAGCCGGGGAGAACCCGGCGGGAGCTTGCAAGCCCGCTCGGAGCGGGGGCGCAGCA
>QJVW01000006.1 GCA_003235575.1 Candidatus Eiseniibacteriota bacterium | reverse complement strand
CGCGGCCGATCATGGGAATTTCCAAGAAATCGGGGCGAGGACCGGGCACGTCCTGCCGCCCGCGGACCGGCGCCGTGCGTGGCTCCGGTTCGGACGAACGCCCCTCGATCGCCTGGAGCTCGATGCCACGCGAGGTCCAACGGTCTCGGCGGATCTTCCCCGCCTGCTCCAGGCGATCGAGGTAATAGCGCACGCCATTGGTGGATGCGATCCCGAAGGCCGTCCCGATCTCCCGAAGCGTCGGCGGACGGCCGTGCTCGTTCAGACAGTCGGCGAGGTAGGCGAGGATCGCGTCCTCGGAGACGGTGCGTCGCTTGGGGGGACTCTTGCGGCGGCCCCCCGGCGCGCTTGGCTTCTTTGGCATACGAATGGAAGGATAGTGCACATTTGTGCAGTCGTCAAGGGGTGCGGCCAGAAAAAAGAGTTGCAAGACCTAACAGCGTTAGATAGTATTACAGTGTAACCTTCAAGGGAGGATCGTTTCATGGCCACCAAGGACCGCCGCGCGCGGGAGCTGCAGGAGACGCGGGACAAGATTCTCGACGCGGCGCGCGAGATGTTCACGGAGGATGGCTTCGACGCGGTGACGATGCGCGCGATCGCGAACCGCATCGAGTACACGCCGACCGCGATCTACCACCACTTCAAGAACAAGAACGCCCTTCTGAGCGAGATCTGCATGCTCGACTTCCAGGCGTTGGCGCGGCATTTCAATGCGTCCGTCGCGACCTCCGATCCCGTGCGCCGCATCCTGGCGGTCGGCGAAGCCTACCTCCGCTTCGCGGAGAAGCATCCGAGCCAGTACCGCTTCATGTTCATGACCGTACTTCCCCCGCCGGAGCTCGACGACCAATACGTCGCGGAACACCGGGGCAATCCCGAGAAGGACGCCTACGCCTTTCTTCGCGAGGCGTGCCGCGAAGCCATCGTGAGCGGCCTGCTCCGGCCCGAACTGACCGACGCGGACGAGCTGGCCCAGGTGCTCTGGGGCGGAGTGCATGGAATGATCTCGATCCGGATCGTGAAGAACCACGCGGAATGGGTTCCGTGGCGAAAGCTCCGGCCGACGGCGCTCCGCGCCATGCGGGTCATGGTCCGGGGCATTCTCCGGGATCCGTCCAAGCAGAAACTCTAGGCGCGTTTTCGTGGACCGCAACCTAACAGCGTTAAACGAGGTATCTATGTTTATTCGAACGGCGATCCTCACCCTGCTCCTGGGTCTGGCCCCGACGGCATGCGTCGCGGCGGAGCCGAACGCCGATCCCCTTCGGGCGATCGTGGACGAAGCGCTCGAAGCGAACCTGGGACTCGACCAGGAGCGGCTGGCCGAGCGCCGCGCCGCCGCGGACGTCCGCGAGGCGCGCGCGCGACTCCTTCCCTCGTTGCGCGTCGAGGCGCGGTACACGCACTTCGAGAATCAGACGAACATCGGCGACTTCATCAACCCCGCGTACGCCACGCTGAACCAGCTGGCGGGAACCGACGCCTTCCCCACGAACATCGACCTCACCTTTCCGCAGCGCTACGAGTCGCACGTGCGTTTGGTGCAGCCGCTCTTCAACGAGGCCGCGCGGGCGGGATTGGCCGTGGCGAGCGCCCGCCACGACGGTCAGAAGTGGCAACTGGCCGCGGCGGCGCGCCGCCTTGCCGCCGACGCCCAGATCGCCTATTTGGAACAGGCATCGGCGCGGCGCGTGGTCGAGATCTACGACGCCACCCTCGCCACCGTGCGCGAGAACGAGCGCGTGGCCGAGCGACTGCTGGATGCCGGCCGCGCGACGCCCGAGGCGGTGCAGCGCGCCCGAGCCGAGCGCGCGGAGGTGGAACAATCGCTGGCCGAGGCTCGCGAGCGGCACCTGGCGGCGTCGCGCGCCTTCAACCAGCTTCTCCTGCGTCCGCTCGACGCTCCCATCGAGGCCATCGCCGACAGCGCGTTCGCCCTGGAGATGCCGGTCGGCTCCGAGGAAGCCGTGGAGCGCGGACTGGCCGGGCGGGAGGAGTTGCGGCAAACCGACGCCGCGCTCCGCACGGCGCGGGCCGCGAAACGCGCGGCGACATCGGGGATGGTCCCCAGCGTCGCGGGCGTGCTCGACTACGGCTTTCAGGGGAACGACGTCACCGTTCGCGATGACGACCACGTGTGGAGCGCCTCGATCGCGGTGACCTGGAGCCTCTTCGACGGCGGCGGCGATCTCGCCCGCCGCGCGGCGGCGGGGTACGAGGTCCAGCGCGCGCGCACCGCGCGGCGCGATCTCGAGGATCGAATCGCGCTCGAGATCCGCACCGCGCACGAGGCGGCCGCGGTCGCGCGTCAGGCGATCGCCACCGCGGACGTTCGGCTCGCCGCCGCGACCGCGACCTTTCGGCTGGTGCGGCGCCGGTTCGAGGAGGGCGCCGCCAGCCCCTTCGAACTCGTGGACGCGCGCGCCGCGCTGACCAATGCCCAATTGAATCGTGTCCTCACCGCCTACCGGTACGCGATCCGCCGCGTCGACCTCGAGCGCGCCGCGGCGCTTCGCGACATCGATCGCGAGCTGATGAAAGGAGTCCGATCATGAAGCGCCTGCT
>QJVW01000024.1 GCA_003235575.1 Candidatus Eiseniibacteriota bacterium | reverse complement strand
CAATGGTGTGGCGAACGGCATCGGCAAGAGCACCATCGTCACCTACTGGCAGGATTTCGATTACAGTGGTGCGGTGGCGTCTGCCGACTTCAATTCGATCAACGTCCACACCACGCACGACTGCGATACGCCACTCAACCCGTAAGGGAAACGTCATGCGCGGCTCGGTTCCCCCCCTCCACCGGCCGCAGAACATGCGCGACGCCGCGCGTCTTTTCCGGCGCGTGGACGAACCGCGTAGGCGTTAGGACATCCAGGGGCGCACGAAGTGACAGCGCCCGGGCCGGGACAACCGGCACGGGAACGAAGGGCGCGAACCTCGGTTCGCGCCCTTTCTCTGTCTAGCGGGTGGCCTGTCCCACGTAGGCCAGGGCGAAGCCGATCTGGGCCACGAACATCATGACGTACATGTGGGTCCAGGAAGGGTGGTTCTCGCTGCGGGAGAGGTCGTCGGGGCGACGAACCATGAGGTAGGCGACGTAGGCACCCCAGATACAGAGAACGGCCGTCAGGGCGCCCAACAGCGGCCCGGCGCCGGTCAGGAGACCGAGGTGCATCCCGTAGGGGATGAGCAGGAAGGGGAGGACCAGGAACGGAGCGACGAGCCAGGCGGCCCGCTTCGCCCCCAGCACCACCGGGAGCGTCCGGTACCCCGCCGCGGCGTCGCCCTTGGCATCGGCGAAATCCTTCGTCGTCGTGGCGCCGAGTAGGAAGAGGCCGAAGATGAGCCCGATGTACCACGGCTCGGTTCGGCCGAAATCGCGCACGCAGCTCCATCCCGCCACCTTGAGCAGGACCCCCCGTGGAATGGCGATGACCACGTTGGCCAGATAGGGGACTCCCTTCAGCCGAAACGGCGGCGCCGAATAGAGGACGGTCATCACCGCCGCGATCCCCGCCAGCCAGACGCACTGCGGTCCGACCGGCGCCGCCAGGAGAAATGCCGCCAGGTAAAGCGCTCCCGCGAATCGGGTCGCTCCGCGCGGGTCGATCCTCCCGGAGGGAATGGGGCGGTCTGGCTTGTTGATCCGGTCGGCCTCCAGGTCGGTCACCTGGTTCAGCGCGTTCGAGGCGGCGTTCAGCACCGCGGCCATCAGCGTGCCGAGGACGATCTTGATCGCCACCCAGGGCGTCAGCGGAACGGCGGGCGGGGCGCCCAGGGCGATGATGCTTCCGGTGAACATGCCCAGCGCGGGCGCGATGAGCGTGAAGGGCCGCGCCAATTCCCAGTAAAGTCTGGCTCGTGCGTTCATGGACGGGAGATCGGGCGGCAGGCGGCGTGGTGGCGGGGCGCTCCGGAGTTCACCGAAGTCCCAGATCCCGCCCATCGATGTCACCGGGAATCGCGACGCCGAACTCGTGCAGCACGGTCGGCGCGATGTCCTCGATGGCGGCGTCGTCCCTCGCGATGGGGCGGCTGGAGAAGAGGACCCCCGGAACGAGGTCGGGGTCCACCGAGCAATGGTCCGCGCTCCATCGCCGCTCGTTCGGTTCGATGATGTCCGGGGGAATCCCACCCAGCGACGTCTGCCAGGAGACGCGGTACCCCTCGTGGAAACCGACAACCAGGTCGGGCGCCTCCGCGAAGTAGGGTCCCTTGAAGATCTCCTCCCGCTTGTACACGCGCCGCACCACCCGCTCCCCGGTGTCGGGATCGCGCAGCGCGGAGAACTTCTCGATCAGTTCATTCCGCACCGCCTCGTATTCCGCGCCGGGCGCGACGACGCCGCTTCGCTCGCGGCCCTTGAGATTCACGTAGATCTGCCCCAGGGCCAGCGCGTAGGCGCGCGACTTCGACCAGTTCACGTTGGGCCAGAAGGTCCCGCGGCCGAACAGATCCTCGAGGTTCCGGTCGCGAACGGGATCGAGCCGGGAAAGCGCCAGGTAGCCGTTCCGTGCGAGCCAGGTGTTGATGTTCACGGCCTTCCGGAAGGACGAGAAACCATGATCCGACACGACGAGCACCGTGCCGCCGCGACGCCGCGTGCGGGCCAGGAATTCACCCACGAGCGAATCGCATCGCTCGTACACGTGGTCGATGGCGTCGCCGTATCGGTCGGCCAGCCGGCGGTTGTACATCGGATGCTTCGGGTCGATCAGACGCCAGAACATGTGCTGCACCTTGTCCGTCGACTGGAACACCGTGACGAAGAGTTCCGGTTCGGTCTGGCGGAGCGCGTCGAAGACGACCTCGCGCTGGCGATTGAACGTGTCGTGCAGGTCCTCCAGGAAGACCTTCTCGTCGATCTTCTCCTCGTTCAGCGCCCACGTGTCCTCCGGCCATCCCAGCGTCTTGTACAGCCCGATTCGTTTCGCGACCTTGGCGGAGTAGTTCGGCGGCTGGCTGACGGGCACGGGAGGTTTGCGCGGATCGAACGAGATGGGGGAGAGGTAGACGCGCAACTCGGGGCTCGCCTCGAGCACATGGAAGCGCGCGATGCCCCGCACGGTGATGAGCGGCGCGATCGTGAACCGGATGGTGTACCAGTCGCTCCATTCGCCCTGCGCGACGTCGTGGACCTGTCCCTGGAGCGCGATCCGCACGCCGCCCTTCACCCGGCGGAATTCGATGGGAATGGTGAGGTCGGGAATGCGGCCCTCGGCATTCCGCCCGGCGAGAGGATTCCGCGGCCCGTGCACCACCGACCGGGCGCGGCCGGTCACGTCGACCTTCAGGCGGGCGACCTTGCCCCCCATCTCGGTGTCGCCGGCGTTGGTGGCGTCGGTGGCCCAATAGGAGAACGTCCCCATCGTTCCCCGAATGTCGGGAACCCCCAGTCCGGAAAGGAGTACCCCGTTAGGTATGGCTTCCGGGGGGAAGTTGATGGGCGCCTGGAGAATCGTCGCCCGGACCCCCGCCTGGGCCGCCAACTGCCAGAACGTCGTCCCCTTTCGATTGTTGATGACCTTCGGCGCCCGCGTCGGGAGGAACCCGAACGCGAATCGGCCCCGCCGCACCGTGACGGTCGAGAAATCGGGGTAGTACGTCCTTGGGTTGCGCCGCAGGAAGTCGTAGATCCGCGTCTTGCCGGGATTCTGACCCGTGGAGAACGTGGACCACGCGACGGGAGACTGTGCGGGATTCGTCGTCCGGAGCGGACGCATGGCGCCGTGCTCCTTCATCCAACGCAGGTTCGGAAGTCGCCCCTCGGCCATCAGGCGCTCGGCGACGCGCGGATCCATCCCGTCGAAGCCCAGGATGTAGATGGTCCCCCGCGGCGCGGCACGGGTGGGGGTGTCTGAAAAGAACGCCAGGGAAGAGAGGATCAGCAGGAGCGCGATCGGTCCCCAACGGCGCATCGATCGTCTCCTCGGTGGGCTGGTGGATGCCGTGGACACTGCGCGCGAGTGGCTCAACCCAAAAAGCGTAGCATCCCCCGCGAAGCGATGTCAAACCGCGATGCCCCTTGTGGTTCCGGAGGAGTTGCCTTGACGCCCCTCGACGCGCGTCCCTACAATCCGGGGAAGTCACGCCGTATGCGCCATCCCAACGCCGAGGAGCGTCTCATCCGCCAACGGTACCCATCGACGATCCGGGTAGGGCCCACGCCGCGCGGGGTTTCCCGCCGCGCCTTCGCGGCTTGGATCGTGCTCGTCGCGCTCGGATCGGGCGTCGGCGCCTTCGCCGCGCCGTCCAGCCCCCGGGCCGGAGCGCGCGTCGTGGCCCAGGATCTTCGCGGGGTCTCGCTCGAATACCGTCCCGCGCGGGCCGTCTGGGACACGACCGGCGTGGGCGAAGCGCGCTACGAGCGCGTCCGCCTGCCGGGCGCCTCCGTCATCGACCCGCCCGGCCGCCCCGCGCTGCCGATCGAAATCGTTCAGATCGCCGTCCCGGACGGCATGTCCGCCCGCCTCCGCGTCGACGACGAAGCATCGTACGACCGTCCGGGGCTTCCACCGGTGCCGGTAGCGTCCGAACGTTTCGTCGCGGACGATCCGCGAACCGGACCGGTCAGCGACTTCCGCTTCGACCCCGAGAGCGCGATCTACGCGGGGGTGCATCCCTACCCCGACCAGGTCGCCGTCGTGGGCGGCGGGCATCGACTCGGCGAACGTTGGGTCGTTCCGATTCGAATCGCGCCGATTCGGTGGAATCCCTCGTCCGGCGCCTACCGCGTGCTGGAGCGGATCGCGCTGCGCGTGGAGTTCGTGCCGGCCACGGACCAGGAGCGGAAACTCCGCTCGACCGCTCGGCCGGGCTCCGACTCGCGGTCATGGCGGCGCATCCAGGACCGCGCGATCTTGAACGCGGCGACCGCGAAGACGTTTCCGCAGCGTCCCCGGGGCATCCCCCTCGCGCCCGCCGCGCCGCGGCTCTTGGACGGCAATCCGGAGTTCAAGATCGCGGTCACGCAGACCGGATGGGCGTCCGTGTCGTACGCGACGCTCGCGGCGAGCGGTTTCCCGGCGGGGATTTCCCTCGCCAAGATCGGCGTCTGGGAACGCGGCTACAGCGACGCGGGGGACAGCGCGACGGCCGCGCCGATTCCGGTCGTGACCCGCGAGACGACGCCGAACGGCATCTTCGACGCCGGCGACGCGATCACGTTCTACGCGCGCTCGCTCCGCGACCGCGTCGGACCGACCTCGATCGAGAACCGATACGCCGACGCCAACGTCTACTGGCTGACCTGGACCGCGGCCGACGCGGCGGTTCCGGACACGATCGACGGCGTGATCCCCACGCCGGCCCCGACGGCGCCCACGTCGTTCCCGCACCAACTGCACCTGGAGCAGGAGAACTACGTGCTGACATTCCCGAGCCCGACGGCCGGGGCGCCGAAGGAAAACGTCTCGCACTTCTTCTGGACCAACGGAGGGAGTCCGGACTTTCCCGAGTCGTTTCAAACGCCGATTCCGTTCGTGGACGCGGATCCGACGCAGCCGTTTCGCATTCGGGCCCGCTACCAGGGCGTGGTCGGTTCCTTCCACCGGGTGAACGCGTTCTTCCAATCCTCGACGGGGCAGCGTGACACGCTGGCGCTGGGGGCGGTGTCGTTCAACCAGGAGGTGTACGTGCTGGACACCGGGTTCACGATCCCCGGGTCCCACATCGGCGCGGGCGCGACGAACGAGTACCAATTCACCGGGGATCACCAGGCGCCCTCGGGAGGGATCGCGCTCAACGGTTCGTTCACGCTGCTCGATTGGATCGACGTCGACTACGCGAGGCAGTTCGTGGCGCGGAACGACCGGCTGGAATTCTCGAGCGGCGGCGCGGGGTCCGTGGAGGAGATCACCGTCACGGGATTCACGACGTCCACGATCGACGTATTCGATGTCACGAACCCCACCGCCGCGGAGCGCGTCGTGGGAGCCCAGGTCACGGGAGCGCCGGGCGCCTATCAGGTCGTGTTCCGGACGAACGCGATCGCGGGGCCGCGCCGCTTCGTCGCGCTCACGCCGGGAAGCGCGCGTGCCGTCGCCGCCGGCGAGGTGACCGCCGATACGCCGTCGACGCTCCGGGTGCCGACGCCGGCCGGACCATCGCCCGAGTCGCGCGCCGTCATCATCGCGCCGGCCGCGTTCTTCCCGGCCGCAACCAAACTGGCGGACTACCGGCGAACGCAGGGGCACCTCGTGGAACTCGCCGACGTGCAGGACATCTACGACGAGTTCAACGGGGGCGTGAAGTCGGCCCGGGCGATCCGCCGGTATCTCCGCCACGGTTACCGTGCCTGGACACCGCGCCTGACGTTCGTCGTGCTCGCCGGCGATGCCAGCCTCGACTACAAGAAGCGGCTGGCCACCAGCAGCGTCGACCGGGTCCCGACCTACCTCAAGTTCGAGTCGATCGCGGGGCCGCAAGGATCCGAGTTGGTCGCCGAGGATTCGTACTACTCCATCGACCTCGACCTTCCCGAGCCGACCGAGACCGAGATCCTGCCGGATCTCATGCTGGGCCGCATTCCGGCGGGCAGCAACGCCGAGCTGGACGCCTATGTGACGAAGGTGATGGCGTACGAGAACTTCCAGCCGACCGACACGTGGCGCGGACGGCAGCTGCTCGTCTCGGACGACGAGTTCTCGACGACGATCTTCTTCGCCGGAAGCTACTGCAAGCAACCGTCGGAGGTGCTCTTTCGGGCGGCGAACCAGGCGATGGCCGACGTCACGGCGCAAAGCGCCTCGGGCCAGGACATCCAGAGCGTCTTCTACGACATCAAGACGTACACCGACGCGGTGCCGACCTTCATCGACGGGTTCGGAAACACGTGCAAGAACGCCACGGAGGCCGTGAGCGTCATGGCGCAGACGGGCGGAGGCCAGGAGCAGTTCGCCCAGCGCCTGTCGCAGGGCGCTCTGCTGGTCAACGTGCAGGCGCACGCGAACCGGTACTTTGTCGCGCACGAGAACCTCTACTGCACGTCGCCGAGCTTCTGCAATTCCCTGGCGAACCCCGGCACCGTGCAGAACATCGGCCGACCGTTCGTCTGGATGGTCTGGGGCTGTCACGCCAACCAATTCCCGGACGGGCCGCTCGGCCGCACCGGGTTCAGCGACAGCACCGACTCCCAGGGCGAGACGCTGTTGATGCTCCCCAACCGCGGCTCGGTGATTTCCTTCGGAAGTTCCGGGTACGAGTTCCTACAGACGAACGCCACGTTCAACGGCTTCGTCGCGGAGGGTTTCTACACGGCGCCGCCGGTCGTGGGCCCGGACGGCCAGGCGCGGTGGATCGCGGGGGAGATCTTCCAGCACGCCTACACGCGAAACGCGGGAACGAACTTCTTCACGCAGCAAGTGATGAACCTGACGCTCCAGATCCTCGGCGACCCGATGACGCGCATCGACGCGCTCGCGCCCCGGATCTTCGAGGTCACGCTCGACGGTGCGGCCGTCGCGTCGGGGGCGCCGCTGACGACCGACTCGCCGACCGACAGCGTCGCGGTCGTGGCCAAGGTGCGCGACGAAGTGGCCGTGACGCGCGTCGCCTTCTTCGAGCGCGCGGTGGGCGCGGCGACGGCGACCCCGCTCGACTCCACGCGCTTCACGGTCGTCTTCTCGGATTCCGCGCGCCAGGCGACCATCTCCGGCAACGTCCGGCCGCGCGTCGGCAATTACGACATCGAAATCGAAGCCACCGATTACAACGGCCGCGTTCAAACGTTCCCGCTGGCGGTGCGCACGCCGATCCGCTACGTCGCGGACGACATCGAGATCATCGACGGCGTGTTCATCGCCGGCGGATCGCTGCTGCGCGCCGAGATCACCGCACCGATTCCGCTCACGGCCGATTCGCTCTCGCTCCGCTACGACGGCGTGCCGATCACGGCCGCCGCGACCGCGCTGGACGGGACGGGACGCCGCTGGGCCCTGGAATCGCTAGCGGGCGATCGCGGCCCGGGCCAGCACACCATCCAGGTGGCGGTGGGCGGCCGCACCGACGGGCTGGATGCCGCCACGTTCCAGATCAGCGCGCAGTTCACGCTGCGCGGTGTCGCCGTGGTCGATCCGCGGCGGCAGGGCGCGGGCTGCGGCGGATCGATCTTCCAGTACGAGCTGAGCGCGCCCGCCTCCAAGGTCGAATTGTTCCTCTACACCGTCGCGGGCCGGCGCGTGGCGTCGTTCCCGTTGCCCGGTGCGGCCGGCTACAACGTCTTCTGCTGGGACGGCCGGGACAGCCAAGGGCACATCGCCGCGACCGGGGTCTACCTCTACCGCGTGCGCGCCCGCGATGACGGGGGCCGCGTGGTGTCGTACGACGGCCGGATGATTCGAAGCCGGTGACCGACCGCCGCAGCGCCCGCGCCATCTACCGGGAGCTTTCCGGGCTCGTCACCGAGCGGCGGAATCCCCGCTCACGCCGCCTCGACCAAATGACGACGCCGCAGGTGCTGCGTCTCATGAACCGCGAGGACGCCGCGGTGCCCGCCGCGGTCCGCCGTGAGCTGCCGCGCATCGCGAAAGCCGTCGATCTCATCGTCGCGAGGCTGGAGCGGGGCGGGCGCATCTTCTACGTCGGCGCCGGCACCAGCGGACGCCTGGGTGTCCTGGATGCCGCCGAGTGTCCGCCGACGTTCGGCACACCCCGATCGCTGGTGCAGGGAATCATCGCGGGCGGACGCTCCGCGCTGGTCCGTTCCATCGAGGGCGCGGAAGACGACGCCAAGGCCGCCGCAGCGGCGCTCAAGAAGAAACGCGTGGGCCCGAAGGACGTCGTGGTGGGCATCATGGCCAGCCGCCGCACGCCCTACGCGCTGGGAGCGATCGCCTACGGACGGAAGATCGGCGCGGCCACGATCGCGGTGACCGCCAACCCCGCGGGCCGCACGTCGCTCGACTGCGACGTCGTGCTGGCGCCGCGCGTCGGTCCCGAGGTCGTCACCGGTTCCACCCGGATGAAGGCGGGCACGGCCCAAAAGCTGGTGTTGAACATGCTCTCCACGGCGACGATGATCCGGATGGGGAAGGTCTACGAGAACCTGATGGTCGACCTCCGCACCGCCAGCCGGAAGCTGGAGGAGCGTACGAAGCGCGTCTTCGTCGAAGCGACGGGGGCGCGCTACGCGGAGGCCGTTCCGGCGCTCCGGCGCGCGGGAGGGTCGCTCAAGGTGGCCATCGTGATGCGCCGCGCCAAGGTCTCACGCGCCGAAGCCGAACGGCGATTGGAAAGGGCCCACGGATGGGTACGCCAAGCGATCGAGGAATAGCGACGGCCCGGGGCGGCCGGAAGCGCGGGCGGCCCGCCGTCGGCCGCGCGCCGCGCGCGCTCCTCGCCGGCGCCGCGCTTTCGCTGTTCGTCCTCGCGCTGCCCGGATGCACCCCCCGCGCGCCGAGCGGCCGAACCGTCGTCTTCTGGCAGTTCTCGCCCCTGGCGGACATCCGCCCGATCCTCTCGAAATTCGAAGCCGAGAATCCCGGCATCACCGTCCAGGTGGAGCAGCTGACCTGGCAGAGCGGTCGCGAGAAGATCGTGACCTCGATCGCCGCCGGTCGTCCTCCCGACCTCTGTGAGCTGGGATCGACGTTTCTGCCCGGCCTGGTCGCCGACAGCACGCTCCTGGATCTGACGTCCATGGCCACCGTGCTCCGCGACAGCCTGGTGGGATGGAACATCGTCACCGACCACGGGCGTGCGTACGCGCTTCCGTGGATGCTGGGGACGCGCGCGCTCTATCTGAACGACGACCTCTTCCGCCGCGCGGGGCTCGACCCGGCGAACCCGCCCGCCACGTGGGCGGAGCTGCGCCACGCCGCGCGCGAGATCGCGACCAAGATCCCCGACGCGAAGGGATTCGGGATGAACGCCGGGGAGCGGGAGATCCTGTTCAAGAAGTTCATGCCGTTCGCGTGGGGGAACGGGGGCGACATCCTCGATCCGACCGGGACGCGGAGCGTCATGGGGAGCCGGCAGAACATCGAGGCGCTCCGCTTCTACCTTTCGCTCAAGCCCTACTCGCTGCTCGACCGGCAGGAAATGCACGAGCAGGCGTTTCAGAAGGGCCGGCTCGGGATGATCATCAGCGGGCCGTGGCTCCTGCGGACACTTCCGGAGACCGCGCCGGATCTCCACTTCTCGGTCGCGCTGATGCCCCGGCCCTCGGCCGAGCGGGGTACGTCCGCCTCCTTCGCGGGGGCGGAAGTGCTCGGCATCTTCAGGACCGCCAAGAACAAGGAGGATGCGCAGCGCCTGGCGCGGTTCCTCGTCCGCCCGGAGAACACGATGCCGCTCTTCCTGGCGACGGGCAACGCCTTCCCCGCCGCGACCAGCGCGCAGGCGGATGCGTACTTCTCGAGTCATCCCCTGGACCGCGTCTTTCTCACCCAGATCCGCACGGCGGTGGCGCCGCCGCTCCACCCGCGCTGGGTCGAGATCGAGGAGATCGTGAACGCGGAGCTGGAGGAAGCGATCTACGGCGCCAAGACTCCGGAGGCGGCGCTGGACGACGCGAATCGCCGAATCGCGGCCGCGCTGACGCGCGAGCCGTGAGAGGACGGGCACGCGCGGCATGAGGCACGGCGCGCGCCCCCTCGGCGTTCTTCCCTGGACGCTGGCGTTCCTATTCTTCGGTCTGCTGCCCCTCGCCTACGCCCTGGGCCTCAGCCTCCTCGAGTTCAACCCCCTTCGCCCCGACCGCGTGCAGTGGCTGGGCCTCGGCAACTACGTCGACGCGCTCCGCTCGCCCTCCTTCTGGCGCGCGCTCCGCACGACGGCGATCTTCGTGGTGGGAACGCTTCCGGTAACGCTCACCCTCGCCTACGGCGTGGCGGCGCTCCTGGCGCGCGCGCGCCGGGCCGAGTCGTTCTTCCGGGCGGCGATCTTCTTTCCCGCGACCCTGTCGATGGTCGTGATCGCGCTCGTCTTCAAGTCGCTCTACGCGGAGGAGGGGCTCTTCAACAGCTGGCTCGCCGCGGGAGGATTGAGCCGCGTCCACTTCCTGCAGGACGCGCGCCTGGCGTTGCCGTCGATCATGGCGATGGACATCTGGGCCAGCATCGGCTACTACGCCATCCTGATTCTCGCCGGCCGGAAGACGCTCCCCGATGATCAGCTGGAGGCGGCGCGTCTGGAGGGGCTCTCCACCTGGGAGGTGGAACGGCGCATCGTCTTCCCGCACGTGAAGCCGGTGCTGCTCTTCGTCGTGCTCCTCAATACCATTCGATCGTTCCAGATCTTCATCGAAGTCTTCGTGCTGACGCGCGGCGGCCCCCTGGAGAGCACGCTGACCCTCGTCTATCACCTCTACGACCGCGCCTTCTATCACTTCGAGATGGGCTACGCCTCGGCGCTGGCCTTCCTGCTTCTCCTCTTCGTCGGGGTGATTCTCGTCGTGCAGCGGCGGTTTCTCGGCGCCCGCGCGGAGGTGGGGCGGTGAGGGCCGCCGGCCGCCCGGCCATCGGCGTCTACGTCGCGCTCGGCGCGATCGCGCTCCTGTCGCTGGCCCCGCTTCTCTACATGGCGCGCGTCTCGCTGGGCGCCGGCGGCGATCTGCCGATCGCGCCGTCGGACTGGTGGGGGAAACCGTTCTCGCTGGAGCACTACCGGGAACTCTGGACGGGCGGGCCCATGGCCCGGTTCACGATCAACTCGCTGGTCGTGACGGGCGTCGCCGTGCCCCTTCAGATTCTGCTGGCGGCGGCGGCGGGCCACGCGATCGCCCGCGCCGGCTTCCTGGGGAAGGGCGCCCTGCTTGCGATGGCCACCGCGTTTCTCATCCTGCCGAAGCAGGTTCTGCTCGTGCCGCTCTATCTCCTCTTCGCGAAGGCGGGGCTCCTCGACAGTTACCTCGCGCTCATCCTGCCGCACCTGGCCGATCCGTTCGGCGTCCTCTTCATGGCGCATTACTACCAGACGCTGACGCCGGAGATGGAGGAGGCGGCGCGAACGGACGGGCTGGGCGCCGGGGCGATCTTCTGGAAGATCGTGCTCCCCGTCTCGGGACCCGGTTTGGCCGTCGTGGGCGTGAACGGGTTCCTCACGACGTGGAACGCCTTCCTTCATCCTCTTGTCTTGACGACGTCGGAATCGATGCGCACTCTCCCCGTGGGGCTGGCCCTCTTCGCGCAATCGGAGCACGCCGTCGACTGGGGCGTGCTCCTGGCGGGGTCGACCCTCGCCACGATTCCGGTGGTTCTGGCGTTCGTCCTCTTCCAGCGGCAGATCGTGGAGGGAATCCTGAAGGGAAGCAGCCGATGAAGGCGAAGCGAGCGCGGGCGCCCCGCACCGCCGACATCCCCGATCCGCGCGACGAGCATTCCGCGCGTCCCGCCGGCATCGCGC
This sequence comes from Candidatus Eiseniibacteriota bacterium, assembly GCA_003235575.1. GTDB lineage: Bacteria > Eisenbacteria > RBG-16-71-46 > SZUA-252 > SZUA-252 > SZUA-252. The sequence goes on along the minus strand of QJVW01000024.1, from coordinate 16,063 downwards.
GCGCGCACGCGATCGGGATCATGTCGGGCACCTCGGCGGACGGTGTCGACGCCGCCCTGACGCGCATCGAGGATGACGGCGGGCGGCACCGCTCGACGCTCGTCTCCTTCGCGTGGCGCCCGTTCCAGGACGACGTCCGGAGCGCCATCCTCGAAGCGCAGGAAGGTACGCTTCCGCTTCGCGCCCTCTTCGCCCTGTCCGTTTCGGTGGCGGAGCACGCGGCGGAGGCCGCGCGGGAGGCGCTCGCCGCCCCCGCGGCCCTGGGCGTCGAGGTCGAGGTGGTCGGCTTCCACGGGCAGACCGTGTTCCACGATCCGCGCGGCGAGCGCTCGGGGGCGCGCGTCACCGCCCAGATCGGAGAGGCGTCGGTCGTCGCCGCGACGCTCGGTCTTCCGGTCGTCTCGAATTTCCGCATGGCCGACATGGTCGCGGGAGGCGAGGGCGCGCCGCTGGTGCCGCGTTTCGATTGGAACCAGTTCGCGACTCCCGACGCCGACCGCGTTCTCCTCAATCTCGGAGGGATCGCGAACCTCACGCGGCTTCGGCCGGGCGCGTCCCTCGACACGCTGGTCGCGTTCGATTGCGGACCGGCGAACATGCTCCTCGACGGGATCATGGAGGCGCTGGGGCCGCCGGGCTCCCGCTTCGACAAGGGAGGCGACATCGCGGCGCGCGGCAAGGCCGATCTCACGGTGATCCGGGAATTCCTGACCGATCCCTACTTCGACCGCACGCCGCCGAAGAGCGCGGGGCGCGAGGAATTCGGACGCGGCTTTCGCGACCGGTTCCTGGCGCGGACCGAATCGATGTCGCTCGAAGACCGGCTTCGGACGGCGGTCGGCCTCATCGCGGCCGCCATCATGCGCGGCGTCGCGCAGTCGGCGCCGGCCGCGGGGGGCGCCGGGGTCCCGGACGAGATCATCGTGTCGGGCGGCGGCGCGCGGAACGCGACCCTGCTCCGCGCGGTCGAAGCATCGATGCCGGGCGCCGTGGTGACCGGCATCGACAAGTACGGAATCCCCGAATTCGCGAAGGAGGCCATGGCGTTCGCGTTCCTGGCCCACGAGACCTGGCACGGACGCCCGGGAAACGTCCCCGCGGCGACCGGGGCGCGCCAGGAAGTGCTTCTGGGAACGATCACGCCGGCGCCGCGGGGATTGGGGATTCCGCTTGCCGGATAGACGGCGACTCGCACGTCCGCCGCGGGCCGTCCTCGGCGTCGCGGGCGCGCTCCTCGCGGCGGCGTTGGCCGGGGGGTGCGCGGCGCCCGTCACGACGGGGGAGACGCCACGGCCTACGACCGTCCCCGCGCCCGATCGCCCGCCCGCGCCCGCCGCCACCGTCGCGCCGCCGCCCGCGGCCCCCACGACCGCCTGGCGCGACGTCCGAGACATCCGGGTGGGACTCGCCGTCGGGACGACGCGCTATCTCCTCGCCGGCTCCAAGGACTGGACGCTCACGACCAGCGCGGGGACGCGCGTCGCGGAGGGCGGCGCGGGAAAGCGCGTCCAGATCTCGCGGCTCGGACCCGGACCGATCGAAGTGTTCCGCGAAGGGGAGATGGCGCCGCTATGGAGCGGCTCGCCGGCCGAGACGCTGCTTCTCGTGTCGAGGGCCAACGGGCTGGGGGGATGGTCGGGACGTTGGTATCGCGGCCTGCTTCGAATCCACGCATCCGCGGGCGAGGGCCTGACGCTGGTGAACGAGATCGACCTGGAGAACTACCTCCGCGGCGTGCTCCCGAGCGAGATCGGCAAGCCGCCGGACGAGCGATACGAAGCGGTCAAGGCGCAGGCCGTGGCGGCGCGCTCCTACACGCTCTCCTATCTTGGCCGCCGCGCGGAGCTTGGATTCGATCTCTGGGCCACCGTCGAGGACCAGGTCTACGAGGGCACGAAGCGGGAGAACGAGCAGAGCGACCGCGCCCTGCGGGAGACGCGCGGGGAGGTACTCGTGGCCGAGGGCGCTCCGATCCGCGCGCTCTACTCCTCGACCTGCGGCGGCCGCACGTCGAACGTCGAAGACGTCTGGCCCTGGGCGTGGACCTCGTACCTGCGCAGCGTGCGGGACGCGGACGCCAGAGGCGACGCCTACTGCGCCGGTTCCTCGACGTATCGGTGGAAGGAATCGTGGAGCGTGGCGGACTTCCTGGCGACCGTGCGGAAGTACGCGCCGGGGGAGGGCGCGTCGGCGATGACGCTGCGCGGCGACCTCCTCGATGCGCGCGTCCGCTCCCGCTCCCGCTGCGGCCGCGTCGCGGAGCTCGTGATCGAGACGACGAGCGGCGAGGCGGTGCTGCGCGGCGACCGCATCCGGTGGGCGCTCCGCCGGCCGGGCGGCTCGGCGATTCTACGCAGCAGCCTCCTCAAGATCGGCGTCGCCCGCGACGCCAAGGGGCGGCCCCGGGAGGTCGTCGTCTCGGGGGCCGGAAACGGCCACGGGATCGGCATGTGCCAGCACGGGGCGATGGGCATGGCCGGGGCCGGGAAGGCGTACCGCCAGATCCTGGCGCACTACTACAAGCACACCGACCTCGAGCGGATTTAGGCCCCCCGGGACCCCACCGATTCGCTCGACTTCCAGTCTGCCGGGCACAGTTGACGCCCCGTAGGGGGTCCCCTATACTCCTCCGTCTGCCGTACTAGGACTCTTGGTGGGGTCGTAGTTCAGTTGGTTAGAACGCCTGCCTGTCACGCAGGAGGTCGCGGGTTCGAGTCCCGTCGACCCCGCCATTTATGAACCTCGGAAGTGCCATTCCCTCCATCACTTCGAAGCAGACCGCACCAGGCGATTGCCAAAAATCCAACTTCGGGAGCAAGGGCCGGATAGCCGGCCCGGGACCGTGACGCTACCGTCATACGCGTTACCGTCGAGGGCCAGCAGCACCTGGAAGGGAGGGAACCTTGGATTTCAACATTTCGGGACTTCCGCCGGAGCCGTTTCGCGCGTTGTTCGAACTATCGGATGCCGAGCTCGCGGCCCGCGGCGCGAGACGCATCGTGGTCGACGAGCCGAATGGCGTGCCTTGCCGTGTCAGCCTCGAGGAGGCGATTCCCGGCGAAGAGGTGCTGCTCCTCCCCTATCAGCACCTGGACGCGCCGTCCCCCTATCAGAGCAAGGGGCCGATCTTCGTCCGAAGGAACGCTGGCGTTGCGGCACGACATCGCAACACCGTCCCGGAGATGCAGCGCCGCCGGATCTCTTCGCTTCGCGCGTACGACGAGAACCGATGGCTGCTCGAGAGCGACGTGGTTGCCGGAGCGGAGGTGGAGACTTCGATTCGCAGGCTGTTCGACAATCCGAACGTCGCGTTCATCGATGTTCATAACGCGCGCCCGGGGTGCTTCGCGTTTCGGGTGAATCGGGTGTGACGGGGAATTCGCGGCGGGTCGTGGCGATGCCGGGCGATCCTACCCCAGCGCGCACTCGTTCCGGCCGCAGTCCATCTCCTGGGCTTCCTCGTCCCAGACGTCGATCAGACCCAGGTTCACGGCCTTGATGCGCTTGTAGACTTCCGGGCTCCCGCCGACCTTCTGCATCACCCACGCCGTGAACGACGCCTCGTCCTTGAAGTGGAGCGGCTGGTTCTTTTCCTGGATCGCGGCGAAGGAGCGGCCCACCGAGCGGTCGGCCTCCCGTTCCGTGTCGCTGGCGTAGTGCGCGGGATAGAGCATCATCTCGCCCTTCCACTCGCGCCGCGCGCGCTCCAGCGATTTCCACAGATCCTTCGTCCACTCCTCGGCCTTGCCGCCGAGATCGGGACGTCCGATCGAGTTCACGAAGATGAAGTCCCCGGTCATCGAGACGGCGTCGCCCACCAGGAAACAGACGCTACCCAGCGTGTGGCCCGGCGTGTGCATGACGCGGAGCGCGGCGCCCCCGAACGGAATCTCCACGCCGTCGTCCGCCGCCTGGTACTCGAGGCGCGCGGGCGTTCCGTCGTAGGGGAGGATGGCGTCCCCCGGATGCAGGTAGTAGGGGATCTGGAGCGCGTGGGAAAGGCTCGGTCCTCCGGAGAGGTAGTCGGCGTGAGCGTGCGTGTCGGCCACCGCCACGATCGTCACGCCGTGATCCTTGGCCGCTTCCAGGTAGGGCTGCGCCTTGCGCGGCGGATCGACGATCACGCCCTTCCCCTTCGATGCGATCAGGTAGCCGGTCGCGCCCTTCGCGATCCGGTCGAATTGAACGAACAGATCGCATCCCGGCGGTGGCGGGAGCGGGCGCGCGATGACCGCCATGCCCCAGGAAGCCATGCCGCCGCGAAGCGACGATGCGTTGTAGCCCCGGAGGTTCAGGTAGGCGGCGATCTGCTTGCTGCTGTTGCCGCGCTCGCACACGACCGCGACGGGACCGTCGGCGGGGAACGCCTGCTGAATCCGGTCGCCCATGCCCATGATCTCGGACCCGCGAATGTTCGCGTATCGCTCTTCCGGCACGATGTCGACGCGACCGCTCGCGACGTTGCCCCGGATGTCCAGGACGCGCAGCGGCTCGCCCGATTCCACGCGTTGCACCAACTCTTCCGACGAGAGTTCCGACAGCGGCGTTGTAGGGTTCATGGGCTTATTTTCGCCCCCCCAACCGGCCGCGTCAAGACTCGAGGCTTGAGAAATGGCCCGCCGACGCGCATTCTTGGGAGATGACCCCGGAGCGCGCCGTGCCATCGAACGCTGCGTCCACCGCTCCGGGAATCATTCCGGGACTCGCGCTCGCCGTTCTGATCGGACTTCTGGCCCGGTTCGCGCACGGGCTCCTGCCGCGCGCGATCGCGGGCGCGCTGGGGGAAGTCGTCCTCGCGGTGCTGCTGGGGCTCCTCGTCGGAAATGCGATTCGGCTGCCCCCGGCCACGGCGCCCGGCGTGCGCTTCGCATTTCAATCCGTGCTTCGAACGGCCATCGTGCTCTTGGGCGCGGCGTTCTCGTTCCAGCAGGTGATCGCCATCGGGGGGAAGGCGCTCCTGATGATCGTGGCGTTGATGCTGCTGGCGCTCGCCGTGGCGCACGCGTTGGGCCGCGCCGTCGGCGCGCCCGGCCGGCTGGCGACGCTCATCGGGGTCGGCACCGCCGTCTGCGGCAACTCGGCCATCGTGGCCACCGCCCCCGTGATCGGCGCGCGCGACGACGAAGTTTCCTTCGCGGTGGCGACGAACACGCTGTTCGGAACGCTGGCGGTGTTCCTCTACCCGATTCTCGGCCACGCGATGGGAATGACCGACGCGGCGTTCGGGACCTGGGCGGGAACCGCCGTGAACGACACGTCGCAGGTCGTCGCGACGGGATTTGCATACAGTGGGGAAGCGGGATCCGTGGCGACCGCGGTGAAGCTGACGCGCAACGCGCTCATGGGGGGCGTGATCGTCGCCATGGGACTGGCCTACGGCGCCCAGGGAAGCGCGGCCGCGGGTGGTTGGGCGAAGCGCGTCCGTCAGTCGCTGCCGCTCTTCGTCGTCGGATTTCTCTTCATGGCGCTGCTCAACTCGATCGGGGCCGTGCGCGCGCTGAGCGAAGCGACCGGACGTGATGTCGCCGGCGCGCTCCAGGTGTCGGCGAAGTTCTTGATCTTGGTCGCGCTGGCGGGCGTCGGACTGTCGACGCGACTGGAGGCGATGCGCCGGACGGGAGCAAATCCGCTCTACGTCGGTTTCGCGGCGGCGATCACGACGGCCGTCGCGAGCCTGATGATCATTCGCTGGTGGGGGCCCGCCTCCGGCTAGGGAGGGGAGGAGATTCGATGGTGCAGAAGAAGCCGCGGCTTCCTGAATTGCCCCGTGGGTACCATCTACGGAGACCTTCGCTCGAGGACGCGGAGGCCGTGGCGGCGCTGATGTGCGCCTGCGACATCGAGGAGCTGGGCGAGGCGGAGACCGACGCCGACGACGTCCGCGACGACTGGTCGCAGCCGCGGTTCGACCGCGAACGCGACACCTGGATCGTGGTGGGCGAGGATCGGACGGTCCGGGCGTACGGCTGGGTCTGGGACAAGGTGCCCGACCGGGAGATGATCGGCGACATCTACGTCCTGCCGGGCGAGCCGCACGAGCCGCTTTTCGACGTCCTGCGATCGCGGATCGAGGAGCGCGCGGAGGAGCACGTTCCCGCCGCCCCCGCGGACGACGAGGTGACCCTCGGCTTCTTCGGCCTGGTCGGCTCGAAGTACAGCGCCTACCTCGTCGAGAATGGGTACGACCTGACCCGCACCTATTTCCGAATGGTGATCACGCTGGGGGACGATCCCCCCGCCGTGCCGTCCATCAAGGGGATCGCACTGCGCCCGTTCCGGCCGAGCGAGGAGGACGAGGCGATCCATCGCGTGATCCAGGAGTCGTTCTCCGAGCATTACCTCTTCGCTCCCGAACCCCTGGAGGAGTGGATCGCGCGCCGCACCGCGCACCCCGTCGTCGAGACGGGGCTCTGGACCCTGGCATGGGAGAAGGAGGAGCCGGTGGGCGCGATCCTGCCCTACCCCTACGAGAGCATGCCGTGGATACGCGAGCTGGGCGTGCGGAAGGAATGGCGGGCCCGCGGGGTGGGACGCGCGCTCCTACTCCAGGCGTTCGCCGATCTTCACGCGCGGGGGCACCGAACGATCGCCCTGGGCGTGGATGCGGAGAACGCCACCGGGGCGACGCGGCTCTACGAATCGGTGGGCATGAAGGTGGTTCACCGCCACGGCTTCCACCGGCGCGTCCTCCGTCCGGGAAAGCCGGTCAGCGCGGGCGGCTGAGCCCCGGCGCCGACCGCGCGATCGAAAGGCGCCTCAATCGGCGCGCAGGCCGGCCTTCTTCAAGATTCCCATCATCGGGCACGTGTGCGAGAAGGCGGACTGAAGCAGGTTCGCGCCGACGAACGCCGTGAACGCGAAGAACCACGGATTGACCCAGATCCCCAGCGCGACCGAGATCAGGATGAACGATCCGGCGATTCCGCGAAGCCCCTCGTTGATAGTCATGATGCGATCTCCTTGTGGCGGTGCAGCAGGTAGTAGAGAACAGGCACCGCCATGCGCGACAGAACTGTCGCCGCCACTTCTCCACCGATCAGCGCGATGGCGAGGCCTTGGAAAATGGGGTCGAAGAGGATGACGCTGGCGCCCACGGCCACGGCCGCGGCGGTCAGCACCATGGGACGGAACCGGACCGCGCCGGCGTCCACCACCGCGTCGCGCAGCGACAGTCCCTGGGCGCGGCGCAGCTCGACGAAATCGACGAGGATGATCGAGTTGCGCACCGTGATGCCCGCGCCGGCGATGAAGCCGATCATGGACGTGGCGGTGAAGAAGGCGCCCGAAAGCGCGTGGGCGGGCAGGATTCCGACCAGGCTGAGCGGAATCGGCAGCATGATGATGAACGGCGTGGTGAACGATCGGAACCAGCCCACCGTGATGACGTAGATCAGAAGCAGCACGACCCCGAACGCCGCCCCCATGTCGCGGAACACCTCGTAGGTGATGTGCCATTCGCCGTCCCACTTCAAGCCGTATCGGTCCTGATCCTCCGGCGCCTTGGTGCTGGTCTGGTGGATCGGGAGCCCGTTCGGCGTGGGGAGCGCCTGAACGGCGGGTCGAAGGTCGGCGATCGCGTAGACGGGACTCTCGACGCGGCCCGCGACGTCGCCGAGGACGTAGACGACGCGGCGCAGGTTCTTGTGGTGGATCTCGACGGCCGCGGTATCCGACACGGCGTTCGCCAACTCCGAGATCGGCGTTCCGGCGCCCCCGCCGACCCGGAGCGCCGCCAAGGAGGCGGCGTCGGACCGGTCGGCCGGGGCCAGTCTCGCCCGCACCACGACCGGCTCTGCCTGCTGGGGCGCTTCGAGGACGGCGACGGTGGCGCCGCCCAGGAGCGTCGCCGCCGCGTCGGCCACCGATTGCGCCGAGGCGCCCGCCAACGCCGCCCGATCGCGATCGACGTCGAGCCTGCGGACGGGTTGTCCTTCCGTCAGGAGCAGGTCGGTGTCGACGACGCCCGGCGAGTCTTGGAACACGTCCCACACCTGGTGCGCCAGCCGGCGCTGCCCTTCGATGTCGGGACCGTAGATTTCGGCCACCAGCGTCGAGAGCACCGGCGGGCCCGGCGGCACCTCCACCACCTTCAGACGCGCGCCGTAGCGCTTCGCCACCGTCTCGAGCTCCGGCCGCACGCGGCGCGCGATCGCGTGGCTTTGATCCTTGCGCTTCTCGGCGTGGACCAGCTGGACCTGGATGCCCGCGAATCGCGGATCCGAGCGAAAATCGTAATGGCGCACCAGACCGTTGAACGTGACCGGCGCGCCGAGTCCCGCGTAGATCTGCAGCGCCTCCACCTCGGGAACGATCTCCAGCCGGTCGGCGACTTCCTGCGCCGCCGCCAGCGTCCGCTCCAGCGGCGTGCCGGGTGGCAGGTCGATCAGCACCTCGAATTCGCTCTTGTTGTCGAACGGGAGCATCTTCACGGTCACGACCCGGAACACGACGAGCGACACCGCCGCGAGGAAGAGCGCGAGCATCCCGGCGAAGAACCGGAGCCGGACGCGCGCGTCGCCGAGGAGGCGGTGCATCCACGCCCGGTAGCGCCGGTCGAGCGCGCCCTCGCCTCCGTGGGGCGCGGCGTCCTCTTTCGGGGGCTTGAGGAGGCGGCGCGCCGCCCACGGGGTGATCATGAACGCCACGGCCAGCGAGAAGACCATGGCGAGCGAGGCGCCGATCGGAATCGGCTTCATGTACGGTCCCATCAGCCCGCCGACGTAGGCGAGCGGCAGGATGGCCGCGATGACCGTCACGGTCGCGAGGACCGTGGGGTTTCCGACCTCGTCCACCGCCTCCACCGAACGCTCGTCGGCGTTCCGGCCGTCCTTCATGCGGAAATGGCGCGTGATGTTCTCGACCACCACGATGGCGTCGTCCACCAGGATGCCGATCGAGAAGATGAGCGCAAAGAGCGTGACGCGGTTCAGCGTGTACCCCAGGGCGCGGTAGACGAAGAGCGTGAGCGCCAGGGTCACCGGGATCGCGATGGCCACGATGATCGCCTCGCGCCTTCCCAAGGCGAACGCGATCAGGGCCACGACCGAGAGCGTGGCCAGGAGCAGATGGAAGATCAGATCGTCGGACTTGTGCTTGGCGGTCTGGCCGTAGTCGCGGGTGAAGGCAACCTCGATCTCGCTGCCGAGCAGGGTCGTTCGAAGCGCCGCGACGCGCTCGCGCAGGGCGCGCGTCAGGTCCGTCGCGTTCACGCCGGGACGCTTCGTCACTTCGATCGTGACGGCGGGGTGGCGCTCCGCGCCGCGCTCCGCGTGGAACACATAGGTCTCGGGCTCGCCCGGGCCGTCCACGACGGCGGCCAGTTCGGAGAGGCGGACCGTTCCGCCCGAGCGGTTCGGAACGAGCAGCCCACGCAATTCCTCCGCCGAACCGTACGCGCCCGCGACCCGTACGTTCGCGCCCCGATTCGCGGTGACGATCGCGCCGGCGGGGCCGGAGGCGCCGTTTCGCGCGACGGCCGCCAGGAGTCCATCCATCGAGACGCCCGCCGCCGCCATGCGCGAGGGGTCGGGCTGAATCGCGACTTCGCGGGGCATGCCGCCCAGGAGCCGCACGCGCGCCACGCCCGGCACCTGCCGGAGCGGCTCCGCCAATTCCGCCGCCACCTGCCGCAGGGAGTTCTGGTCGAAATCGGGGCGGCTGGGGTTCGTGAGCGCCAGGGTCAATACCGGAACGTCGTCGATGCCGCGGGGCGCGACCCACGCGATCGCGGCGCCGGGGGGGAGGTCGGGCGCCGCGTGGTCGAGTCGCGTACGCACCTGAGCGAGCGCGACATCGGGATCGGTCCCCACCTCGAACCGGACGATCAGGAGCGCGCCGTCGTCGCGCGTGGTGGAGTACAGGTACTCGACCTTGGGAATCTCCCAGATCCGTCGCTCCACCGCGGACGTCACCTGGCGCTCCACCTGTTCCGCGGGAGCGCCCGTCCAGGCGAGGCCGATGTCCACCATCGGGACGCGGATCTGCGGCTCCTCCTCGCGCGACAGCGTCGCGAACGCGAAGAGTCCCAAGAGAAGCGATGCCACGATGGCGAGCGGCGTCAGCTTCGAGTGGAGGAACGCACCCGCCACCCGTCCGGCGATGCCGAGAGAGCGTACCTTCGGTGGGCGTCCGTCGGTCACTTGGTCGGCTCCACCCGGCGTCCGTCGTCCAGCCCTTCGGGCGTCACCGCGATGCTGTCGCCCGGGTCGAGCCCGGCCAGCACCACGACCTCATCGCCGGCGTGCCGTCCCAGCCGCAGCCAGCGCAGCCGGGCTCGCCCTTCCTGGACGACGTACACGCCCGTCAGCGCGCCCCGTCGGACAATCGCGGAGGCCGGAACCGAAGCATCGGTGATCTCCGCGCTGGGCGCTCCCTTGCTCGCGGCGGGCTGGCGACCGGAGGCGGAGCCGCCGCCGTCCAAGCGCACCCGGGCAAACGCTCCCGCTTCGAGCGCGGCATTGCCGCGCGGCCGGAATCGCGCGACGCGCGTCCTCGAAACCGGATCGACCATGCCGTCCGCGCGGACCAGCACCGCATCCAGCCATGGGCCTTCGCCGACCTGCAGCGCGAACGATCCAGAGCGCAACCGCGCTTCCTCACGCTCGGGGACCGCCGCCACGACCAGGCCGCTCGCCCGCGACCGAATGTCGAGCAGCGGCGTGCCGGGCCCGACCTCGGCGCCGCGATCCACACGCCGGCGGACGACGACGCCGGCGAAGGGCGCCCGGATCTCCACACCGGCCCGCCGCGCCGAGTAGGCCGCGGCGGCGGCCCGCTCCTCAGCCTCCGCCGCCTGCCGCTCGGAGCGTTTCAGTTCCAGTTCGTGGAGCGATGCCACCTTGCTCGCGTACAGGGAGTCGAATCGCGTTTCCTGGCGCCGCGCCACGTCCAGACGCGTCTTCGCGGCCTGCCAGGCGGCCTCGGCCGCGGCCGACGCCTCCAGCGCCTCGGGCGCGTCGAACCGGGCCAGCACGTCGCCTTCCTGGAACGAGGCGCCGCCGGTCACGGGAAGCGCGGTGACGCGCCCGGCGATCCGGGAGGAGAGCGTGACCTCCTCGCGCGCCTCGACGCGGCCGGGGAGCACGATCTCGCCGTCGCCCGATTGGGCTCCGACGACGAGCACCGAGACCGCCACGGGCGCGCGGTCATCGGTCTTCGCGGGTCCGTGCCCGCCGCCGCATCCGGCGACGAACGCGGCCCCGAGTGCGCACGCGGCCAGCGCCGCGCGATGGTGTCGCATCATTTCAATCTCCCGGTCGCGTGAAGGTATGTGTATCCGGCGAGCAGTACGCCTGCCTCGCGTTCGATGTGGCGTTCCCGCGCCCGCGCGGCGTCGGCGTCCACTTGAAGGAGCGCGTCGAGTGAGAGGAGGCCCGCGCGGAACCGGGCCAGGGCCAGGCGCAGCGCCTCCTCGGAGGCGCGCCGCGCGGCACGGGCCGCGTCGCGGCGAGGTCCCGCGAGTTCCACGTCGCGCCGCGCGGCCTCCCGACGGGCCGCCAGGTCGCGGCGTAGCGCTTCGGCGTTCGCTCGGGCGGCCTCCGCGCGTGCGGCGGCGGCGCGCCGCTCCTGGATCCGGACGGTTCCGTCCCAGAGCGGCCAATCGACCGATAGGCCGGCGAACCAGCGGCGCTCCACGCCGTCGGCATCCGGATCGCGGTAGTAGGTCACCGCGAGCCTTCCGTTCAGCGAGGGGAGAAGTCGCATCGCCGCGCGCGCCGCCTCCAGGGAGAGGCGCTCGCCGCGGGCCCGGGCCGCCCGGAGTTCATTCGGCTCGGACGCCTCGGCGTCGTCGCGCAGAAACGATTCCGCGTCCGCCGGCGGCGGCGTCGCGATCTCGGCATCGCCCAGCGTGACGCCGACCACGTCCGAGAGTCGGCGGCGCGCGACGTCCCGATCCCGGACGCCCGCGAGCCATCGCTCGCGCGCCTCCGAGGCGTGCGCAAACGTCCGCAGCGTGTCCAGATCGGCGAGCTGGCCCCGGCGATGACGCTCCACCGAAGCAGCGTGGCTTGCCTCCGCGGCCGCCATCGCCAGCGAATCGGCGTCGGCGCCGGCTCTGGCGGCGACGTACGCCACGTAGCGGCGCACCGCGTCGAGAAGCGTCTCGGCGACGGCCGCCTCGGCCTGGGCGCGGGCTTCGCGCCTCGCACGGGATGCCGCCTTCGGTGCGGTGAATTCCGCGCCGCCGTTCCAGATCGGTTGCTCGAGGAGCAGGCCGTACTCCAGGGCCGTTCGCGGGCCCGGCTGGTTCAGGGCGTCGATCGCGAAGTCGTCGGCCGTGAACCGCCCCTGCCAGAGCCGCTGGGAAAAGAGGAGCGCGGGATCGTTCGTCCGGGTCAGCCCTCCAATCGCTGTCACGCGCGGGGACAGGGCCCCCCAGTGCGTGGCTCCCATGGCCTCCCCGGCCTTTCCCTCCGCCCTGGCCGCCGCGGCCCAGGGCGCGTCGTTCCGCGCGGAATCGAGAATGCGGTCCAGGTTCCACACGGACGGTGCCGGGGCAGGAGTAGCGGCGTCTTCCGCGCGAGCGGCGTTCGGGCTTCCAACCGCTCCGCAGAGCCATAGAACGAGCGCAAAGGCTGCTATCATCGCCGTATGAGGATCACACCTGCGTGACTCGGTGATTTGGAGGATGGGCATGGCGAAGGGTAGGAGACCGAAGTCGGGGGCAGGATTCAAACAATCTTCTAAGCCATTGAAAAATAGATACTTCTCGGATACCGTCTCCGTCCGGGACGGCAGCCCCGCCCGCAGCGGCTCCGACCGGGCCCAGGAGACGCGGCTGCTGCGACGCGCACGAGCCGGCGACCCCGCCGCGCTCCGCCAGCTTCTCGGCCATGTTTCCAAGCCCGCCTTCCGCTTCGGCATGACGTTTTGCCGGGATCGAGAGGACGCGGAGGAGATCGCCCAGGACGTCCTCGCCTCGCTGGTTCGCTCGTTGCCAAGCTATCGGGGCGATGCCTCGCTGAGCACATGGGCCTACACCGTGGCGCGGAACGCCTGCATCCGCCGCCGTCGCCGGCCGTCGCCGCCCATGGAATCTCTCGACGCCTGGCGCGCGAACCGTGACGCCGAGCCGGCCGACCCCGCCGGCGGGCCCGAAACACCCATGGAACGGCGCGAGATCAACGCGGCGATCGAGGGGGCCATCCGCGCCCTGCCGCCGGCGCTGCGGGAGGCGGTCGTGCTTCGCGATGTCGAGGGACTTTCCGCCGGGGAGGCGGCCGCGGTGCTGCGCATCGGTGAACGCGCGTTCAAGTCCCGGCTTCATCGCGCCCGCCTCCACCTGCGGGCGGCGCTATCCCCGCTCCGGGAGCCGAGCCCGGGGGATGGGGGCGCGTCCCCGTCGCGCCGCTGCCCCGACATTGCCCTCTACATGAGCCGGCATCTCGAGGGAGAGGTGGACGCGACGCTCTGCACGAGGCTCGAGGCGCATGTCCGCGCGTGCCCCTCCTGCGCCGCCACGTGCCGCTCGCTGCGGGCGACGCTGCGGGCCTGCGGGGCGCTCCGACGCAAAGCCCTCCCCTCCGGCACGAAGACTGCGCTGAACGCCGCGCTCAGAGAGGCCGGAATTGCAACGCGCGCAACACGTTAAGGGCGTGTCGATTTTCGTTGACCTTGGCCGGGCCGCTCCGTACCTTCCCGTCTCGGTTTTGAAAACGGTCCCCCGCAATCGCGCGACATGGGCTGGAATGTAGGAGCAGGAAGATGAGCTGGGAACGGTATTACAGCAAGATCGAGGATATGGCGCTCTCGCCTCGGCGGTCCGACCTTTACAATGATCGGGACACGATGGACGACGATGACGATTACGAAGACCCTTCGAACCTCGACGACGACGATGAGGAAGAGGAAGACGACTACGAAGAGGAAGAGGACGATCTCGACGAGGACGAAGAGGAGGAAGACGACGACTACGATGATGACGACGGGGAGGATGACGACGACTACTAATCTCCCCGCTCCGCCGCACTCGCATTCCACCGCCGCGCGGTCCTGAGCCGCGCGGCGTCGTTTCGGAGGTTACCCCGTGCCCGCCTCGCCCCGCCGCCGTCTGGCCCCGCCCGCGCCCAACCTGTTCCTCGGACTCACGCCGCGTGAAGCGCGCTTGGAGAACGCCCGGGTCGCGGTGATCCCCGCGCCGTTCGACCAGACGACGTCCTATTTGCCGGGCACGCGGTTCGGTCCCCAGGCCATTCTGGAGGCGTCGCGTCAGGTGGAGTTCTACGACGAGGAGCTCGACCGCGAACCGTTCGAGATCGGCGTCGCGACGCTGGAGGCGATCGAGGTGGACCCCGCGGATATCGAAGCGGGCATGCGGCGATTGGAGCAGACGGTCGAGTCGGTGGCCGAGCGGGGTATCGTGCCGCTCACCCTGGGCGGCGAACATTCGCTGACCCTGTCACCCGTCGCGGCGCTGCAACGGCGCTTCCCGGGTCTCTCGGTCCTGCAGCTGGACGCGCACCTCGACTTTCGCGACGCCTACCAGGGTACGAAGCTGAGCCATGCCTGCGTCATGCGACGGATCCGCGACCTCGGAATCCCCACGGTCTCCGTCGGGATCCGCAGCGTTTCCAAGGAGGAGGCGGACTACGTCCACGAGGAGAAGCCGCCCGTGTACCTGGCGCGCGAGATTCGGGCGAAGGGGCTGCCGGTCGACGACATCGTGAACGACCTCGGCAACCCGGTGTACGTCACGGTGGACCTCGACGCGTTCGACCCGTCCATCGTGCCCGGGGTCGGCACGCCGGAACCGGGGGGGCTCTTGTGGGACGAGTCGCTCCGTCTGCTGCGCGCGGTATGCGAGCGGCGGCAGGTCGTGGGCATGGACATCGTGGAGCTCTGCCCGATACCGGGACAAATCGTTTCGGACTTCTTCGCCGCGAAACTGGCCAACAAGATGATCGGTTATCTTGGGCTCTCCCCCGAGGCTCCTGCCAAGAAGCGCGCCACGCGACGCGCCCGATGAGGGGCGCATGATCCGCGCGCGGCTGGCGAAGAACCAGGACCGGCGTCTGCGATCGGGGCACCCCTGGATCTTCAGCAACGAACTCGACGGCGTCGACGGCGCGCCCGAGCCCGGTGACGAGGTCGTCGTCCACGACCACCGCGGCCTTCCCGTCGGCGTCGGCCTCTACAACCCGCAGTCCCTGATCGCCATCCGGCTCTATCATCGTCGCGTCCGGCCGATCGACGATGCGCTCTTCCGTGACCGGATTACCCGAGCCCTCGATCTGCGCCGCCGGCTGTTTCCCGTGGAGCGGACGTATCGTCTCGTGCACGGGGAGGGCGACCAGTTGCCCGGCCTGGTCGTCGACCGTTACGGCGACTATGTTTCCATCCAGAGTCTCACGGCGGGCATCGAGCGGCGACTCGACATGATCCTGGATGTTCTCCACGACGTGCTCCAGCCGGCGGGGATCGTCTGCCGGCGCGACTCCGGCGCGCGCACGCTGGAAGGGCTGGCGCGGCTCGATCCGCTGGTTCGCGGAGAGGTCCCGGAACGCATCGACGCGCCCTACGAGGGATTTGTCCTCTCGGTGGATCTCCGAGCGGGGCAGAAGACCGGAGAGTTCCTCGACCAGCGGGAGAACCGGAAGCGCGTGGCGGCGCGCGCGCGAGGGAAGCGCGTGCTGGACCTCTATTGCCACACCGGGCTCTTCGCGCTCCACTGCGCGGCGGCCGGCGCGGAGCATGTCGTCGCGATCGACTCCAGCACGGGGGCGCTGGACCGGGCGCGGGAGAACCACCGGCGAAACGCCCCCGACCGCCGCATCGACTTTCGAGCCTCCGGCGTGGAGGAGGCGCTGCGCGGATTCGCGCGTGACGGGGCGCGGTTCGATGTGATCATCGTCGACCCGCCGGCGCTGGTGAAGAGCAAGAAGGCGCTGCGTGAGGGACTGCGGAAGTACGTCGCGGTGAACGCCGCCGCCATGCGACTGCTGGAGCCGGACGGCATGCTGGCGACGGCGACGTGCTCGCACCACGTCGACGCGCCGCTCTTCCTGGACACGCTTCGGCTGGCCGCGAAGACGGCGGGCATGCGATTCCGCCTCGTGGACGTCCA